>NZ_JARWQD010000348.1 GCF_029869545.1 Nocardia wallacei | reverse complement strand
CCCCCCCGCCCCGGGCCCCTTCGGCGGGTGTTCGCGGTTTTTTACCCCCCCGCCCCCGGGGGGGGCCCCCCCCCCCCCCGCGGTGGCCTCCGGGTACGGACGACGATGCCGCACGCACATTTCGTTGTGGCACCGCGCATCTGGAGACCGCGCGAAGCCGACGTGAACTGTCTTCCCATTGTGCCCGGCTCGGGTGTGGAACACCGCTCCCCGGCGCGACTGTGATATCCACCTCAACCGTACGCGGGTCTACCAGATCGTGGCATCGTCCGGGTCCTGCGCCATGGGGCGCTGTGGGCGGCCTCACCAGGCTGGGTTGCCGCGTACCGGGAGGTGGATGTAGCTGGGGTCTGCCGGGTCGAGTTGTAGATGTTGGGGGCGGAGACCCGATTCGAGCAGGAGGGGGGTGGGTGGCAGGCCCTTCGGGAAGTTTCCGGCGAAGACGTCCACGCGCAGGCGATGTCCCGGCTGCAGGACCGCGTCCACCGCCGGGACCGCGATGTCGATCGGAGTGGGCTGGCCGGGCACGGTGGGCTGCCGGGTGTCCAGCGACAGATCCGGCACCGGATTGGTGTAGTCGCCATTGGCCGCCCGGGTGCTGCGCGACTCGTCGATGCTGCGCAGCGAGGCCATCAGCTGGCCGGTCGACAGCGCCGTCGAGCGGCCGTCCGGCGCCACATCGTTCACCGATACCATCCAGAAGCCGTCGGTGCCGTCCTGAATCGTGTTGAGACGCACCGACATCGGGCCCGCGATCGTGGTGGGCGCGGCGACCGGAGCACTGGTGAAGGTCAGCCCGCCGAGTTCGTGGATCCGGTCGTCCTCCGCGCAGCCGACGATGATCGCGGCCACACCGACGGTCTGCTGGGCGGCGTCGCGCGAGCAGAGCCCGGTCAGGCCCGGTGCCACGGTGAGCCGATCGATCCCGGGGCCCGGCTCGGTGAACAGCGATCCGTCGTGCACGCTGGTCGTCGTGGTGCCGCTGGGCGCGGCGGCCAGGTACATGCGCCGGTACTCCGACTCCGGCTCCGGCCGACCGAAGGTGGGCAGCGTGATCCAGCCCCCGCCCTGCTCCTGCACGGTGACCGGCCCGTACCGGTCGATGCCGTTGTCGATTCCCTTGAGCCACTTGTCGAACCACGCCCGCTGCAGCACGTCCATGCGCGGCGGCAGGCCGGGCCTGCCGGATTCGGCGCCGTTGTTGATGTGGTAGGTATCGCCCATCAGCAGCTGTTTCTGCCCGGGCGGCAACGTCATTCGGTCGTAGACCTCGGTCTGGGAGTTGACGAATACGTCGTGCCAGCCGCCGGTGACGAAGGTGGGGGCCGTGATCCGGGTCGGGTCGGTCTCCCACGCCTGCCGGGCCGGGCTGTTCTTGTCCAGCAGCTCCTGCACCTTCGGGCTCAGCTGCGAGATCTCCGGCGTGACGAAGACATTGATCAGCGCGTCGACGAAGGTGAACGGATCGGCCAGCCGATCGGCCAGCCACTTGGTGTCGAACCGTCCCTGGAACACCGAGGCGAGATCGGGGACCAGCTTGCCGCCGTTGACCGCGGCGAGCCACATGGGCATGAAGGTCGTCCCGATCGCCCCGCCGGGCGCGACCAGATCGCGAAACGGGTTGCGGCTGGGCACAACCGGGAAGATCGCCTTCAGGGCGGGCGGATTCTTCGCCGCCGCCTGCAACTGGTTGAGGCCGGAGTAGGACACGCCGTTCATGCCGATGTCGCCGGTGGACCACGGCTGCCGCGACGCCCAGTCGATCACCTCGACGGTGTCCTGCTGCTCGCGCTGCCGCAGGATGTCCCAGATCCCTTGGGAGAAGCCGGTTCCCCGGACATCGACCACCACCTGGGTATAGCCGCTCTTGATCAGCTGGCGGTCGGCGGTGAAGTTGCGCAGCAGGCCGCCGCCGAGAGCCTTTGTCAGATCGGTGATTCCGGAGAACGGCGTGCCCGACAGGTCGATATCGCGGGCGAGCTGCATGACCAGATCCGATACCCACGGGATCGACATCGCCGAATCACCGATCATGGAGCCCAATTTGGTGTACGGCGTGAGATTGACGACGGTCGGCGTCGGCGTCGCGATCGGACGGCCCGAGGCGTCGGCGGGGTGATAGACATTGGACTTCAGCACCGTTCCGTCACTCATGGTGATCGGGACGTCCCACTCGATGTAGACGTTCGGATACTGCTGCGGGCCGTCCTCGGTGGCTGCCCACGCCGCACCGGCGGCGCCGCCGTCGGGTCCGACGGGATCGGGCGCCGCGGCGGCGACGGGTGTCAGGAACGGGATCAGCGCGACGGCGGTGACGGCCACCAGCACGGCACGGAGGAGGTATCTCATCGCCCACCATTCGAACTGCGTCGGGAAACGGTCGCCGCTAACTTACGACGGAGTAACAAGCGCCAGAGACGAATCGGCGCAGAATCATCCGACTGCACAAACCGGACCCGGCCGGGCGGCACACAACGCCAAGGGAATTGGGCAGCGCGAACGAAAAAGGTCCCGGGGCGCACGCCGTTGTGCGCACCCGGGACGGTCGGGGTGTCCCCGAGATCTACCAGCCGGTGCGGCCCCGCACCGGAATGTTGACGAAGCTGGGCGCATTCGGATCCAGCTGCAGGTGCTGCGGTTTCAGGCCGGTATCGATCAGCATCGGCAGAATCGGCAGGCCCTTGGGGAAGTTACCGGCGAACACGTCCACCCGCAGCCGGTGGCCCGGCTGCAGCACCGCCTCGGTGGCGGGCAGCGCGATATCGAGCGTCGTCGCCTCGCCCGGCACGGTCGGCTGCCGCTTGTCCAGCGAGGTGTAGGCCCGCGGATCGGTGTAGTCGCCGTTGGCCGAGCGCGAGCTGCGCTCCTCGTCGACCTGGCGCAGCGAGGCCATCAGCTGGCCGGACGACAGCACGGTCGACTGTCCGTCGGGCGCGACGTCGTTGACGGTCGCCACCCAGTATCCGTCGGCGGCGTCCTGAACGGTGTTGAGCCGCACCGCGATCGGGCCGGAGATGGTGGTCGGTCCGGCGACCGGAGCGCTGGTGAAGGTGAGCCCGTTGGTCTCGGCCACTCGCGAGTCCTTGGCACAGCCGTCGATGATCGACAGCGCGCCCGCGGTCGCCTGCGCGGCATCGTTGGAGCACAGGGTGGTCAGGCCCGGCGCCACGCTCAAGCGGGCGGTGTCGCCGTTGGCCTCGGCGGTCAGCGACCCGTCGTAGAGACTGTCGGCGGTGCCACTTCGATTGGCGGACAGGTACATCCGGCGATGTTCGGCGGCCTGCTGCTCCGGGGCGGAAGGGCCGAACCCGTCCTGGGTGACCCAGCCGCCGCCCTGCTGGCGCAGCGTCACCGGGCCGTAGGTATCGATGCCGTTGTCGATTCCCTTGAGCCACTTGTCGAACCACGCGCGCTGCAGCACGTCCAGCCGCGGCGGCAGGCCCGGCTTGCCGTACTCGTTGCCGGAACTGACGTGATACGTGTTGCCCATGAAGAGCTGCTTCTGGCCCGGCGGCAGCGGAATCTCGTTGTAGATCTTGGATTCCGAGTAAGTGAACAGGTCGTGCCAGCCGCCGGTAACGAAGGTCGGAATGTCGATCTCGCTCGGATCACCAAGCCACGCCTGGCGTTCGGAGCTGAAGTCGTTGAGCATGCCCTTCACGCGCGGATCGAGGTCCTCCATCCGCGTGCTGGTGTAGGCGCTCAGCAGCACGTCCATGTAGGTCAGCGGGCTGTCGATGCGGTCGGTGAGCCACTGGGTGTCGAACTTGCCGTTCACGATCGACGCCAGGTCGGGCGCCCACTTCAGCGAGTTGATCGCGGTCAGCCACAGCGGGATGAAGTTGAAGCCGAAGCCGCCGCCGGGCGCCAGGACGTCGTCGACCAGGTCGCTGCCGGGCACCACCGGGAAGATCGCCTTCAGCGCGGCCGGATGCTTCTCGGCGGCCTGCACCTGGTTGATGCCGGAGTAGGAGATGCCGTTCATGCCGACCTTGCCGGTGGACCACGGCTGCCGCGACGCCCAGTCGATCACCTCGACGGTGTCCTGCTGTTCCCGGTCGCGCAGCATGTCCCACTCGCCCTGGGAGAAGCCGGTGCCGCGCACATCGACCACGACCTGGCTGTAGCCGCTCTTGATGAGCTGGCGGTCGACGGTGAAGTTGCGCAGCTCGCCGCCGCCGAAGGACTTGGTGAGGTCGGTGATGCCCGACAGCGGGGTGCCCGACAGGTCGATCTGCCGGAACAGGTTCAGCAGCGCGTCGGACAGGCCCGGGATCGACTGCGCGTGGTCGGCGAGATTGGAGACCAGCTTGGTGTACGGGGTGAGGTTGACGATGGTGGGCGTCTGCGTATCGGCGGGGCGGCCCGCGGCATCGGCGGGGCGGTACACGTTGCCCTTGAGCACCGTGCCGTCGCTCATCGTGATCGGCACATCCCAGTCGATGTGGATGTTCGGATACTGCTGCGGCCCATCCTGAGTCGCGGCCCAGGCCGCACCGGCGGCACCGCCGTCCGGACCGGTCGCGGTGGGTCCGGCGGAGGCCGTGGCGGTGAGGAAGGGGAACACCACGGTCGCGGCGACCGCCGCCACTGTGGCACGCAGCGCGTACTTCATCGGACGTGACCCGCCTCTCGAATTGGTCGAACGACCGGAAGTGTATCTACCGGCGAGTAAGTTGCAAACCGTCGGTTACGTCAACCGGAGCGGAAGTCTCTCACCAACTCACCATCTCCCGCGGCACGACGACCAGGCATTAAACCCCGCGAGCTTGCCTACCGAACGTTGCGCGCACCACCGCCTACCGGCCCGTACCCGACTGCCGCCACACCGGGGCCGAACCGAACCCGATCGGCAGCAATGCAATAGCTACGCTCCCGTAGGCGAGATGGACCTCACAAACCGACCCGTTCGAAACCATAGCGGAAGCCCCGGGAGCAGGCCCGGAAGATCGGGATGAGGCACGGAACTATCGGGCCGGGGCTACTTGCCGCCCTGCCCCGCGACCGCTGCCGCCCCGGCTGCGGCGGCCTCCGGATCCAAATACTCGCTCGGCCTCGTCGGGCGCAGGTTCTCGTCGAGTTCGTAGCGGAGGGGGATGCCGGTGGGGATGTTCAGACCGGCGATGTCCTCGTCCGAGATGTTGTCCAGGTGCTTGACCAGGGCACGCAGCGAATTGCCGTGCGCGGCAACGAGAACCGCCTTACCGGCCACCAGCTCCCGCGAGATGGTGGACTCCCAGTACGGGATCATGCGGGCGACGACGTCCTTCAGGCACTCGGTCTGCGGGACGTCGATTCCGGCGTAGCGCGGGTCGCCGTCCTGGCTGTACTCGCTGCCCGCCTCGATCGGCGGCGGGGGCGTGTCGTAGCTGCGGCGCCACAGCATGAACTGCTCGTCGCCGTACTTGTCGCGCACCTGCGCCTTGTTCTTGCCCTGCAGGGCGCCGTAGTGGCGCTCGTTGAGCCGCCAGTCGCGCACCACCGGAATCCAGTGCCGGTCCGCGGCGTCCAGGGCGATATTGGCGGTGCTGATCGCGCGGCGCAGCAGCGAGGTGTAGACGATGTCGGGCAGGATCCCGTGCTCGGCCAGCAGCTCACCGGCGCGCTTGCCCTCGGCCATGCCCTTGTCGGTCAGATGAACGTCCACCCAGCCGGTGAACAGGTTCAGGGCGTTCCATTCGCTCTCGCCGTGGCGCAGCAGCACGAGGGTGTACGTCATGCGGGTCATGCTAACCCGCGGCGGTGGCGCGCCCGGCTACGCCCATTCGACCTCGTCGAACTCGACCAGCACGCCGTGGCGGCCGCCCTGCACGCGCACGTCCAGCCGCAGCTCCCGGCGCTGGGCGTCGACCTCGGTGACCACGCCGCAGACGCCCTGGAGCGGGCCGGTCGGCACGAAAACCACATCACCCGGAGTGAATTCGGCAGCCACCCGTCCGAAAGTAGCTCGTGACAGCACCGGCAGCGCCACGTCGGCGTAAACCCGCGTGTCGCCGACGACGAATTCACGGGCCCCGCGTCGTCCTACCCCGCATGAGCACGACACAGAGCAAGTCCGCGCCGGTGAAGGGCCCCGCCTCCTACTTCCCCTCGATCGAGAAGAAGTACGGCAGGCCCATCGAGCAATGGCTCGAGCTGATCCGCGCCTCGAAGCTGACCAGGCATTCGGACCTGGTGGGCTGGCTGAAGGGTGAGTACGGCCTCGGCCACGGGCACGCCAACGCTTTGGTGGCCTACGTCCGCGCGGCCTGAGCCGCTCAGTCGTATTCGTCGGCGGTCGCGTGACCTGCGGCGAGCACACCCGCGCCGACCAGGGTGGCGCCGTCGGGAATGCGCGACCGCACCACCCGCAGGTCGCGGGTGAAGTCCAGGCGGGCATGGGTGGCGACGGCCGCGTGCAGCGGATCCCACAGCGGCGCACCGGATTCGGCGAATCCGCCACCGATCACGACCCGATCGATATCCAGCAGCGCCGCGGCCGACGAAATCGCCTGTCCCAGAGCGGTTCCGGCGCGGCGCATGGCGGCCACCGCGATCGGGACACCGGCGTGGGCGTCGCGCGCCAGCTCCATCCCGGTCTCGCCCGGCCACCCCTGCTCCCGCGCCCAGCGCGCCGACGACATCCCGCTGGCGACCGCCTCGACGCATCCGACACCGCCGCAGCCGCACGGCACGTCCCAGCCCGGCACCACGATGTGGCCGACGTGACCCGCATTTCCGGTGCGGCCCACCGCGACTCGGCCGTCGCTGATGATGCCGCCGCCGATGCCCGACGACACCGTCATGGCGAGTCCGTCGCGCACCCCGCGCAGCCCGCCGACATGATGTTCGGCCAGGGCCAGGCAGGCGCCGTCGATGGCGAAGCGGATCACGGCCGCCGGGAACAGCTCCTGTACGGACGCGACGATGGGGAAGCCGGACCGCCACTCCGGAATGTTCAGCGGCGCAGTGATTCCCGACCGCACGTCCACCGGCCCCGCCGAGCCGATGCCGACCGCGGTCACCCGCGCCTCCCCGGCCACCTCCCGCAGCAGGTCGCGGCACACCTCCCACACCGACTCCGGCGGCACCGCCGCCCGCCGCACCTCACGCACCGTCCGCCCCGCGTGCACCACCCCCGCCGCGAACTTCGTAGCCCCGATATCCAAAGCCAAGACCGTCATACCCACGCCGCCTTCTGTCGTGCCCGTCCCAGCCAGCATTCTCACACCCTTCCCGCACCACTTACGTGTTCGCGCACCGTCTGCAAGGCCCTGGAAGGCGTGCGGGATCGCGGAGCGGGTGCGGGAAGTGGGTCAGGAGTCGTCGGTGTCGACGAGGTGTTCGAAGGCGCGGAGGTTTTTGAGGGATTCGCCGCGGGAGACGCGCCATTTCCATTCGCGGCGAATGGATTCGGCGAAGCCGAGTTCCAATAGCACGTTGAAGTCGGCGTCTACGGCCTCGAGGATCTGGCCGAAGATGCGGTCCAGTTCGTCGGGCGTGACGGCGTGGGTGGCGACGCGGCCGACCATGTAGATGTCGCCGACGCGGTCGAGGGTGTAGGCGACGCCGTACAGGCGGCGGTTGCGGCGCAGCAGGAATTTGTAGACGCCCTCGAAGTTCTCGTCCGGTTTGCGGCAGACGAAGCATTCGACGCGCATCCCGTGCTTGCCGACGGTCAGCATCACGGTGGTCTTCAGCTTGCGCTCACCCGGCAGGACCACGATGAACGTATCCTCGCCCTCGCGGGTGTAGTCCATCTCGCGCTCGCGCAGGGTGTCCTCGATCAGCTGCGCGGTGGTCGCGATCGGGTTCGGGTCCGTCATCGGCGTACCACTCCCATCCGGCGCCGCCACAGCGCCCGCGACCTGGCCTGATTACTGTCGGTCTGCAACGTACCCGCCAGGCGCGAACGTATGCCCCGGTACCCCGACAGTGTCTGGGAGTAGCTGTCCAGCAGGCCCTCGGCGGTGTGCTCCCAGGAGAAGTTGGCGGCGTGCTCGACCGCGGCCGTGCCCATGCGGCGCAGCCCGGCCGGATCGTCGAGCAGCGAACCCAGCGCCGCCGCCCAGTCGCCCGCGCGATGGCCCGGCACCAGCAGCCCCGATACCCCGTCGCGCACCGCGGTCCCCAGCCCGCCCACGTGCGCGGCCAGCACCGGCGTGCCGCTGGCCTGGGCCTCGAGGGCCACCAGGCCGAACGATTCGTTGTAGCTGGGCACGGCCACCAGATCGGCGGCCCGGTACACCTGCACCAGCCGGTCCGGCGGCTGCGGCGGCAGGAAGGTCACCCGGTCGGCGATGCCGAGGGCCGCGGCCAGCTCGATCAGCGCGTCCGGGCGTTCCAGGCCGGTGCCCGACGGGCCGCCCACGATGAGCACGCGCACGGCGCGGTGGGGCTGGGCCCGCAGCACCTGCGCGGCGGCGTGCACCAGCACGTCAGGGGCCTTCAGCGGCTGGATGCGGCCGACGAACGCGACGATCTGCTCGGCCGGGTCCAGGCCGAGTTCGGCGCGCGCGGCGACTCGGTCGCCGGGGTGGTAACGGGTCAGGTCGGCGCCCGGCAGGACCACATCGATCCGCTCGGCGTCGGCGCCGTACAGCTCGACCAGCTGACGGGCCTCCTCGCCGGTGTTGGCGACCAGCCGGTCGGCCTCGGAGACGATCTGCTTCTCGCCGATCTCGCGGGCGGGCGGCTCGGGGGTGTCGCCCTCGGCGAGATAGGCGTTCTTGACCGCGGCCAGCGTGTGCGCGGTGTGCACCAGCGGCACCCGCCAGCGGTCGCGAGCCAGCCAGCCGACCTGGCCGGACAGCCAGTAGTGCGAGTGGATCAGGTCGTAGTGCCCAGGCAGCTGCCGCGCCTCCTGCCGCAGCACCTCCGCGGCGAACGGGCACAGCTGCGTGGGCAGGTCGTGCTTGTCGAGCCCCTCGAACGGCCCCGCCACCACGTGCCGCACCAGCACGCCCGGGGCGGCCTCGACGACCGGCTCGTCGTTGGAGGAGGTGGCGCGGGTGAAGATCTCCACCTCCACACCGCGGCGGGCCAGCTGCACGGCGGTCTGCAGCACGTAGACGTTCATGCCGCCCGCGTCGCCGGTGCCCGGCTGGGCCAGGGGTGAGGTGTGCACCGACAACACGGCGATCCGATGGGGCCGTAGGTCCGTGCGTTGACTCACCTCTCCAGTGTGCACGCCCGCGCCTGCCGTCCGTCGCGACCTCCGTCGCCAAGTGACCGCCGTCACAACGTGATTCGCAACGTACCCGGCTCCGACGGCGAACGGTCCGAGCGCGATGTTCGAGAGTTCGGCAGTCGCGTGCGCGAGGGCACGACAGCGGTGCGCGATGGTCCCGAGAGCCCGGAGCATGCGATCGATCACACCCGGCCAACGCTACGGCGACGGCCACGGTTCAATCCGCAGCGAGCCCGCGCACCCCACCGAAACCGAGCCACACCAAAACCCAAGGCCCCAAACGACTTTCACATGCCCCCGACGAAGGAGCGAGCAGCGGTGCCTGTAAGTCGAGACTCCCAGGCACCGAAAACCCGCCGGAGCCAAGCGGAGGCCGAATCACAGCGCGCTCACGAACTCCGTTATCTCGGCGGCAAAGCGCTCCGGGTTCTCGATGAACAGGCCGTGCTGCGCGCCCTCCCAAAACGACGTCTGCGCGTCCGGGACCGCCTCTGCGATGTATCGCCCGTTCTCGATCGGCACCACGGGATCGGCGGTGCCGTGCAGTACCAGCACCGGAATGTCGAGGGCCCGCAGCGTGTCGGTGTTGTCGGCGGTGCGGTAGAACAGCGCCTTGCGCACCCGGGGCGGGGTAGCCAGGCTGCCGCCGAACAGCCGCTGGGCATCCGCTCCCTTGTCGCGGCCGGGGCCGGTGTTGGCGTTGCCGAAGGCCGCGAAACCGCGCATGGCCTTACCCGCGCCCTCCTCGAAGACGTCGGGGATGGCCTGCTGCATGGCGGGGCCGGGCTGGGCGCCGGGCACGCCGCGCCCGATTCCGGCCTGTGAGCCGCTGTAGACGACGGCGGCCACCGCGCCGGTGCCGTAGGCGGTCAGGTAGTCGCTCAGCACGATGCCGCCGTAGGACCAGCCGACCAGCACCGCCCCGGTGTCGATGCCCTCGCCCGCCAGCACGGCCGCGACATCGGCGGCCCAGTTCTTCGGGTCGTCGTATCCGGCCTCGGGCGCGTCCGAATAGCCGTGCCCGCGCAGATCGACCGCGATCACCCGGAACCGCTCGGCGAGCAGGTCCGCGGCCGTCCCCCAGCACCGCAGGTTTCCGGCCCAGCCGTGCAGCAGCACCAGCGGCCGCCCGTCGGCCGGTCCCGTCACCCGATACACGATGCCGGTCCCGTCCGCGCTCACCACGTCCCGAATAGCCATGCGGCCAGGCTAGCGGTCCCGATTCCCCGGGCGCTCCGGCGCGGGATCCGCACGCGCGCGGCCGACCGCCGGTGCGGCAACTCACGCGCGCCCCCGCGGGGATGCAGCTGCCCCGCCGACGATGCGGCGCCGGAGGCCCGGGACCGGCACCGGTGACTCGGCCGCCAGGCGTGGAAGCGATGCACGACCACGCGATGCCGGGTGCAACGCCCGCACATATGCTCAGGTCATGAGCACTCGCACCGCCGTCGTCACTGGAGCCAGTTCGGGAATCGGGGAGGCCACCGCGCGTGAACTCGCCAAGCAGGGCTATCACGTGGTTGTCGGGGCGCGGCGGGTGGATCGGCTGCAGCGGCTGGCCGAGGAGATCGGGGGCACCGCGCTGGCGCTGGATGTGACCGACGAGGCGTCGGTGCAGGCGTTCACCGACGCCGTCGAGCGGGTCGACGTGCTGGTCAACAACGCCGGCGGCGCCAAGGGCCTGGCACCGGTGGCCGAGGCCGATCTCGACGACTGGCGCTGGATGTGGGAAACCAACGTGCTCGGCACGCTGCGCCTGACCAAGGCACTGCTGCCGAAGCTGATCGCCTCGGGCGACGGGTTGATCGTCACCGTCACCTCGGTGGCCGCATTCGACACCTACGACAACGGTTCCGGCTACACCTCCGCCAAGCACGCCCAGGCCGTGCTGCACCGCACCCTGCGCGGCGAGCTGCTGGGCCAGCCGGTGCGGTTGACCGAAATCGCCCCCGGCGCAGTCGAAACCGAATTCTCCCTGGTCCGCTTCGACGGCGACGCCGAGCGCGCCGCGAAGGTCTACGAGGGCATCGACCCGCTGGTCGCCCAGGACATCGCCGAGATCATCGGCTTCGTCGCCAGCCGCCCGCCCCACGTCGACCTCGACACCATCGTCGTCAAGCCCCGCGACCAGGCGAGCCCCGGCCGCTTCGCCCGCCGCCCCTGACCTCGGTGCGGCCGGGTCAGTTGCCGCGGACCGGGCCGAGGGATCGGTGCGGCCGGGTCAGTTGCCGCGGGCCGGGCCGAGGGATCGGTGCGGCCGGGTCAGTTGCCGCGGACCGGGCCGAGGGATCGGTGCGGCCGGGTCAGTTGCCGCGGACCGGGCCCGGGGGGACCGGGGTGGCCGAGACGACGGCGGAGGGCTCGCCCTGCAGGGCGGACATGCTCTTCCAGGTGTCCCAGTCGATGGTCCAGTCGTAGATGTCGCCGTCGGCGGCCGACAGCGCGATGGAGGTGCCGGTGATCTCGGCCGGGTCGCCGTACAGCGCGGTCGGGAAATATGCCTGCGCGTCGGCGTTGCTCAGATTGATGCAGCCGTTGGTGACATTCGAACTGCCCTGCGCCCCGGACGATTCCGGGTTGGCGTGGATGAATTCGCCGTTGTTGGAGATCCTTACGGCCCAGCGTTCGCGAACGTTGGTGTAGTACGGCGGATTCGACATCATGAAGTCCTCGTACTTCTCGGTCACCACGTGGATGCCCGAGCGCGTCACGTTGCGCGGCTCGTTGCCCTCGCCGTAGCTGCACGGGAAGTCGAAGATCGTCTGGCCGTCGCGGATCACCTGCACCCGGTGGCTGGGGGCGTACCCCTTCACGATCTGGCTGCGGCCGATCTTGAACTCGGAGCTCAGATCGGTGTAGCCGTAGGCGCCGTCGCCGAACTCGAGACCGTAGAGCTTGCCCGCGAACGTCACCGCGGTGCCCGGCGCCCAGTACTCGCGCGGGCGCCAGTGCGCGCGGGAGCCGCCGTTCTCGTCGGGCAGCCACGCCCAGCCGCCCTCGGTCTGCGGGGTGGTGGTCACGGTGAGGGCCTTCTCCACCGCGGCCTTGTTCACCACGTGGCTCTTGAACTGCAGGATGATCGGCGCCGCGATGCCGACCTCCTGACCGTCGCCGATGTTGATGGTGGCGGTCACGGTCTGCTTGGGCGTCACCGTGGTGAACCTGCCCTCGATCGGGACCGGCTTGCCGTCGGTGCCGATCGCGGTACCCGACCAGGTGTAGGTGGCGTCGTAGCCGAGCGGCTCGGAGATCGTGAAACTGCTTCCGTCCGGGGCCAGGGCGCCGGTGACCTGCTTGCCCGCGGCATTGGTCAGGGCGACCTTGTCGATGCGGCCGCTGGCGACCGAGACCGAGATCGGCGCGGTCGGGTTGACGTCCGTGCTGCCGTCGCCGGGCTGGAAGGTCACCTTCGCGACCGGTCCGCTGTCCTTCGACGAGGCGTTGTCGCCGCCGCCGTTCGAACATCCGGCCACCAGCGCGGCTCCCGCCAGCTGAGTCATTCCGATCAGCATGGCCCGTCGGCTGGTACCTCTTCGAATGCTCACTTCCTCGAATTTACCGCGACCCACGCGGTGGTCCAGCCGCCTCCGGCGTGGCGCCCACCACCCCCTACAGCGCGACGCCGACCGTGACCGGTTCGGGCTCCAGGCGGATCCCGAAACGCTCGGCGACGCCGTCGCGCACCTCGCGGGCCAGGCCGATCAGATCCGCGGCCGTCGCGGCGCCGCGATTGGTCAGCGCCAGCGTGTGTTTCGTGGACAGGCGGGCGGGGGCGTCCGGTCCGGGGAAGCCCTTGGCGAAGCCCGCCCGCTCGATCAGCCACCCGGCCGAGAACTTGACGCCGTCGACCGCCGGGTAGGTGGGCACTGTGACATCCCCCACATGATCGGCGATCGCCGCGCGCACCTGCTCCACCCGTGCCTCGGGCACCACCGGGTTGGTGAAGAACGAGCCCGCGCTCCAGGTGTCGTGGTCGGCGGGATCGAGCACCATGCCCTTGCTCGCGCGCAGCCGCAGCACCGCCTCGCGCACCTGCGCCGCCGGACGCGTGGTCCCCTCGGCCGCGTCGAGGGCGTTCGCGAGTTCGCGATAGCGCAGCGGCGCGCTGGCACCGCCGGGGTCGAGGCCGAACTCCACCTCCAGCACCACGGCCCGGTCGCTGTGCTTGAGCATCGAGGTGCGGTATCCGAAGCCGAGTTCGTCCGGTGCGACCCAGCGGATTTCGCCGCTCGCGCGATCGAGCAGCCGCACCCGGCGCAGCAGGTGCTCGACCTCCACGCCGTAGGCGCCGACGTTCTGCACCGGCGTCGCGCCCGCGGAGCCCGGAATTCCGGACAGGCATTCCAGGCCGCCCAGACCCGCGTCGACCGTCGCCGCCACCACGGCGTCCCAGTCCGCCCCCGCCTCCGCGACGACTCGGTCGGCGCCGATCTCCACCCGTTCGGTCGCGATGCGCACCACGACACCGTCGAATCCGGCGTCGGAGATCAGCAGATTCGATCCGCCCGCCAGCAGCAGCAGCGGAATCCCGGCCGCGTCGAGGGCGCGCACCGTCGCGACGAGCGACTCGGTGCTCGCGCAGTCGGCCACGGTCGCCGGGCCGCCGACCCGCAGCGTCGTCAGCTCCGCCAGCGGAACCGAATTGCGCACCCGCGCACCGGTCGCGGTCAGCAGCTCGCGCAATTCGTCGAACGGGACCACTCGAGATGTACGCACAGCGAAAGACGGTAGCGTGTTCGACCATGGCGACACCCCTGGCGTACACGGCTCAGTACACGCATCCGGCCGACGCAGTCCGTGCCGCGTTCGCCGACGAGCAGTATTGGAAGGACCGGATCGAGGAGGTCGGCGGGCCCAACGCCCGGCTGGATTCCTTCCAGGCGTCCATCGATCAGGAGCAGGTGCACGTCGAGATGGTGCAGTCCATCCCGGCCTCGGAACTGCCCGGTGCCATCACCTCGGTGCGGCCCGGCGACCTGATCATCCCCCGCACCGAGAGCTACTCCGGCTTCTCGGGCACCTTCACCGCGCAGGTACAGGACGCGCCCGCGCAGGTGCGCGGGACCGTCACGCTCAGCGCGGAGGGCGAGACGTCGCGGGCGGTCATCCAGGGTTCGGTCGAGGTAGGCATCCCGCTGTTCGGCAAGAAGATCGAGGCCGTGGTCGCGGAGAAACTGCTGGAGTTGCTCGCCTCGGAGACCGAATTCACCAACACCTGGATCGCGAACCGCTGACGGAGCCGACGCGCGACCCGCGGCGTTGAGGCACGCCCGCTAACCTGCCGCGACTCCCGGTTGGGAGATCGAACGCAGTAATCTAGCTCCCCATGGCTCGCCGACTGGACTATTCAGCCCGCTACCCGCTGCACACCACCAAAGAGGTGTACGCGGCGCTGTCCGACCGCGACTACTGGGATGCGCGGATGGAGGAGATGCGCAAGTACTCCCCCAACGAGGTGATCGCCCTGACGGCCACCGACAGCGGCATCGAGGTCGAAATCGAGCACATCCTGCCGCGCGACATGCTGCCGGACATCGCGCAGACGGTGATGCGCAAGGATATGACGATCACCCGCAAGGAGACCTACGGCCCGTTCGGCCCGGAGGTCACCGGCGAGTACGTGGCGTCGATCCCGGCGGGCCCGGGCAGCCTCGGCGGCACCATGCACCTGTTTCCCACCGAGACCGGCTGCACGCTGCGGACCTCGTCGACGGCGAAGGTGTTCATCCCCATGCTGGGCCCGAAGCTGGAGCAGATGATGTTGATCAACCTCGTGGATCTGCTGCGGGCCGAGGCCGAATTCACGGCACAGTGGCTCGAAGAGCAGAACCCCACCGCCTGACTTCACCGAGTTGCCCGGAACGAACAACGGGGACGCCGTCGCGGCAACGGTCCCCGAGATGTCCACGCGTATCACCGCCGAGGCCCCCGTCGCCGACCGTCACGGCTCGCCGCGGAACCACGGCGGGACCCGCGCGCACCGCGGCCGGACCTCGAGCGGACCGATCGGAACGATCACCCGCGGCACCACGGGGGTGAACCGGCTACGACGCAGCGATCGCTGGCTGGTGCACGACGAGCTGGTGATCTCTCGGCTGCGTGCCGCGGTGGATCCGCTGATCGTCGATCTGGGATACGGGTCGAGCCCGGTGACGACGCTGGAACTGGCGGCGCGGTTGCGGCGCGTGCGCGCCGATGTGCGCGTGGTGGGGCTGGAGATCGATCCGGCGCGGGTGGTGCCGGGCCGGGACGGCGTGGTGTTCGCGCGCGGCGGGTTCGAGCTGGCCGGACAGCGGCCGATTCTGGTGCGCGCGTTCAACGTGCTGCGCCAGTATCCCGAGGCGGCGGTCGCCGGGGCCTGGGCGCGGGTGTCGAGCGGGCTGGCGCCGGGCGGCCTGCTGGTCGACGGGACCTGTGACGAACTCGGCCGCCGCTGCGCCTGGGTGCTGCTCGATCGGACGGGCCCGATCTCGCTGACGCTGGCATGGGATCCCTTCACCGTCGCGCGCCCCTCCGATGTCGCCGAGCGCCTGCCGAAGGCCCTGATCCACCGCAATGTTCCGGGCGAGCGGGTGCACGCGCTGCTCACCGCCGCCGACCGCGCCTGGGCACGCGCCGCACCGCTGTCGGCCTACGGCCCGCGCGTGCGCTGGCGCGAGTCCGCGAGGCTGTTGCGCGAGGAGGGCTTCCCGGTCCGCCGCTACCGCCGCCGCATGCGCGACTGCGTACTGTCGGTGCCGTGGGAAACGGTGGCGCCCAACGTTTCCTGAACGGCCGTTCCACAGCCGAGGCAGTCAACCACTCCGCCGATATCCGGCGCGGTCGGGGATCAGACAGGCAGGAGGCGTTGCAGGCGTCCGGCTGCGGCGGCGAAGGTGAGGAGGGAGCGGTGCT
Source organism: Nocardia wallacei (assembly GCF_029869545.1). Classification (GTDB taxonomy): domain Bacteria; phylum Actinomycetota; class Actinomycetes; order Mycobacteriales; family Mycobacteriaceae; genus Nocardia; species Nocardia wallacei_A. Next base: position 13,813 of record NZ_JARWQD010000348.1, on the reverse strand, counting down.
CGTAGGGCAGGCGCCAGAGCCCGCTGTGGCAGGCGCCGGAGGCGAACAGGGACTCCGGATTCGGTTCGGCGGCAGGCGGATCGAACAGATCGGCGACGAGTTCGGCGGCCAGCAGGGTGCGGGCGGTGTCCGGCTCGAACACCTCGATGCCGAAATGCGTGCAGCCTCGATACGCCGCCACCGGCCAGGCAGTGCGCGCGATCCGGCCCCACACGAGGGGTGTGACCGAGTACGACACGGTCTGTCCCCCGGCGTGCGCCAGCAGCGCACGCCAGCGCGGTAATCGGTGCGCCAGTGCATGATTCGGCCCCAGGGGCGGCGGCAGCAGATCGGCCACACCCCAGCGCGCACCCGCGGCGTCGGCGATCTCGTGGCGGTAGTTCGGGCGGAACGCCGACCCGCCCGACAGCACCCGCACGCAGTCCTGCGCCGTGCCGAGCATTCCCAGCCGCGCCCGCCGTTCCCGGGCGTCGGCGAACACGTCGCGCGGTACCGCATAGCAGTCGAAGGGCGAACCCGGATATGCCAGCGCGGTATTCGGATGTCGCCGCGACACCGCATCGGCCAGGAGATCGGCCGCCGCGGCCAGGCGCAGCCCGGCCGGGCCCGCCGCGGCGGCGTACAGACCCAGTACCGGCCGAATCCCGTCGCCGAGCTCTCCGTCGATCCACCGCACCACGGCCGGTAGGTGTGCGGCGAGATCGGCCCCCGGCCGTCCCGACAGGACCGGGAAGCGCAGCCGTCCGGCCCCCTCGCGCGCACGGTCCCGCCACCGCCTGCGGGACGGCAGGTCGAACGCGAGGACATCGGCGCCCCAGCGCAACAGCGGCCGCAGCGGGCTCAGCTCCGCATCGGCCCCGGCGAGCACCGCGCGAAAACCCGGCAGTGCCAACCACTCCGGATGATCGATGACCCGCTCGATTCGGGTCGCGAAATCGGGTTCGAGGATTCCGCGCCGCCGCCAATCCCGAAGCTGCCGACGCAGCCGGTCGCCGGACAGCCGCTCGCCGCCCACCCGAACCTCCAGGCGCCGTTCCGGTTTCGCCTCGCCCGCGACCTCGCCGGTCTCGACCCACGGTTGGTCGGTGCCCAGTTCGGCCGGATCCACGGCGCTCAGCGGGCGCACCGACTGTCCGGCCGTGTAATTCAGCGTGGCCCGCACCGCTCGCAGCCCGTCCCGGGCGATCCCGCGCGAGGCGTCGGGCGAGCTGGCCGCCAGGGCCGTCATCCCCCGGAAGACCCGGCGGTACGCGCGCCGCCACTCCCGGCAGGTCTCCACCGACTGCGCCAGGTCCGCGTCGTAGCGGCGCACGGCATCGGCGACGACCGCGGTGGCGACCATCTCCGCGATCAGGTCCGGCGGCCCGGGCGGAAAGTGCAGATCCCATGCGCCATACCCGAGCGTCGCCATGGTCGATCACGATGCCATGAACGCCTGCCTCGCAAAACTCGAACTGGATACGCCTAATAGCTCATGCGCATCAGTTCCGCGGGGCGGCACCGGCTTTCATACGCGCGCCAGCGCATGCCGGATCCGCGCGGCCGTGCGCGGCGGCAGAGCCGCGGCGGCGGAGCGGATCTCGGCGCTCGCGCAGCGGTGGATGGCGACGGCATCGGCCACCACCTCGTCCAGCGCGCCCTGCCCGATACCGGTCTCGGCGAGGTCCAGGACGGTCCGCACCGGCGTCGTGACCAGGAAGGTCCCGGCCGATTCGACATCGCGGTGGCGCAGGGCCCGGCGCAGCACCACCAGCCGCGGCGCGCTGGGCACCCGCGCACCGGCGGACGACAGGTGCAGGAACCGCGGCCGCAGCCGACCGAGGCCGTGCAGTTCGGCCGCGCTGTGATGGGACACCGCGGCCGCTCCCTCGAACCACGCCGACCACATCGCGTACTCGTCGAGCGGCCCGGACGGCCAGTCCGCCAGGCGTAACAGCCCGACCCCGGCGCGGGTCACCGACCCGTCGCCGAGCGCGGCGCGCACCCTGTCCTCGCAGCCGGTACGCAGCACGAGGCGGGTGGTGAAGTATCCGGCATGCCGACCGGCCAGCTGCCGCAGCACCCACCAGCCCTGCTCCGGATTACGGATTCGACTGGCGGCGGCTTCCCCGGACATGTGACCCAGGCTACGCCCGGAGGTTGTGCTACATGTCACAATCGCCGGGCGTCCCCTCACCCGCCCCACAGAGCGAGCTCAGAAAGCTCGGGAAGAATCGGTCGCATGAGTTCGAACATCGGCACCCGGAACCTCCGGCGGATCATCCTGATCGTCGGACTCGTCCTCGTTCTCGCCGTGGTCGGCACCGTGGCCGCGGCCGAGACCTACTACCGTCACCGGACCGCGAACTGCATTGCCACGCAGGTGGAGCGGGACCTGGGTTCCAAGGTGTCGGTGAGTTTCGGTCCGAAGCCGTTGCTGCTCACCGCGATCGATCACAACGTCCAGTACGTCGACGTCGACAGCGACGACGCGAAGTTCGGGCCCGCCGTCGATATGAAGGTGCACGCGCGGCTCGACGACATCTCGCTGATCGACAACGGTCGCGGCGGCGCCGAGATCGGCAGCAGCAGCGCCGAGGCCACCTGGAGCAACGACGGCATCGCGCAGACGCTCAAGGGCCTGGTCTCGGGCGTCCAGTCCGATCCGGCCGCCGGTGTGCTCGACGTCAAGGTGCTCGGCGGCATTGCCGACCTGCAGGTCCGGCCGCAGATCGTCGGCGATCGGATCGAGGTGACCACGCAGTCCGCCCAGCTGCTCGGCTTCGGATTGCCCACCGACCTGGTGGACGGCATCGTGGATCTGATGACCGAGAGCCTGCAGAGCTACCCGCTGGGCCTGAAGCCGACCGAGGTGAAGGTCACCGACAACGGCATCTCGGTCTCGCTGTCCGGCGGCCCCACCAAGCTGGAACCCGCGCCGGACGCGCAGAACACCTCGTCGAACAGCTGCTGACCGTCGGCTACTCGGGGAACCCCGCCAGCACCTCGCGCGACCGGGACAGCCCGAGCCGGGTGGCGCCGGCCTCGATCAGCTCCGCGGCCGCGGCCGCGGTCCGGATGCCGCCGCTGGCCTTGACGCCCAGCCGCCCGCCCACGGTGTCGGCCATCAGCCGCACCGCGTGCACGCTCGCGCCGCCCGCGGGGTGAAAGCCGGTGGAGGTCTTCACGAAATCGGCCCCGGCCCGCTCGGCGGCGCGGCACACCTCGACGATCGCGCCGTCCGGCAGCGCCGCCGCCTCGATGATCACCTTGAGCACCGCCTGATCACCGACGGCCTCGCGCACCGTGACGATGTCGGACAGCACCGCGTTGTAGTCGCCGGCCAGCGCCGCGCCGATATCGATCACCATGTCGACCTCGGCGGCGCCCTGCTCCACCGCCAGCCGCGCCTCGGTGCCCTTGACCAGCGAATGATGCTTGCCGGAGGGGAATCCGGCGACGGTCGCGACCACCAGGCCGCTCGCCCGCACGGGCAGCGTCGACGGCGACAGGCACACCGCGTACACGCCGAGCTGCCGCGCCTCGTCGACGGTGGCGGCGATATCGGCCGCGGTGGCCTCCGGCGCGAGCAGGGTGTGGTCGATCATCGCCGCCACCTCCCCGCGGGTGAGCGCGCGCGTTCCTGATTCCGGGGCGGTATCGGCCATGGGCACAGAGTCTGGCACAGGCACACGGCGAATTCCGTTGCGGGCGGTATCGGCGGCGCGCACACTCGTAGGGGCCGGTCCTTCCGCGGTCCGGCGTATCACGGTTGCTGGATGACCCGTACGGCTGTGTCCACTCGCCGGGGAGGAGACGTCACCGTGCTGATCCGTCGCGAACGGGCCGGCGACATCCCCGCGATCGACGCGGTCCACCGCCGCGCCTTCGCCCGCGACTATCCGAACGGCCTGCCCGACGATTCGCCGCGCGCCGCCGCCGAGCCGGCCGAGGTGGCGCTGGTGCACCGGTTGCGCAGCGATTCCGGCTGGATTCCGACGCTGTCGATGGTGGCGCAGGTGCACGATCGGGTGGTGGGCCACGTCTGCCTCACCCGCGCCGGTGTCGGCCCGTTTCCGGTGCTGGCGCTGGGCCCGATCGGGGTGCTGCCCGATCACCAGGGCAACCGGGTCGGCGCGGCGCTCATGCACGCCGCCCTCGGCGCCGCCGACGCCCTGGACGAGCCGCTGGTCGGCCTGCTCGGCAGCCTCGACTACTACCCGCGATTCGGATTCGTGCCCGGCGCCCGCGTCGGCATCGCCCCCGACGAACCGGCCTGGACCTCGCACTTCCAGGTGCGCCTCCTGGCGGCGTACGAGCCCGGGATCAGCGGCGAATTCCGTTACGCGGAGCCGTTTTACGCGCTGTAGGGGTTATCCGCGGGCAACCGGCGGCGGCGCCGAGAGTCTCCCCTGGGAGAATCGGCCCATGAGTTCGACCGCCGACGACCGCCGCTACGTCCTGATGCTGGGCTGCCCGGACCGCCCGGGCATCATCGCCCGGATCACCTCGTTCATCGCCGACTTCGGGGGGTCCATCGTGGAGGCGGGGTACCACTCGGACACCGACTCGGGGTGGTTCTTCACGCGGCAGGCCGTGAAGGCGTCGACGGTGCCGTTCGGGCTGGCCGAGCTGCGCGACCGGTTCGCCGCGGTGGCGGCGGAGCTGGGGCCCGACACCGAGTGGCAGCTGCTGGATTCCGGGGCCCGGCGGCGGGCGGTGCTGCTGGTGAGCCGGGACGGACACTGCCTGCACGACCTGCTGGGCCGTGCGGCCAGCGGCGAGCTGCCCGCGACCATCGAGGCGGTGATCGGCAATCATCCGGATCTGGCGGAGATGGCGCAGGCACACGGCGTGAAGTTCCACCACGTGCCGTTCCCGAAGGATCCGGCCGAGCGCGGCCCCGCCTTCGAGCAGGTTCGGGAGCTGGTGGACGCGCACGACCCGGACGCGGTGGTGCTGGCCCGGTTCATGCAGGTGCTACCGGCGCAGCTCTGCGCGCACTGGGCGGGCCGGGCGATCAACATCCACCACAGCTTCCTGCCGTCGTTCGTCGGCGCCCGCCCGTACCACCAGGCATTCGCCCGCGGCGTCAAGCTGATCGGCGCCACCTGCCACTACGTGACGGCGGAGCTGGATGCCGGGCCGATCATCGAACAGGACGTGACGCGCATCGATCACGCCGACACCGTCGGCGACATGGTCCGGCAGGGCCGCGATATCGAACGCGTCGTCCTGGCCCGCGGCCTGCGCTGGCACCTGGAGGGCCGCGTGCTCGTCCACGGCCGCCGCACCGTCGTCTTCAATTAGGCCCGGCCCTCAGCTGGCGACGGCGCGGGAGCCCTGGCGGCCGATGCGCACCATGCGGTGCAGTTCGGCGTTGAATTCCTGCGGCGCTTCGATATTGGGCAGGTGGCCGGTGGGCAGGACGGTGTAGCGGTCGAGGCTGCCCGCCTCGGCCAGCACGTCGGCGATCTCGCGCGAGTGGATCTCGGGCAGCAGCTTGTCGAACTCACCGGCGATCACGCTGGTGGGTACCGTGATGGCGGCGGCCGCGGAGCCCAGGTCCAGCTTGGCGAGGTCGCGCGCGACGGCGGCGCGCACCGCCGGGCGGCACGATCGCACGATCGCCAGGCCGAACGCGGTCTGGTCGGCGTCCGAGGTGCGATTCATGATGCGGGACTTGAACACCGTGCGCGCCGCGGCCGAGCCGGGCAGCGGCACGGGCGTTCCGAACACTGCCTGCGCCGCCCACACCGGCATCGCGACAACGTCGCTGACCAGCGGAACGACCTTGGCGCGCGCCGGAATCTGCTTCGCCGCCGTGGTCGCCAGCACCACCGCCGACGCCCGCTGCTCGACCTGTTCCGGGTAGCGCCGCGCCCATGCCTGGATGGTCATGCCGCCCATGCTGTGGCCGACGAGCACCGCGCGCTGGCCGGGCCGCAGGACCGCGTCCAGGACGTCGGACAGATCGTCGGCCAGCTGGTCCGGACCGAACGGCCTGGTGCCGACGCTGCTTTCGCCATGCCCGCGCTGGTCGTAGGCGACCACGCGATACTCGCCGGAGAAGGCGTTGATCTGCGGATTCCAGTATTCGATGCAGCAGGACCAGCCGTGGATCAGCACGACCACCTCGCCGTCGGCCGGTCCGAACGCGTGCACCCGCAGCCGGGCATCGTCGGCCGTGGTGACGGGGACGATCTCGGGCGAGGGGGCCGAATTCAGGGCGGCGGTATCGTAGGTGCGAGCGCGCAACCGCGCGCGGTAGGCGGCGGTCAGAGCATCGGCGCCGTGTCGCAGGCCGGTCACCGTGTCGGGCAGCTTCACCAGCATGAGCACTCCTTTGTGTTCTCCGCGCACACTACCGCGCTAGCAGCAGTGCTTGCCAGTGCAAGCAGTGAAGTGACTCCTTCAGCTGCGTGCATCCCGCCTTCACCGAATACCCATTCCGCCGCAACGACATTCATGGACAGGGCGATGAAGCTCCGCTACCTACAATGCTCTGTTACCTACAACACATATCGCCCGGAGACTCATCCGCCATATCGCCCGGCCGGGTAACGAATTGCGAACGATCCACTCACCGGCGCCCATAGATACCTGTGCGCCACAACAGAATCCGTGGACCGGACGATGGCAGCGCTATGCACTCGCCTCGCGTTCCGCGTACGTCGCCGACAGCACCCGCGCCAGCACCTCGTTGAATGCCGCGTAGGCCTCCACATTGCCCAGGTGCCCGGTCGGCAGGATCTCGAACCGTTCGAGACTGCCTGCGGCGCGCAGCATTTCGGCGATCCGCTCGGAGTGCACGACCGGGGTCAGATCATCGAATTCGCCCGCCACCAGCGTGGTCGGCACGGTCAGTCGTTCGGCGGACCGGCCGAGCGCGAGGTCGGCGAGCAGCAGCCCGAACTTCGCGCGGACGGCGGCCGGGCACGAGCGCACGATCGACAGCGCGTAATCGGCGACATCGCCGGTGGTCGCCAGGCTCATCACCTGCCGCCGGAACACCCATTTCACCGGCGCGACCGGTGGGAAGACGACCGCGGTGCCCAGCAGCGTCCGCCCGACCGCGAACGGCAGCGCAATCGTCCCGCGGTTGCACACCGGCAGCACGGTCGTCTCGGCGACCAGGTCGCCGGGGGCGGTGTTGGTCAGCACCACCGCCGCCGCGCGCCGGGCCACCTCCTCCGGATACCGTCCGGCCCACGCCTGAATCGTCATGCCGCCCAGGCTGTGTCCGACCAGCACCGCACGCTGCCCGGGGCGCAGCGTCGCGTCCAGGACGGCGGCGAGATCGTCGGCGAGCAGATCGGTGGTCAGCGGGCTGGTGCCCAGTTCGCTCTCGCCGTGCCCGCGCTGATCGTAGGAGACCACGCGATACTCGTCGGCGAAGGCGTTGATCTGCGGATTCCAGTACTCGATGCAGCACGTCCAGCCGTGCACCAGGACGACGACGTCACCGTCGGCGGGGCCGTAGGAGTGCACCCGCAGCGCGGTGCCGTCGGGCGCGGTGACCGGCACGACCTCGCACGGCATGCTCGGCGGGTTGAGTTCGGCGGTCCCGTAATCGCGGACGCGCAGGGTGGCGCGATGGACGCGCAGCAGGTCCCGGACGCGGTCCACGGTTTCGGACACCGTCCGGAACGACGAACCCGGCAGGTCACGTAACCGCGCGGGGATCCGCGGTGCCGGGGACCGCGTAGGCAGCGTTGCCCGCATGAAGCACTCCTTTGTGTGTTACTGAAGTCCACAGTAACTCTCGGGAGCGGGTGCTAGCTAGTGCAAGCACGAAAAACCGCCGCATCGACGGCACATCGAAACGGCGGAAAATTCCGGGACCGGGCCCTCCTACCAGCGCGGGCCGCGCTGCACCTCGTCCACCTTGGGCCGCACATCGGCCAGATAGACGCCGGTGGCGACGACCGCGACGATGCCGATCAGGCCGACCGGCGTCTGCGCCAGGAACAGCAGCAGCAGCGCGACGGCCAGGATGGTGACCCAGATGGGCTTGGTCAGCTTGTCGACGGCGGTGAACGCGTCCGAACGCTGCCGGATGGCGTGGACCAGCGCAAAGATGGTCGCGCCCAGCGCGGCGAGCCACAACACGAACACGATGGCACCAGTCACGGAGTACACATTCCCCATGATAGGGGCAACGCCCTCGCATATCAGGACATGCGAGGGCGTCGCGGAGGCGGCCCGCTGCGGCCGCGGAACTGCGCTACTTCTTCGAAGCCGTGGTCTTCTTCGCCGCCGCCTTCTTGGCCGGGGCCTTCTTGGCGGGCGCCTTCTTGGCGGGGCCGTTGGTAGCGGGCTCGGTGGTCACCTTCACGACCTCGGCGTCGACGACCGGCTCGGCCTCGTCGGACTCCTCGGTCACCTTCTGCCCCAGCAGGCCGCGGGTCTGATCGGTCACCTTGCCCAGGACGTCCTCGGCGCGCGTGACGACGTCGTCGAGGATGCCCTCGACCCGGCCGAACTGCTCGTCGAAGGTGGAGTTCTCCGAGCGCAGCCGCCCGACGGTCTCCTCGCCCCGCGCGGCCAGATCCTGGTAGTAGTCCAGCAGCTGGTGGTAGTACTGGTCGACCAGTCGGCGCAGCTCCTCGGGGGTGAGCCGCTCGCGCAGTTCGGCGACGTCGTCCGGCAGCTCCGAGGGCAGGCCGGTCAGCCGCTGGCGCAGCGACTCGAACTGCTCCTGCACATCGGCAGGCAGGTTGGACAGGCGCTCGCGGGCCTCCTCCACCCGGCCGCCGACATCGGCGGTGGCTGCGCGCTCGCGCACCCTCTCGACCAGGTCGTTCACGGCGGCGTAGAGCGCATCGCCGGCGCCGACGGTCGCGTAGAGCGGCTTCGTCACGGTGGCATTGGGTTCGGTCATGATGTTTCGTTCTCCTGGCGTGGCGGAACTTCGGTAGTGCTGCCGTCGGTGGCGTGCGGAACCTCGTTGTCCCCGTTCCCCCCGATGTCGTTCCCCGCGTTTTCCCGGCGGAACGATTCGTAGATGTCCAGCAGCACCTGCTTCTGCCGCTCGGTGATTCCCGTATCGGCCAGCAGGGCGTCCCGGACCGGGCTCGGCGGCCTCTGCTCGAGGTAACCGGCCCGCATGTACAAGACCTCCGAGGAGACCCGCAGACCCTTGGCGATCTGCGCGAGTACCTCGGCGGACGGGTTGCGCAGCCCTCTCTCGATCTGACTGAGATACGGGTTGCTCACCCCCGCCAGTTGTGCCAGCTGTCGCAGCGAGACCTGCGCGGCCTCTCGCTGCGACCGGATGAAGCTTCCGATGTCGTGCGCCGCATTGGCTACGCGGGCCACTCCTGTTCCGGCCGCAGACGTCTCTGCGGATTCCCCGGTGTTCTGGTCGGAAACCTCGGGCTCCTGTGCCATCACTCACCTTCCGGCGGTTGTACGGTCGATTCTAAAACAGGGTGCTAACTCTTGCAAGCACCCCTGCTAGCACTATTCCGGCAAACTCGCAGCGGCTACGCCGACCACCCCGGGAACAGCAAATGTGAAACGGCGTAGATCACCAACCCGGCCAGCGATCCGACGACCGTTCCGTTGATACGGATGAATTGCAGATCGCGCCCCGCCTGCAATTCGATCTTGCGGCTCGCCTCGTCGGCATCCCACCGCGCAACCGTATCGCTGATGAGGGTCGCGATCTCGGACCCGTAATTGGCGACCAGATACCGGACCCCGCGCTCGACCCAGGAATCCACCCGCTCCCGCAGTTCCGACTCGCCGACCAGACGCTCCCCCAGCTGCTGCACATTCTCGGTGAGTTTGCGGCGGAGCGTGCTGTGCGGATCGTCGGCGGATTCCAAGATCATTCGTTTGGCCGCCCGCCAGGTGGCCCGGGCCATTCCGGTGATCTCCTCGCGGCCCATGATCTCGGCCTTCACCCGCTCCGCCTTGATGATCATGGCCTCGTCGTACTGCAGGTCGTGCGCGAAATCCTCGAGGAACCGGTTGGCCGCCAGCCGCACCTCGTGATCCGGCTGGGAGCGGATCTTCCAGGTGAATTCGACCAGTTCTCGATAAATTCGCTCCGACAGCAGCACGTTGACGAATTTCGGCGCCCACGACGGCGCGTCCCGCATCACGATCCGGTCGATGGTCTCCTGGCTGCCCAGCGCCCACTGGTGGGCCCGCTCGGCCAGCAGGTCCAGCAGCGGTGCCTGCCGGTTCTCGGCCAGCAGCTCCGCCAGCACCCGCCCCAGCGGCGGACCCCACTGCGGCTCGGCGATCCGCTTGACGATGGTGTTATCGATCACCTGCTCGACGTCCTCGTCGCGCAGCGCGCCGATCACCGCGCGCAGAATCGTCGACGACTCCTCCGACACCCGCGCCGCGTGCTCCGCATCGGCCATCCAGCGGCCCAGCCGCAGCGAGATCTGCGCCGAATTGACCTTCTCCGCCACGGTGTCCGGCGACAGGAAATTCGCCCGCACGAAGTCGCCGAGGCTGGTGCCCAGTTGATCTTTCTTCTTGCGGATGATCGCGGTGTGCGGAATCGGCAGCCCGAGCGGATGCCGGAACAGCGCCGTCACCGCGAACCAGTCGGCCAGCGCGCCGACCATGCCCGCCTCGGAGGCGGCGCGCACATAGCCGACCCAATTCCCGCCCGCGCCACGCGAACCCAGCCAGCAGCAGAACAGATACACCAGCGTGGCACCGACCAGGAATCCGGTGGCGACGATCTTCATCTTGCGCAGATCCCGCTTCTTGCCGGACTCGTCCATCAGATCCGCGAACGACGACGGCCCGGACGAGGGCCCGGGCAGCGCGCGGCCGCCCGGCGGCCCGCCTGTGTTGTTTCCCACTCCGGCAGCGGATTCGACGGCCGTAACCGAATCCGCGCCCGCGGTGGATGCACTGCTGGCAGATCGCTCCATATTCCCCATTCTGGTCGCAACGACGGACCCGCCCGGTGAGACCCGCCCACCCCTACTCCCGCGGCCGCCGCGACGGGTCGGTGACCGAAGACCGAACACGGCCGTTGCCGAGCACCTAAGCTGGAGTGGCCCGTACCCCCGGAACGAGGAGTCCGTCCTGTCCACCGAAGATCTTGTCGAGGTCGGCAAGCAGTCCGCCCGCACAGCTCCGGCACGGTCGGGCCGGGTGGACGGCCGCAAGAAGCGCTGGCACCAGCACAAGATCGACCGCCGCGAGGAACTGGTCGACGGCACGCTGGCGGCCATCCGCAAGCGCGGCGGCGACGTCGGGATGGACGAGATCGCGGCCGAGATCGGGGTGTCGAAAACCGTTCTCTACCGATACTTCTCGGATAAGAGCGACCTGACCCGCGCCACCATGGAGCGGTTCGTCGAGACCACCCTCATGCCGCGCATCTACGAGGCCATCAGCGACGACCTGGACGAGTACCAGCTGGTGCGCAACACGCTCGCCGCCTACGTGCACACCGTCGACGCCGACACCGACGTGTACCGGTTCATCATGGGCAACGGCTCCACCACCGACAAATCCACGCTCGCCGATTTCGAGAAGCTGTTCGCCGACGTGGTGTCGGCGGTATTGCGGGACAAGGCCTTCGACCGCAACGTCGAGACCGAGGGCATCGAGCTGTACGCCTACGTCCTCGTGGGCGGCGTGCAGCTGGCCACCGACTGGTGGATCACCAACCGCACCCTGACGGCCGACAAGATGCTCGACCACATGACGATGATGGCGTGGAGCGCCATCGAGGGCATGGTCCGCGCCGGCGGCTCCCCGGAGAAATTCAACGCCGTGCAGCATCAGCTGCCGGAACCGGTCGTCGCCACGGAATAGCCGGGCCCGAGCGCGTGTGATGGCCGCAATCTGCGGCTGGGCCGGAGTGCCCGCGTTGGTTACGCTGAAGATCGGCAGGGAACGGGAGTTCACATCGCCGTGCGTCGGCACCAACGGAGGTTTGATGGCTAAAGAGCTGCCGACGTCGCGGTTGGCCAGGGGGACGAAGCTCGGCGTGGCCGTCGCGGGCAATGTCATCCGGGCACAGCGCACCCGCCGGTCGATGCGCGGGCGCTCGGAGGCGGTGCGGGCGCGGATGGCCGAGGAGTCGATGATCCGCGCGACCGAGCAGATGGTCATGGTGCTGGGCACCATGAAGGGCGTCGCCATGAAGCTCGGCCAGATGCTGTCGGTCCTGGATATGGACCTGGTTCCCGACGAGCACCGCGAACGCTTCCAGCGGCGGCTGGCGGTGCTGCGCGACAGCGCACCGAACGTCTCCTTCGAGACCATGTGCGCGGTGATCGAGGAGGATTTCGGCCGCCCGATCGACGAGCTGTTCGCCGAATTCGAGCCGGAGCCGATCGCCGCCGCCTCCATCGGGCAGGTGTATCGGGCGCGACTGCACGACGGCCGCCAGGTCGCGGTCAAGGTCCAGTACCCGGGGATCGACGCGGCCGTGCGCGCGGACCTGAAGAACCTGTCGATGTTCCGGCGCGTGCTGCAGACGGCGATGCCGTGGGTGACCCCGGCCGTACTCGACGAGCTGCGGCTGAATCTGGAGAGCGAACTCGACTACGTCGCCGAGGCCCACACCCAGCGCCAGATCGCCGACCTGTACGCCGAGCACCCGTTCATCGTCGTGCCCGCCACCATGCCCGAGCTGTCGAGCACCCGGGTGCTGGTGAGCGAGTACTTCCCCGGCCGCAGTTTCGAGCAGATCCGCGCGCTGCCCGCGGCCGAACGCGATCGGGTCGGCGAGATCATCTACCGCTTCTACGTGGGGTCGCTGTTCAGCTTCAACGAGTTCTGCGGCGATCCGCATCCGGGCAATCTGCTGCTCGGCGAGGACGGGCGGGTCGCATTCCTGGATTTCGGGCTGTTCAACCGGATGGACCCCAAGCACGTCCAGGCGGAGATCGCCGGGATCCGCGCGGCGGCCGAGGACCGCGCGGAAGATCTGTGGCAGATCATGATCGACCGGGGCGTCATCGACGAGCCCGAGGCGGTCACCCCGGAGGAATGCCTGGAATACGTGCTGGCCGCGTGCGAATGGGCGGTGGTGGACGAGGAACTCACCATCACCCCGGAGCTGGCCAGCGGCGCCTTCGTGCTCGCGGTGGACCCGCGGGCGGGTGAATTCGCGGGGATGAAGGAGCAGAATCTGCCGCCGGAGCACCTGTTCTCGCGCCGTGCGGACTTCCTCACCTTCGGGGTGCTCGGCCAGCTGGAGGCGACCGCGAACTGGCATCGCATCGCCCGCGAATGGCTCTACGGCGATCCGCCGGTCACCGAGCTGGGCAAGGCGCATCACGCCTGGCTGGCGCAGCGCCCCGACCTCGTCAAGCAGACCACGGCCGTACGCAAGAAGGCGAGCACGACCAAACGACGCAGCAAGGCATGAGTCCTGACAGGCACGGCAGATGGGAAGTTCATGGCAGACAGGGAATTCGACCTCGTGCTGTTCGGCGCGACCGGTTTCGTGGGCAAGCTGACCGCGCAGTACCTGACGCAGGCCGCGCCCGCGGGCGCCCGCATCGCGCTGGCCGGGCGTTCCACCGAGAAGCTGGCGAGGGTGCGCGACGAGCTGGGCCCGGCGGCCGCGCAATGGCCGCTGCTGGTCGCCGATTCGTCGGATCGGGCGACGCTGGACGACCTCGCCGCCCGGACCAAGGTCGTCGTCTCCACTGTCGGTCCGTATCTGCGGTACGGCCTGCCGCTGGTGCAGGCGTGCGCGGAGGCGGGCACCCACTACGCCGACCTCACCGGTGAGCCGCTGTTCATCCGCGAATGCATCGACCGGTTCCACGACCGCGCCGTGGAGACGGGCGCGAAGATCGTGAATTCCTGTGGCTACGACTCGATTCCGTCCGAT
>NZ_JARWQD010000347.1 GCF_029869545.1 Nocardia wallacei | reverse complement strand
TGTACTGACCTGAGAGGTTCGCAACGCGGCTGGCTGGCGGGTGGCCTGCGAGTGCGGTGTGGCCGCGGTGGTGATTGTAGGTGTGTAGCCAGGTCGTGAAGGCTGTGCATCGTTCGGAGTCGCTGCGGTAGAGCCGGGCGTAGGCCCATTCGTCAGCCAGGGTGCGATGGAACCGCTCAACCTTGCCATTGGTTTGAGGGCAGTAGGGACGAGTGCGTTTATGAACGACCGGCCCGAGGGCCTCGGCGAAGGTGCGGGATCGATAGCAGGATCCGTTGTCAGTCAACACTTTTCGGATCCTGATGCCGTTGACGGCGAACCATGCGGCAGCGCGGGTCCAGAACGCGGCAGCGGTGTCTTTGCGTTCATCGGCCAGGATCTCGCTGTAGGCCAGACGGGAATGATCATCGAGCGCGGTATGCAGATAGTGGTAGCCGTGGCGGGGGTTGCCGTAGCCGTTGCGTTCGGCGGTGGGTTTGTGGGCCTGCCAGTTTCGCCGCCCCACGCTGCGACCGAGTTTGCGATGACCGCCGCCGTCGGGGATCTTGCCGAGTTTCTTGACATCGACATGGATCAGATCACCAGGGCGGTCGTGTTCGTAGCGGCGCACCGGTGTGCTGGTAGCGCGGTCGAGCCAACTCAACCTGCTCAGCCGGTAGCGTCGCAGAACCCGGTGCACTGTCGAGGGATTCAATCCGAGCAGGTAGGCGATGCGGGCCGGCCCCCACCGGCGCAGGACCCGGACCTTGATGATGCGGCGTTCGGTGCGGGTCGGGGTCCGCGCCGGGCTGCGATGCGGGCAGCTGGATCGATCGGCCATCGCGGTCGCGCCGTGGACCCGGTAGCGGTCTGCCCACCGTTTGGCGGTGGTGTGGCAGACCTGGAATCTTTCCGCGGCCCGCCGCAACGGCCAGCCGTCCTCGACGACACAACGAGCAAGACGTAACCGGCCCAACTCCGAGAGCGGGGCATTACGGTGGGACACGAAGACCTCCGGCAGTGAATGAGTTCCTAGACAGCTCTCACTTCACTCGGAGGTCTTCGCCATGTCAGCTCGCCACGCCGTCACCAACGTCCGTGGTCAGTACAGCTAGTCGACGAATTCGCGATCGCCGTAGCGGATCGAGTCCGGATCCCAGGCGGCGCCCAGACGTTCGGCGAACTGCCGCACCAGGGGCAGGTCGGCGAGGTCGGCGATCAGGATCAGGGTGTTGTTCTCGGTGATGGAGCCGCCCACCAACCGGGTGCGCGCGGCCGGGTCGGCGACGAGGGCGTCGTGGAATCGGGTGACGTCGACGCCGGGGATCTCGACGGTGAAGGCGTCGCGGGCCGGGGAGTCGGCGGGCAGCGGTTCGAAGGTGAGCACCGACTCCTGGCGGAAGCGGCTGCGGACCTGGTCGGCGATGCGGTGCAGATCCGGCGCGGCCAGGCAGGCCAGCCGGAATGTCCGGGACCGCTCGTAGGTGGCCCGCTGCTGGGCGTCGGACCAGAACACGCCGCTGACCAGTGTCGACCCCACGGGCAGCGTGAGCTGCCGCAGCGCGATGCCGTCGACCTGAAGTTCGAAGGCCTCCAACCGGTTTCGCAGCCTCGGATCGTTCGGGTCGGTGATGGTGTCCGTATTGTCGGTGGCGAACAGCTGGGCCTCGGCCTGCAGCGGATTGCCCGCCGCGCAGTCGCCCGGCCCGGCCTGCGCGGCGGGCGCACCGGCGAGCAGCCCCGCCGAAACCACCAGCGCCGCAAGCGCACCCGTAATCCTCGCTCCGGTCATCGCACCCTCCATGTCGTCTCCGGCATCCTATGCGTTCGGCTCGGCCGCGTAGTGATTCGTTGCCGGTTGCGCCGCGGCTCGCGATTTCGGGGATATGCTCGGCCGAACCGGGAGAAAAGGGCCGACGACCACCGAAAGGGTGCGTTTCATGACCGATTCCGACCTGGCCGAACTGCGGGAGCGCGCGGCCGCGGGCGACACCGACGCGATCGGCGAACTGATCGTGCGGGCCGTCGAGCGCGGCGACATGGACGAACTGCGCAGCCTGGCGGCCGCCGGAAGCGCCGACGCCGTGGACGAACTGGTCGAGATGGCGGCCGACCGGGGCGACATGGGCGAGCTGCGCCGCTGGGCCGACAGCGGCAACCCCGACGCCGTCGCCGAACTCGTGCAACTGGCGACCGACCAGGCCGACCTGATCGAGCTGCGCCGCCTCGCCGCGGGCGGCAACCGCGACGCCGCCGACGCCCTGGCCGAACTCACCTCGGAATAGCGCTCGGCCGTCAAGGTTCTGTCAAAGCGGGTCCCGGGGACTTGCCCGAGACCGGGTCCGTGGGGTCTTATCGCCGTGTGAGTGCAACTGGCGGAACGGTTCTCGTGCTGCGGTCGGTTGCCGTCGGTCCTGGAGTTGTTCGGCTTCGGGAGTGAGGACGAGCCGCCGAGCCCGGTCTAGCCGGTCGAATTCCTGTGCCGCGCAGTAGATCTGCGCCCTAGGCGGTCACAGGCTGCGGCCGATGATCATTTTCATGATCTCGTTGGTGCCGCCGTAGATCTTCTGGATGCGGGCGTCGGTGAAGGCGCGGGAGATCGGGTATTCGGCCATGTAGCCGTAGCCGCCGAACAGCTGCAGGCATTCGTCGGCGATGCGGCACTGCTGTTCGGTGAGCCACCACTTCGCCTTCGCCGCCGTCGGCACGTCCAGCTCGCCGCGCAGGTGCTTGGCGATGCAGTCGTCGGTGAACGCCCACGCCACGCTCTTGATCGTGTCGCACTCGGCCAGCACGAACTGGGTGTTCTGGAACTTGAAGATCGGCTTGCCGAACGCCTCGCGCTCCTTGGTGTACTCGATCGTCATCTCGACGGTCTTCTCGATGGCGGCGGCCGCGGCGACGGCGAGAATCAGGCGCTCCTGCGGCAGCTGCTGCATGAGCTGGATGAAGCCGAGCCCCTCGGCGGTGCCGAGCAGATTCGACCGCGGCACCCGCACGTCGTCGAAGAACAGCTCGCAGGTGTCCTGGCCGTGCTGGCCCACCTTCTCCAGGTTGCGCCCGCGCCGGAAGCCGTCGCGGGTGGTCTCCACCGCGATCAGCGAAACCGTATCCGCGCCTTTACCTTCCGCGGTCTTGACCGCCACGAGCACCAGATCGCACAGCAATCCGTTGGAGATGAAGGTCTTGGCGCCGCTGATGACGTAGTCGTCGCCGTCCCGGACCGCCTTGGTGCGGATGCTCTGCAGGTCGGATCCGGTGCCGGGCTCGGTCATCGCGACGGCGGCCACGATCTCGCCGGTGGCCATCTTCGGCAGCCACGCCCGCTTCTGTTCTTCCGTGCCGTAGGCATTGATGTAGTGGGCGACGATGGTGGAGTGCACCGGGTTGCCGAGGCTGGGCGCCATGGCGCGGGTCTGCTCGACGGCGACCACCGCCTCGTGCGCGAAAGTGCCGCCGCCCCCGCCGTATTCCTCGGGAATGCTCAGGCACAGCAGCCCGACGTCGCCGGCCTTGTTCCAGATCTCGCGGTCCACGTGGTGCTGGCGTCCCCACCGGTCCTCGTTGGGTGCGCACTCCTTCTCGAAGAAGCGGCGCGCCAGCTCGGACAGTGCGTCCAGATCCTCGTCCATCCACGGGGAACGGTGCAACGACACGGCAGAACTCCTCTGTTCGGATGCTTGCCTCCGATGCTGCGCACGCGACGCCCGCCCGCCAATGACCCCAGCGCTCGACTTCTTGACCGGACCGCTCGAGCGGCCCACGCATTCCCGGCGGGCTACCGCTGATAGGAGCCCGGTGGGCTGCCGGTCCAGCGGCGGAACGCGCGGGAGAAGGCGCTCGGTTCGGAGAAGCCCAGCCGCCGGGAGAGGGCGGCGACGGTCTCCTCGCCGCGGACCAGGCTCGCGACGGCGGCGTCGCGCAGGATCTGCTCGCGGATCTCGCGTGCGGAGGTGTGCTCCTCCCGCAGCTTCCGGCGCAGCGTCTGCGGGCTCATCGCCAGCTCGGCGGCGACCTCGTCGACGGTGGGCCAGTCGCCCCGCAGGCCGCGCTCGAGAATGCGGCGCACCTGCGCGCTCGGCGCGACCGAGTAGTGGCGGCGGCCGATCACCGCCGACGGCGCATCGCGCAGAAACTCCAGCAGATCGCCCTCGTCGCGCACCAGCGGGGTGGCCAGCACGGCGGCATCGAACACCAGTGCCGGGTCGGGCGCCGAAAAGACCACGGGCGCACCGAAAATCAGATCGTAATCATCGAGATCGGAAGGGGGATAGGGGACTTCGACCCGCCGCAGCAGGATGCGGCCGCCGACCGCCCAGCCCAGAAAGCGGTGGGCGATGGTCAGCATGGTGTCGATGATCAGCGGCACCGGCTTGCGGATGCCGCCGATATCGAACGACAGCCGCGCCTGGTCACCGTCGATGGTGAGCGTCAGCGGGGGGAATCCGGGCAGCGACTTCCGGAAGCCGACGAACCGCCGGATCGCCGCACCCACATCGGCCGCGCCGAGCAGCGCGAAACACACCAGCCGGAAGGTGCCGCGCGGCATCGGATGCAGGCCGAGGCCGAACAGTTCGTCGTCGGTGGCGCGCCACAGCCGCTGCACCATCAGCACGGTCTGCTCGACCGTGACGCGAGACCGGCCCTCGGCGAGCAGCTCCGGGGAGATCCCGGCCTCGCCGAGCATGCCGCCCACATCCCACCCGCGCGCCTCGGCCAGGTCGACCATGGCCCGTACCCGCTGAATGGGCAGGGTGTATCCGGCATCGGTCGAGGTCACCTGCCGACCGTAGCAATCGGGTCGCACCGGGTACCGGCACCGCCGACCAATTCCACGAAGAGTGACATGTCAGTCGGCTAACTGTTATACGCTCACGCTCGACGGCGCAGGCGGGTTTGCGGGGAGTGCTATGACGACCATCGAGAAGGTTGCCCGACTCTCGGCGCCGATGGTGAGATGGTCGGTCGACCTGGTGCTTTCGGGCTTGTGCACGTTCGGGCGCACGCTGCAGATGGGCGTGGCGGCGTTTCGCTATCTGGTGCAGGATCTCATCGGGCTGCGCCACCCGTGGCGCGACACCCTGCAGCAGGGCTGGTTCATCGTCAGCGTGACCGCGATTCCCGCTGTGCTGGTGGCGATTCCGTTCGGTGTGATCGTCTCGGTACAGGTCGGCAGCCTCACCCAGCAGGTGGGCGCGACATCGGTGTCGGGCGCCGCCGGGGGCCTGGGGGTGATCCGCCAGGGCGCCCCGATGGTCACCGCGCTGTTGCTCGGCGGCGCCGCCGGATCCGCGATCGCCGCCGACCTGGGGGCGCGCACGATTCGCGACGAGGTGGACGCCCTGCGCGTCATGGGCACCGACCCGGTGCGGCGGCTGGTGGTGCCGCGGCTGGCGGCCATGCTGGTGCTGACACCGCTGCTGTGCCTGCTCATCATCTTCATGGGCGTGTTCACCGGATACGTTGTCGCCGTGGGGTTTCAGGGCGTCACGCCCGGTAGCTACCTGGCATCATTCTCGTCGTTCGCCTCGATGGCGGACCTGGCGGTGGCCATCGTGAAGTCGGTGGTGTTCGGGGTGATCGTGCTGATCGTGGCGTGTCAGCGCGGACTGGAGGCCACCGCGGGCCCGAAGGGGGTGGCCAATGCGGTCAATGCCGCGGTCGTGCTGGGGGTGATCGCCGCCTTCGGCGTGAATCTGGTGATCACGCAGCTGGTTTCGATGTTCCTGCCGACGAAGGTGGGCTGATGACCGAGGTGCCCTCCCGCTATGTCCCGCTCGGCGCGTTCGGCCGCACCGCGGTAGCCGGTGCGCGCGCACCGATGACGGTGTTCGAGGCGCTCGGCCATCAGGCCACCTTCGTGGTCCGGGTGCTCGGCGCGGTGCCGCACACGCTGCGCGCGTATCGGCGCCAGACCATGCTGATCCTCACCGACATCACCTGGGGCAGCGGCAAAATCATCGTCGGCGGCGGCACGGTCGCGGTGCTGGTGTTCCTCGGGATCGCGGTCGGCGGCTCGATCGGCGTGGAGGGTTTCACGGCGCTGAACATGGTCGGGATGGGCCCGCTGACCGGTTTCGTGTCGGCCTACGCGAACACCCGGGAGATGGCGCCGATGGTGGCGGCGATCGGGTTCGCCGCGCAGGCCGGATGCCGGATGACCGCGGAGATCGGCGCGATGCGCATCTCCGAGGAGATCGACGCGCTGGAGGCCATCGGCATCCGGCCGATCCCGTTCGTGGTCACCACGCGGGTGATCGCGGGAATCATCACGATCGTCCCGCTGTATCTGCTGACGCTGATCCTGTCCTACATCTCCTGCGCGGTGGTGGTGAACGTGCTGCACGGGCAGTCCTCGGGCACCTACCACCACTATTTCGGCGCCTTCCTGCAACCGGGCGATGTGCTCGCATCCCTGGTCAAGGCAACGGTTTTCGTGGTGATGATCATCGTGATCCACGGTTATCAGGGCTTCTACGCCAGCGGCGGACCGGAGGGGGTGGGCCGGGCGTCGGGGCGGGCGATCCGCGCCAGCCTGGTGCTGGTGGTGGTGGCGGACATGATCATGACGATCGTCTTCTGGGGGCTGGACGTCGGCATCAGGATCTCGGGGTAGGGCGATGGGTGTTTTCGTCGATCATTCGGGCCGGTCCGCGGGGCCGTGGATGCTGCGGCTGCGCGGCGTGGTGATCGCCGCGCTGATCGCGGTGGTGGCGGTCGTGGTCGCGGGTTACGCGCAGGGCCGGTTCACCGACCGGTTCCGGCTCACGATCGATGCGGCGACGCTCGGCGAGGGTCTGGCGCCGGGTGCGGAGGTGAAGTTTCACGGTTTGGCGATCGGGCGCGTGCGGCACGTGGAGACCGTCGGCTACGGGCATCAGCGCATCGAGCTCGACCTCGATCGCGGGCAGGCCCGCGTGCTCACCGACGCCATCTCGGCACGGTTCACCTCCTCCAACGTCTTCGGTTCCAGCGCAATCGAATTGGTGCCGACCGGGCACGGCGCACCGCTGCCCGAGAATGCCACGTTGCACATCGGTGAGAATGCGCAGAACGCCACCGTCGCCGGGATGTTCCGGCGGGCGGCGCGGCTGACGCAGGTGCTCGACTCCGGCACCGTCCGGCGCCTGTTCGACCTGCTGATCGACAACAGCGATGCGCTCGGTTCGACCGTGGAGTCGTTCTTCGAGACCGCGCGCATGCTGGCCACCGAGCAGCGCGCGCCGCTGGCGCACTATCTGGGCATCGGCGCCGAGGTCAGCGGTGGCGCCGCCGAGCTGACCCCGCCGGTGGTCGAGGCGATCCTCGGAATCCTGGACCAGAGCGTGTATTTCGGCGAGGCGGCGAACCGGGCCCGCACCGACCGCTCGCTCGACGGGGTCGACGCGGTGCTGCTGCGCGGCGTCGCCGATCTGCTGGCGCGCGACAATCCGGAGCTGTCGCGGATCCTCGGTGGCGTCCTGGATGTCGCGGTGCCGATCGGGGTGTCGCTGGGCACCGTCGCGCCCGCCTACGACCGTGTTCACGGGCTGATCGGGCGCGTGGGGGAGGCTTTCCCGGTGGTCGACGGGCGGGTGCAGCTGCAGCTCGAGGTGATCGTGAAAACCATGCCGTACCTGGTGGATTCGATCGCCGCGCCGGAGCCGGGGGTGCGGTGATGCGCAGTGTGGGCGCCGCGAGCGCGAAGCTGGCCGTGTTCTTCGTCGTGGTCGCGGTGTGCGCGGTATTCGTCGTCTCCGCCCTGAACACCCCGGTCCCCGCCGACCGGGTGGCCTACGAGGCGGTGTTCACCGATGTGTCGGGCCTGTACGAGGGCAATACGGTGCGGCTGTCGGGTGTGGCCGTCGGCACGGTGGAATCGGTGCGGCTGGACGGCGAACTGGCCCGGGTGCGCTTCACCGTCGACCGGGCGCGCCCGCTCTACGACAACACCCGCGCCGCGGTGCGGTACCAGGATCTGGTGGGGCAGCGATACGTGGAGCTGCTGCCGGATCGGATGCCCGGCCGCAAGATCGCCTCGGGCACCACCATCCCGGTCGCGCGCACGACCCCGAGTTTCGATGTGTCCAAGCTGTTCAACGGGTTCAAGCCGTTGTTCGAGACCATCGACACCGCGCAGCTCAACCAGTTCGGGCAGAACCTGCTGCGGGTGCTGCGCGGCGACGGCAGCGGAATCGGGCCCGCGCTGGCCGATCTCGACCGGCTCACCAAGTACGCCAAGAACAGCGAGGCGGTGATCGTGCTGCTGATCCGCAATCTGGGGGAGGTGTCGGAGTCGATCGGCGGAAAGTCCGCCGCCGTCGGCGATCTGGTGGATCAGCTGGGCGGGATCCTGCGGCAGTTCAGCACCCAGACCGGGCTGATCCTGGAATCGGTCGAGAAGGCCAATCGCACCATGGGGCCGCTGATCCCGCTGCTGGAAGAGTTGCGCGACATCTACGACGGCAACTACCAGCCGCTGGATGCGCTGGTGCGGCGGCTGCTGCCGCAGACCGATCAGATCGTGGAGATCCTGTCGCTCATGCCGTCGCTGCTGTCGGGGCTCAACAGCGCGGTGCCGCCGAAGGGGCAGCCGGTCGCGCTGAGCTGCTCGTCCGGCCCGGCGCCGGTCCCGGGTATCGGCGCGCAGGTGCTCGACAACCAGAACCTGGTGGTGTGCCGATGATTTCGCTGATACCGGGCAGGGCGCGGGTGCGCGACTTCCTCGCCGACCACGGCGTGCAGATCTCCCAATTGCGCTGGGGCATAGCGGGAGTGGTGGTGAGTGTGGTGGCGCTGCTGGCGGCCGCGGTGGTCTACGCGGTGCCGTTCGAACAGCGCGGCTACACCGCCGACTTCCGGACCTCCGGCAGCGCCCGGCCCGGGGACGAGGTACGGGTCGCGGGCATCAAGGTGGGCGAGGTGCGGTCGGTGCGCCTGGCGGGCGATCACGTCGAGATCCGGTTCGGTGTCGACCGTTCGGTGCCGGTGGGCGAGCAGAGCTCGGCCGCGGTGAAGATGCTCACACCGATCGGCGGCCATTATCTCGCCCTGACCCCGAAGGGGTCGAAGGCGCTGGGCGACAAGCATATTCCGCCCGAGCGGACCAGCACGCCGTTCGAGCTGTCGGACATCATCGAGTCGGCCACCCCGAAGATCAGGGAGGTGGACGGCGCCACGCTGCGGGCCACGGTCGCCGAGGTCAATCGCGCGCTGGCCGGGCAGCCCGATGCCGTACGCAACATCATCGGCAACTTCACCGGCTTGTCGCAGGTGCTGGCCGACCGCGACCGGGAACTCAACGAGGCGGTGCGGGTGTCCGACGAATACATCGGCGCCATCGCCACCGACCGCGCCGTGCTCGCCGACTTCGTGCGCCAACTGGGGGTCGTCGGAGTCACCCTGGGCCAGCGCAAGGCCGATGTGGTGCGCACCTTCGACCTGCTGCGGCGGCTGGCGGACGTGCTGCACCGCCCGATCATGGCCTACGGCGACCACATCGAGCCCGCCGTCACCGAATTCGAGCAGCTGTTCGACAAGGTGTTCCAGGACCCGGCCAAGATTCAGACCGTCGTCGACGGCATCAAGGAGTTCGTCGCCAAGATCTCGGCGATGCTCGGCCCGGACGGTCTGCGGATCGCGCCGCCTCCCGCGCCGGGGCAGGGCGCGGCGATCTGTATTCCCTACCAGGGGAGGGCGTGCTGATGGGGTGGATTCGCGGACCGATGGCACGGGCGCGCCGGACGGCTCTGATCATGACCGGGCTGGCCCTGACCGTCGTGGCGGGCGTGGGCGCGGCCGCGGCGTTCGACGGGATCGCCCGGCCGTGGCTGGACGAGGTGCGTCCGGCGCAGCGGACGCTGTGCGCGGAACTGGCCGACACCGTCGGCCTGTACGAGGGCAACAGCGTCACCATGCTCGGCGTCGAGATCGGCAAGGTCACCGAGATCCGGGCCGAGGGCGACCGCATGCGGGTGGCGATGAGCATCGACCGGTCGGTGCGGCTGCCCGCGGACGCCGAGGCGGTGACCATGTCGAGTTCGATCGTCACCGATCGGCACCTCGAGCTCACCAAGCCGTACCGGGGCGGCCCGACCTTCGACGCCGCGCACTGTATTCCCTTGGAGCGCACCAGGACTCCCGTCGGCATCAGCGACGCGCTGGACGCCGTGGGCAAGCTGTCGGGCGATCTGCTCGGCCAGCAGGGCGCCGCACCGGCACCGGGCGGCACTCCCGACGCCGTCGTCGAGCAGACCCTCACCGCCGCCGACGCCGCCGTCTCGGGGACCGGGCAGCAGTGGAATCTGCTGCTGCAGAAGATTTCTCAGATCGTGGGCGACCCCGCCGACCGCGACACCACCTTCCGTAAGCTGGTCGACAACCTCGACATCCTCACCACCATGTTCGTCGGCAACTGGCCGGATATGCAGGCGGTGCTGGACAATCTGCACGACGGCATCCAGATGATCGACGGCGTCTCCACCCACCTGGCCCGCATGGTCGACCTCGCCGTGGAGCTGCTGCCGGTCATCGTGCGCAATGTCGAGAAATACGACAAGCGCGCCTACGAGCTGCTCGACCAATTCCTGCCCCACGTCAAGGTCTACGCGGGCATGGCGGGAGACATCGCCGACATCCTCATGCATCTGCCGCCGATCGCGGAGCGGCTGCCGGGTGCGACGCCCGAAGGGGGTGGTTTGCGATGAGGCGGCTGTTGTCCGTATTGCTTGTCGTGTGCGCGATGCTGTTGTGCGGGTGTGGGATTCGGGCTACCGATGTGCCGATTCCCGGGACCTATCTGTCCGGGGCGCAGTATCGGATTCGGATCGAGTTCGGGTCGGTGCTCAATCTTCCGGATCGGGCGAAGGTGATCTCCGACGGGGTCGATGTCGGCGTGCTGGATCGCATCGACCTGATCGGCAACCTCGCCGTCGCGACCGTGGATCTGCGCTCGGATGTGCAGCTGCCGGTCGGGACCACCGCGGAGCTGCGGCAGAGCACCATCCTCGGCGATATCCACATCGCGCTGACGGTCCCGAAGGACGACGGCGGGCCGTTCCTCGGCGACAATGACACCATCCCGCTCGCGCACACCCTGCCGGCGGCGAATGTCGAGGACATTCTGCGGGCGCTGTCGAATATCGTCACCGGCGGCCGGTTCGCGGAGGTGCAGGAGCTGGTCCGCACCGTGAACTCCGCCTTCCCGGACGACCCGGCGGACGTGGACCGCATCGTCACCGCGGGCAAGGCCGCCCTGCACGACCTCGGCTCGCACACCGCGGATCTGGACCGGATCCTGGCGGGGGCGGCGTCGGTGTCGGCCACCCTGCAGCAGCACAGGAGCGGTGTGGACCGCACCCTGGAGCTGGGGCCGAGCCGGGCCGCGGGCCTGTCCGACGTGCTGCTGGGAGTCGTTCGGCTGCTGCTGGATTCGCGCGGACTGGCCGATCGCGTCGGCGACCTGGCGCTCCCGTTCGTCGGCGACTTCCGCAGCCTGATCGCGATCCTGGCGCCCGCCCTGCGGACGATCTCGACCGCCGACATCACCGTCGCCCAGAACGTCTCCGCCGTGGACACGTTGTTGCGCGAGAAGCTGATTCCGTTCTTCAGCGCCCCGCCCAACATCCGGATCCACGACGCCACGCCGCAGGCGATCGCCGATGATGCGGCGGCGCAATCGGATCGGCTCGTACACGTGCTGCGCTCGATCGGAATGGTGCGATGAAGCTGTCCGGCCCCCTGTCCCTGGTGCTGCTGCTGGTGATGACGGTGGCCTGCGCGGCCTACCTGACCGTGGGCGTGCTCGATATCGATCCCCGCCGCGACACCACGTCGGTGACGGTGCTGGTGCGCTCGTCCGGCGGCCTGATGCCGACCTCGCAGGTGGACCTGCGCGGCATGCGGATCGGCCGGGTGCGCCAGATCGGCACCACGCCCGAGGGGTTGGCGATCCGGCTGGAATTCGATGGGCGCTACCGGGTTCCGGCCGACAGCGAGGTCCGGATCGCGAATCTCTCCGCCGCCGGGGAACAGTTCCTCGACTTCCGGCCACGCTCGTCGGCGGGCCCGTACCTGCGCGACGGCAGCGTGATCCCCGCCGTGCAGGTGCGCGTGGCCACCACCGTCAGCGATGCCCTGGCCCGCCTGGACGGGCTGAACAACCAGATCGATCCGGAAAGGATCGCCGGACTGGCGAATACGCTGTCGGCCGGATTCGAGGGCCGCGACGCCGACGTGCAGAATCTCACCACGGCCCTCACGATGACGGCGCGGATGCTGCGCGACAAGCGAGAGCAGCTGACCCGGCTGTATCGCAACGCGCAGACCCTGGGCGACAACTTCGCGGGTAGCGGTCCGGTGTTCAGCACCGGCGCCACCGATATCGACCAGGCGATACCCGATGTGCTGCATGTGATCCGGGCCTTCGAGGACTATTCCCGGGCGGGGGAGAAGGTCTGGGATGCCCCGCTCGGCCCGCTGGTGCGGAAGATCGACCAGTACATCGCGCTGCTCGGGCCCGACCTGGCGCACATCGCCACCGCGCTGAAACCCGCGACCAGCGTGATCAGACCCCTGCGGGTGGACGCGGGATCCATAGTCGACCTGCTCTCGGCGACCTTCCCGGGCGGCCCGGCCCGGGTGACCGTCGCAGTGCCGAGATGAGTGAGGAGAAGTGGTGACCACCGCGAACGAAACAGCGAAAACCGAAGCGCACGAGGAGGATACGGCCTCGGAGCGAGAACGGGCGGCGCCCGATGCGGGCGGAACGTCGTCGGGCGGTGGGAAACGGTTCTCCCGGCGCGTGGTGTACCTCCTCGCCGCGGTCGTCGTTGTCCTGATCGCGGCCTCGAGTGTCCTCGCCTACCAATGGCATAGCAGCGCAGGCGATCTCGCCGCCCTGCGGCAGCAGAATGCCGACCGTGAGCACGCCGCCCGACTCGCCGAGGACTACACGCTGCGCTCGCTCACCTACGACTACAACAACCTGCCCGGCTTCTTCGACGGCGTGCAGCGCGACACGTCCGAGGCGCTGCGCAAGCGCTACACCGACGTGCACGACACCCTGGCGAAGATCATGACCGAGGCCCAGGTGGTGGCGACCGGCCAGGTGGTCGCCACGGCGGCGGAGCCCACCGGCAACGACCAGTACACGGTGACGGTCTTCGCCACCCAGCGCACCCAGAACATCCAGCAGCCCGAACCCGCCACCACGCCGAACCTGTTGTCGGTCACGGTCGCGAAGTCCGGAAGCGGTTGGCAGGTCACCGATTACGGCCCCAAGTAGGCCCGATCAGCGAGCCGCCCGCCATGCCGCGTCGAGCACGCCGACCTCGGTGGCGGGCGGATCGCCGTACACCCATTCGCGCGCGATGCGGTGCCAGTTCGCGGTGGCGCCGAGCTGGCCCAGCATTCCGAAGGTGTAGAAATCGGCCCGGCGCGAGAAGAAGTGCTCGGGCGGCAGATCCTCGCGGCGCATGCGGTCGAAGTCGCGCGAGCGCGGGTCGGCGACCACCATGAAGGCGCCGCCGGCGATATCGGTCGACATGGTGAGTTCCTCGTCGTCGAACGTCCACGGCGACGCGTCGTACACGTATTCCAGGAGTTGGTCCGCGGTGACGGGGGATTCGGCCCGCAGCGCTCCCGACCGGCACATGACATCGCGCAGTGCGTCCGCCCGGCCCTCCATCGCCGCGCGCATCCCGTCGCGCTCCAATTCCACTGCCTCCCGGCGCATCCGCTTGAACAGGCCGAAGTCGAGGAATGCCACGCGGCCGTCCGCGGTCAGCAGCACGTTTCCCGGATGCGGGTCCCCGTTGAACCGCAGATCGTGGAACAGCGCGCCGATGTAGAAGCGGAAGACGATCTCGCCGACCCGATCGCGCACGGCCGCCGACCGCGTGCAGACGTCGTCGAACCGCGCACCGTCGACGTACTCGGTGACGAGCACCCGGGGCCCGCACAGCCCGGACACGGTGTCGGGCACCAGGATTGCGGGATGCCCGGCATAGAACACGGCCAGCTCGTGCTGGGTGGCGGCCTCGTGCAGATAGTCCAGCTCCTGCTCCAGATGCAGCCGCAGCTCGTCCATGAACGCGGCGGCGCTGAAACCGGGGAACATCGGTTTGGACATCTTCAGCAGCAGCGCAAGGTTTTTCAGGTCCGCACGGACCGCACCCGCGATTCCGGCGTACTGCACCTTCACCGCGACCGCGCGGCCGTCGGCCAGCCGGGCGCGATACACCTGGCCGATCGACGCCGCCGCCACGGGTTCGGTGTCGAATTCGGCGAACGCGTCGCCGAGGGGCCGCCCGAGATCCTCCTCCAGGACCGGCCGCATCCGCTCGAACGGGACGCTGGGCGCCCTGTCCCGCAGGGCGGCGAGCTTGCTCCGGAAGCGTTCCCGATGACTGCGGGGGATCATCTCGATATCGATGACGGACAGCATCTGGCCGACCTTCATCGCCGCGCCCTTCATGCCGCCGAGCAGCCCGACCAGCTCGTCGGCGGCGCGCAGCAGGGCCGCATCGGCCGCCTCGCGGTCCGGTTCGCCGCGCGCGAACCGGTCGAACCGCAGGCGGGCGTTCCGAACCGCTTGCTGCGCAGCGAATTTGCCGAGCCTGCCACCGCGCGCCAAGCGGGAGGTGGGCACATCAACCATGGCGCGATCGTAACGGCTATCGGGTGCCCAGGCCGTGGCGCAGCAGATCGGCCAGGGCGCCGACGAAATCGTCGCCGGAGAGCCCTTCGGGCTCCGACAGCGCACCGAGCGCGGTGGCGAAGATCAGCGACATCACCGACCGCCCGACCACCGCGCTGTCGAGGTCGGGCCGCAGATATCCGGCGCGGATACCGTCGTCGAGCCGCGTCCGCGACAGCAGCGCCATCTCCTCGAGAATCGCGTCGAGCCGATCGATGAGCGCCTGGTCGATCGCGGGCGCCTCGAACAGCACGAACCGCACCAGGCCCGGATCCTCGGTGAGGGCGGTGTACAGTCGCTGCGCGATACCCGTTGCGGCGGTGAGGAACTCCTCCATCGTGTGCGCGGGCGCGCCGTCGCCGCCGATGACGCGCTCGTTGATCGCGGCGAAGCGGGTGTCGATCACCGCGTCGAGGATGTCGCGCCGGTTGCCGAAATAGTTGTAGAACGTCCCGTGGCCGACCCCGAGCTCGGCGGCGATATCGGCGACGGTGACCTCGTGATAGCCGCGCTCGAAGATCAGCCGGGACGCCGTCTCGATGAGTTCGGTGCGGCGCTGTTCGGTGCGCGCGTTCGCGGTCTTGGCCGGGAGCTCGGCAGGTTTCACGAGGCCGTCCCGGTGCGCAGGGCTCGTTCGAGCAGGTCGCTGACCGCCGCCGCGTGCCGGGCGCGCAGCGCGGGCGTCATGCGTGCGTAGAACACGTCGGTGAAGCCCGGCAGCACCAGGCTGATCAGCAGGTGGCCGTAGACCCGGGCGGGCACATCGGCTCGCACGCGGCCGCTGGCGATGCCGGTGGCGAGCGCGTCGGCGATGCGCGAGGCCAGCATCTGCTCGAGGCCCACCACCCGCTGCTGCAGTTCCGGATCGGCGGCGCTGGCCTCCACGACGAGCAGCTTCAGCAGGCGCGGGTCACGGTCGACCAGGTCGGTGAGCGCGGTGGCGACGGTATCGATCCGGACGGCCAGCTCGTCGAACGAATCCACCGGTGCGGCAAGCTTTTCCAGATCCAGCGCGGTGAACCCGCGCTGCGCCGACCAGTCGAAGACCTCGCGCAGGATCTCGACCTTGCTGTCGAAGTAGCGGTACACGGTCCCCTGGCCGACCCCGGCGCGCCGGGCGATCTCGGAGACCGTGGTCGCGCGGTAGCCCTGCTCGGTGAACACCTCGTAGGCGGCCTCGACTATCTGCTCGCGCCGCTGTTCGGCCAGACCCTCCTGCTTGGGACGCCCGCGGGGACGCCGAGTCGGGGTGGTCATAGCCGCCTTTCGGGAATTACGACTGATACATCAGTCGACTCTATTACACCGACGCGGCCGCGCGGAGCTTCTCCAGTAGCGGTCCCGCGGCCTTGGCGAGGAATTCCTCCTGCCGCTCGTCGCCGATCTGAACGATCGTGACATCGGTGCATCCGGCCTCCAGGAACGGGCGGACGGCCGCCACCATCTCGTCCAGGTCCGGGCCGCAGGGAATGCTGTCGGCGACATCCTCGGGCCGGACGAACTGGCTGGCATCGGAGAATCCGGACGGGGTCGTGACCGTGCTGTTGACCGCCCAGCCGCCGGCGAACCAGCGGAACTGATCGTGTGCGCGGTGAATCGCGCTGTCGCGGTGGGTGTCCCAGGACACCGGCACCTGACAGGTGACCCGGGACCGGGTGCTGTCGCCGAGCACCAGCGACCGGGTCCGGTGCCACTGCTCGATCAGCTCCGACTCCGGTGCGGTGAGCACCATTTCGTCGGCCAGCGGGGCGAACCGGTCCACCGAACGGGACCCGGACACCGCGACCGCGATCGGCACGGGCGTCTCGGGCAGGTCCCACAGCCGCGCGGCGTCGGCGCGGTACCAGCGGCCGTGGCGGGTGACGGTGTTCCCGGTGTGCAGCTCCCGGATGAGCTGCACCGCCTCGCGCAGCCGCTCCTGACGTTCGGCGACGCTCGGCCAACCGGCGCCGATCACGTGCTCGTTGAGATTCTCGCCGCTGCCCAGGCCCAGCGTGAACCGGCCGTCGGAGAGGATCTGCACGGTCGCGGCCTTCTGCGCCACCACCGCCGGGTGATAGCGCATCGTCGGGCACGTCACGTAGGTCATCAGGTCCATGCGCCGCGTGACGGCCGCGACCGCACCCAGGACCGACCAGGCATAGGGTGAATGTCCTTGCGACGCCAGCCAGGGCGAGTAGTGGTCGCTGATCGTGGCGAACTCGAAACCGACGTCCTCGGCCGCCTGCGCGTAGCGCACCAGCTCCTTCGGCCCGCTCTGCTCGGTCATCAACGTGTATCCGAACCGCGTCACGGCACACCTCCGCTCTCGAGACTCCCAGTGGTACTGGCGTGCTACCCGATCGAGAACGGGTGAATCGGGAGCTAGGGCCCGAGTACCTCGTCGATGGAGGTGGCGTCGATAGCCCGGTCGAGCCAGGTGTCGAGGAGTTCGAGGTCGTCGCAGGTGATGATGCGGTCGCGGGCGGTGTCGGGCACCGGGATGTGGCGATGGTCGAGGATGCGCAGGATGCTGCCCGCAATGCCCTCGACGCGCCCCTCATCGCGCAGCATCTGTGAACTCGCCGAGCGGAAGAACGACAGGTCGGTCATCAACTGCCTCCAGAGGTGAGCGGCCGGGGTGGTGCCGAGGCCGAGTTCGGTGAGTTCGGCGAGGATGGCTCGGTCCTCCTCGTCGGTGACCTGCTGCAGCGCGGTGGCCAGCGCCTTCAGTATGTCACCGATGCACGGTTGTTTGGCGTGTGCGACGGCGGAGAGGGCGGCCAGGGGGATATCGGCGGCGGCGGTCTCGGTGTCGGTGACGATCGGTAGATTGTGCGGGCCGAGCACCATGGGCTGAACGGTGAGGCTGGGCCACACCGGCAGGCCGATGGTCGGTGGCCGGGCTGCCCAGAGCGCGGTCACCTTGTCGTGGCAGACGACCAGCAGGACGACGGGGAGCCGATACTTGCTGTGCGCGTGGGCCAGGTAGTACGCCCAGGCGGCGGGCTTGTCCGGATCGTCGCGGCTCTGCGCCTCGACGAGTAGCAGGAACGGGCCGTCGGTGGTTTCGATGCGCAGCAGGGTGTCCACCCGGCGTTCGAGGGGAGTGATCTCGGTGAGGTCGGTGGGCATGAGGTCGACGGCGACGGGGGCGGGCAGGGGCAGGTCCAGGGCGTGGAAGGCGCGGGCGAAGACGCCGGGGTCGTGTCGGAAGATTCGGTGCATCGCCTCGTGCCGGGAGCTGACCATGCGGACGAGGATAGCTCGAGATTCGAAAGTGTGTTCGATTGTGGCGGTATTAATCTTGAAGGCGAGAGTCTGCGGAGAGAGGCGGCGGTGAGTACGCACGACGGCACGATGACGGCGTGGCGGGTGCTGCGCCCCGGCCGGATCGAGGCGCGTCCGATGGATCGGGTGCGCGCCCCGGTCCGGGATCCGCGGCCGGGCGAGCTGCTGGTGCGGGTGCTGGCGTGCGGGGTGTGCCGCACGGATCTGCATGTGGCAGAGGGGGATCTGCCGGTGCACCGGCCGGGCGTGGTGCCCGGACACGAGGTGGTCGGCGAGGTGGTGGCGCTCGGTCCGGGGGAGGCGGAGTGGTTCGCGATCGGCGACCGCGTGGGCATCGCGTGGCTGCGGCATACCTGTGGCGAGTGCGCATACTGCCGCCGCGGCGCGGAGAACCTGTGCCCGGAGTCCCGTTACACGGGCTGGGACGCCGATGGCGGATATGCCGAATTCGCCACCGTGCCAGCAGATTACGCGCATCCACTGCCGCCCGGTTACGCCGCCGCCGAGCTGGCGCCGCTGCTGTGCGCGGGGATCATCGGCTACCGGGCGCTGCAGCGCGCCGCGCTGCCGCCGGGTGGGCGGCTGGGTATCTACGGCTTCGGCGGCAGCGCGCACCTCGCCGCCCAGGTCGCACTCGCGCGCGGCGCCGAGGTGCATGTCATGACCCGCGACCCGCAGGCGCGGGCGCTGGCCCTGGAGCTGGGTGCCGCCTCCGCGCAGGGCGCCGCGGACACACCGCCGGTACCGCTGGATTCGGCGATCCTGTTCGCCCCGGTCGGCGACCTCGTGCCGCCGGCGCTCGCGGCGCTCGACCGCGGCGGCGTGCTGGCCGTCGCGGGCATCCATCTCACCGATGTTCCGGCGCTGAACTATCAGCGGCATCTGTTCCAGGAGCGCGAGATTCGCTCGGTGACGGCCAATACGCGCGCCGATGCCCGCGAATTCCTGGCGTTCGCCGCGGAGCGCCGCATCGACGTCACCGTGCACCCATATCCGCTGGCCGCGGCGGATCGCGCGCTGACCGATCTGGCACACGGGAAGTTTGCGGGCGCCGCGGTGCTGATCCCCTGACACGCCGCAGACACGCCGAGATTTCCACTCCGAGTTCGCGATTCGGATCCAATAATCCGGGTTCTGCTGCTTTGCTGTGAAATAAGTGGCGAAAGGAACCGGAGGCTTGGACGATGCATCGGGTAACACAGCAGCAACACATCCGCGCCGCGCGGCCGTGGCTGTTCACGGCGCTGGCCGTGGGGGTCGTGGTGGCGGCCGCACTGTGGGTATCCAGACCCGAGCCCGCCGCCTGCCGCACATCCCAAGGCGCTCCGGCGCCCGCCCGGCCGGTGACACTGCCGAGTATCACTGTGCCGCAGCTGGTTACGCCCGTGGAACAGCGTGATCCGGCGCAGCCGGGGGAGGCCCGCTACTACACGTTCGGCCAGGGCGTGGCGTGCTCGTACCCGGAGCTGCCGCTGGACGGCTTCTATGTCGGCGTACCGACCGAGGAATACGCCGGAAGCGCCGCGTGCGGTACGGTCGTCGACCTCGAGGGTCCGCTCGGGAGCGTGCGCGCCCAGATCGTCGACCGCTGCCCGGGATGCGCCCCGGGACACTACGATCTGAGCACCGCCGCCTTCACCCGGATCGCCGATCGCAGCGCCGGGGTCGCGCAGATCCGGCTGCGCCGGGTACACAACCCGGTCCCGATTCCGGAGCTGATCTACCGGGTCAAGGACGGTTCGTCGGCGCACTGGATGGCGCTGCTGTTCGGCAATGCCGGAAATCCGTTGAGCCGCGTGGAGATTCGCCCCGACGCGGGCGGTCCCGGCGTGACGCTGACCCGCGGTATGGACAACTACTGGTCGACGTCCGGGGCGGGGTCCGGCCCGTTCACCGCACTGGTGACCGATGTCGAGGGGCACCAGGTGCGCATACCGGGGATCGAAGTCACGCCGGGGGAGATCCGGCACACCGGCGTGGGGCTGTACGACCTGCCCGCGCCCGCACCTACCCCACGGCCATCACCCGCGCCCGCTCCGATGGCGACCACCACCATCGATGCCTGCTCCTGATCGCGCGGCGCCGTGCGCCACCGTCGGCGTCCGCGACGGCTTCGGGCTGTGGCATGATGGACTGTAACGTGTTCTAATTCGCTCCCCGCCAGGAGGCATTCGATGGTGGACCCGGATCTGGTCGCGGTCGACGGCGAGCGGACCGGCGGTGGGCCGCTGCGCCCGAAACGCCGCTTCGGGCGGCGTGTCTCGCGGCTGACCGAGGTGCCCGCGGGGCGCATGGTGCAGCTGCCGGGCCGGGGTCGCACCTACTTGGTGGACATCCCCGGGCCGGTCGACGCGCCGACGGTGTTCCTGCTGCACGGGGTGGTCACCACGGCCATGCTCAACTGGTTCCCGGCGCTGGCGGAGCTGTCGGAGCGCTACCGGGTCGTGCTCTACGATCAGCGCTGGCACGGTCACGGAATCCGTTCACCCCAGTGGAAATTGGATGATCTGGCCGACGACGTCGCCGCGGTCGCGGACCTGCTCGGAGTCGACAGGCCCATCCTGGCCGGATATTCCATGGGCGGCATCGTGGCTCAGCTCGCGGCGCACCGGCATCCGGACCGCTTCGGCGGAATCGTCCTGTGCGCCACTACCTATCGCTTCCAGGAGAAGTGGCGCGAGCGGGCATTCCATCGCGCGATGGGAGCGATGATGGGCGGGCTGTCGCGGACGGCGGCACGGCGGGTGGCGCTGGCGGCCCGCCGACTGCCCGAATTACCGCAGGCCACTTGGGATACCGGCCGCATGGACCGGTGGGCGATGGCCGAACTGCGCAGCACCAGCGGCTGGGCCATCGCGCAGGCCATCGCGGAGCTGGGCCGATTCGATTCCTCCGGCTGGCTGCCGACGCTGCGGGTCCCTGCCGCCGTGGTCATCACGACCCACGATCGGGCCCTGCCGGTCCATCGGCAATTGGAGATGGCGAAACTCATTCCGGGAGCGGAGATCTTCCTGGCCCGGGCCGGACATGCGGCCTGCGCGCTCGAGGCGGACGTCTTCGTCCCGGCGCTCCTCGACGCCTGCGCGGACGTGGCCGCGCGGCGATAGGCCCGGAAATCCCAGTCACGGACCGGTCGGGTTCGTTGTCTTGGAGTTGCTGCCCGATAACGAAATTCACCGGCGGCCGTGGCGGCGCGGCAATTGGGTATCTCTCCAGCACACTTCATTGCCGCCATTCGGTTCCCTCCTTACCTTGGGGCGCATAGCTGGCCGAAGACAATAGTCTCTGACAACAGTCAGTACGGCCTCTCACAACGGTGTGAGCAGGTGAGGAACATGGGCGACCGGAAGGTGTTGCTGTCTGGAAAGTGGCGTATCGCTTGGGTATTCGCCGCACTGCTACTGTTGGTGGGCGTGGCGCATCCCGCACCGCAGGCGAGCGCGCAATGGTGCGCGGACGTCGATCTGGTGGTGGCCAGGGGTACCGGGGAACCGGGTCATCTCGGCGCGGGCGTGGGCGATCCGCTCTACGACGCGGTGTGGGATCGGCTCCCCGTGAGCGTGAGCGCCTATCCCGTGAACTACCCGGCGGATCTGACCGACGTGTTCTCGGTGGGGAAGGGGAGCGCGGATCTCGTTGCGCACCTTGCCCATCAGTCCGCGGTCTGCCCGGATCAGCGATTCGTCCTGGCGGGATACTCGCAGGGTGCGGTGGTCGTGCACACGGCGCTGGGCACCGGTATCACCAACCACATTCCGGGCGCGGTCCGGGTGGACGGCAATCTCGGTGGCCGGGTGTCGTCGGTGCTGCTGTTCGGTGACCCGCTGCGGCTGATCGGCTGGGCCGTGCCCGAGCCGTACCTGTGGCGGACCGCGAACTACTGTGCCGAGGGCGATCCCGTCTGCGGCGGTGGGCTGAACCCGGGCGCACACAATGTATACGCCGGATTCACCGGTGCCGCAGCCGATTTCGCCGCTTCGCGGCTGTAGTGCCTCAGCGGCGCTCGATCCGGCCCGGCGGAGGCTCGACCGCACCGCGAGTCCGCAGATAGGACTCGAGGGCGTCGAGATCCGTCGGGCCGACCGCCGCCCGGGTGCCCTGGGTGAACATGCTGAACCCGTCGCCGCCGGAGGCGAGGAAGTTGTTGGTCGAGACGCGGTAGGCGGCAACGGGATTGAGCGGCTGGCCGCCGATCCGCACGCTGTCGGCGACGACCTTGTGGCCCGTGGGAGCGGAATCGGAATAGGCGTAGGTGATTCCGGCGACCGAGAGCACGCCCGGCCTGTCGGCGTTGCTCCACTGCTGCTCCAGCAGGCCGAGGATTTGCTGACCGGTCAGTTGCACGGTGACGATCTGGTTGCCGAACGGCTGCACGGTGTACGCGCGCTCGTAGGTGATGGCGCCGCCGCTCAGATCCGCCCGCACCCCACCGGGATTCATGAACGCCGCCACCGCCTGATCCGGTGCCATGGCGGCGAGCATGGCGTCGGCGATGAGGTCACCGAGCGGGGAGTCGCCCGCGGGCGCCGGTTCGCTGGGCAATGGCGCGGTGGCGGTGCCGATGACCCGCTCGGCACGCGGCTTCGCCTGGGCGGCAAAGAAGTCGACGAGCCGGGCGGTGTCCGGGTCGGGGGCGATATCGCGCGTGACGACGCGGTTGGTGGCGGACGCGTCGACCGTTCCGTCGTGGAATCGCAGCGCGATATCGGTGATGAGCCTGCCGTTGGAGGCCGCCTGGGTGACGACCTTGTCGCCGATGCGGCAGTTGTATGCCTGGTGGCTGTGGCCGGTGATCACCACGCGCACCGCCGGATCGGTGCGTTCGGCGAGGGCCGTGACATTCGGCGTGATATCGGCGCAGCCGTTGTAGTCGACGGGCGCGCCGTGGGTTCGCTGCGCCCCGCCGTCGTGCATCAGGGCGACCACGGTTTCCGCGCCCGCGGCCCGCAGCTGCGGGACGTATCGGTTGACGGCCTCGGCCTCGTCGCCGAACGTGTAGCCGCGAATACCCTCGGGGAAGACGATATTCGCGGTCTCGGTCGTGACGGTGCCGACGACGCCGATCTTGTGACCGCCGAGTTCGAGCATCGTCCAGGGCCGCAGTCCCGGTGGGAGCCGGCCACCGGCGTCGGTGACATTGGCGGCGAGGTAGGGAAACTTGGCTCCGGTGAACGGATCTCCCGGCGCGCAGCCGTCCCAGGCGCAACCGCCGCCCTGCAGGCGGGCCAATTCCAGGACGCCGTCGTCGAATTCGTGATTGCCGACCGCGGACGCGGCCGTGCCCACCGAGTTGAGGAAGGAGATCGTGGGCTCGTCGTGGAACAGCGCCGACAGCAGCGGGCTGGCGCCGACATTGTCGCCCGCGGTCAGGACGGCGCTGTGCGGGTACGCCGCCTGCAGACGGCCCAGGTGGGCCGCCAGGTAGGCCGCGCCGCCCGCGGGATAGCTCGCGACGTGCCCGTTGCTGCCCGACGGTGGCTGCAGATTGCCGTGCAGGTCGTTGAGGCCGAACAGATGCACCTCGCCCGGCTGTGCCGGAGGGAGGCTGCCGGTCGAGACGAGGGGTATCGCGTTGTGCCCGGAGACCGGCGGCGCGGATTTGTTCTCGCTGTCACCGCACCCGGACGGTGCGAGCAGCATGAATACGGTCGCGAGTAACGCACCGGCACGATGACGAGCCTGCATAGGCAACGACTCTGGCAGACTCCGACGGCCGATGCACGACGGACAGGTGAACTCCGGTCAGCCGCCACCTGGTAGGTGCGGGAGTTCATCAGGAAGTACCTCGGCGAAATCACCAGTGCAGGCCGGGAATACGGTTCACGATGCGGGCGGCGGGAGTCGGCAGGCCCATCAGCGGCCGCACGATCGGTGCGAGAGCGAGCAGCGGAGCGCGGCCACCGGACCGCTCGGGCGGTTGCGTCGCGTCCCCGCCGCGCTCCGCCGCGCGGGACTCGCCGAACCGGCGGAAGCCCTGGTGCAGGATCGTCTTCTTCACCGAGGGCAGCACCGTCTCCACCAGCTGGGCGAAAGTGCCTATGGGCGTGTCGATTCGGGCCGGGCGCTCCTGCAGTGCGCGCACGACGATGGCGGCGGCCTGCTCCGGTGTATGCACCGGGATCGAGCGGTACAGCTCGGTCGGCGCGATCATCGGGGTACGCACCAGCGGCATCCGCACCGACGTGAATGTTATTCCGGCGTCGGCATTCTCGACGGCCGCGATCTCGCTGAAGGTGTCCAGTGCGGACTTGCTCGCCACGTAGGCGGCGAAACGGGGCAGCTTGGTCTGCACGGCGATCGAGGAGATGTTCACGAAGTGCCCGAACCGCCGCTCGCGCATCCCGGGCAGCAGGGCCAGGATGAGCCGCACCGCACCGAAGTAGTTGACCGCCATGGTGCGCTCGAAATCGTGCATCCGGTCGGTGGAATTGAGCACGGAGCGGCGGATCGAGCGGCCCGCGTTGTTGACCGCGTAGTCGACGTGGCCGTGATCGGCGAGCACCTGCTTGACCAGCAGCTCGACCGCCTTCTCGTCGGTGATGTCGCACGAGTATGCCTGCGCCGCACCGCTTTCGGCGCGGACGTCGGCGGCGGCGGCCTCCAGCTCGTCGAGATTGCGGGCGACCATCAGCACGGTGGCGCCGCGGCGGGCGACGGCGTGGGCGGTGGCGAGGCCGATGCCGGAGGAGGCACCGGTGACGAGCACGATGCGGCCGCGCAGCCGATCGCCGCTCTCGCCGCGGCGGGCGCGGTCGGGATCCAGGTGCGCGCGCCAGTACTGCCAGAGCTCGGCGGCGTAGGACTCGAAGGCGGGCACCGGCAGGCCGCGCAGGCGGGCGCGGGTGGAATCGGAGACGAATTCGGAGGCGAACGACACGTGCGGCGCGACCTCGGCGGGAATTCCCACCTGCCGCAACAGCACATCGCGGGCCTGGGTGGCGCCCGGCAGGTGCGCCAGCGCCTGCAGCGCGGCATGGCTGCCCGGCACGGCGCCGAGACCCGCCGGTGCCCCGGCGGCGCGAGCGAGCGCGGCGTAGACCTCCGCGAACGGCTGCGGATCGGGGTTGACCAGGTGGAAGGTGCGCTTGTGCAGTCCGGGGCGGCGGATGAGGCGCACCATCGCGGCGGCCACGTAGTCGACGGGAACGATATTGGTGGCGCCCAGATCCGGCAGGGGGAGCGGGAGTTCCGACGGCAGGCCCGCCAGCCGCGCGATGGCCGGGAAGAAGTAGTACGGCCCGTCGATCTTGTCCATCTCGCCGGTGCGCGAATCGCCGACGATGATCGCCGGTCGGTAGACTCGCCAGCGCAGCCCCTTCGACTCCCGGACCAGCTTCTCGGCCGCGAACTTGGTGCGGTGGTAGGGCGAGTTCAGGTTCTGGCCGAGGTCGAAATCGTCCTCGAAGAACTGGCCGCGGTGATCGCCCGCGACCGCGACCGACGACACGTGGTGCAGCATCGCGCCCAGACCGGTGGCCAGCGCGATGACCCCGCGGGTGCCGGTGACGTTGGCGGCGTAGGCCGATTCCTCGTCGGCGGTCATGTCGTAGACCGCGCCCAGGTGCACGACGTGCTCCGCGGCGGGCGGATCGTCCTGCAGGCCCAGACCCTCCGCGGCGAGGTCGCCGATCAGCGGGAAGACCCGATCCTGCGCGTTCCAGCCCGCGGCCAGTTCGTCGAGCTTGGCGGCCGATGCCTCGCGCACCAGCACGTGGATCACCGCGCCGGGGTCGTCCTCGAGCAGACCCTGCACCACCCGCCGTCCCAGAAATCCCGTGCCACCCGTCACGATGTAGGAGACCATCGCCCCTCCTGCCTGTCGAACCCGTTGTCGCACATGGCTTCTCGTTCGAAGCGCGACACTGCTCGTCCGACATTCGTCGGTGGATGCGGACGTGGAATACACGGCCCGATAACAGAAGTCGGGCCGAGGTAGGAACACCTTCGTGCCTAACTGATGGGTAACTTTAACGGTGAACGGTATGGGCTCGCAACCACACGGCGCCCCTCGCGGTGTGCGTCGTGTCACCACGTGAGGCGCCGTTCGGTATGTGTGTCAACGGTTTTCGGTAACCACGAGACGCAGGTGGTAACTTTCGGGCAAACGCCGGTTCGGCGGAAATCAGCCCTGCCGCCGCACCGGGAATTCCGCGGCGAGGTCGGCGAACAGGGCGGTGTTGAGCGCGAAGGCCCGCTGGCACTCGCCGAGCACGCGCTGCTTCTCGAGATCGTCGACGGCGAGCTGGTCGAGCAGCACGCGGTATTCGCGCTTGAACGCCGCGGGGTTCGGGATCTGGTCGAAGACGTAGAACCGCACCCCGTTGCCGCGCTTGGGCAGCTGCCACAGCTTCTCGGCGGTCCCGCGGATCACCTGGCCGCCGGACAGGTCGCCGAGGTAGCGGGTGTAGTGGTGGGCGACGTAGCCGCCCGGCCAGCTCCGCGCGCATTCCTCGACCCGCGCGGCGTAGGTGACGGTGGACGGCAGCGGATCCAGATCGGCACGCCAGTCCGGGCCGCCGAGATGGGCCAGGTCGGCCTCGATATTGGCGAGGCGGGCCAGCTCGGGGCGCACGAACGGACCCGCGACCGGATCACCCGCGAGGGTGTCCCACTGCGACTCGAGCGCGCGGTACACGTGCCACAGCTGGCCGGTGTAGCGGTAGAACGCGTCCACGCCGAGGGCACCGCCGAGCATGTCGCTCATGAACGTGGAATTCTCCGCATCCGCATGTTGCCGCTCGGTAGCGGTGCGGATCTGCGCGGAGAACGGCACGCCCTCCGACGATGTGCTGATATCCGGCATGATCCTGCTTCCTCGTCCCACTCCACACACGACTATGGGTAACCTAACTTCACCCATGACGATACCGGTCGGGGAGAGTCCGTGAATCAA
The DNA here is from genome assembly GCF_029869545.1 of Nocardia wallacei. Classification (GTDB taxonomy): domain Bacteria; phylum Actinomycetota; class Actinomycetes; order Mycobacteriales; family Mycobacteriaceae; genus Nocardia; species Nocardia wallacei_A. The sequence goes on along the minus strand of NZ_JARWQD010000347.1, from coordinate 1,891 downwards.
ACTTTCGGAGGGTTCGAGGGCGGTCATGCGGGGGTGAAGTCGTCGAGGCCGTTGATTCGGGTGTTGTGGGCGGCTCGGATGAGCCAGGTGTCGTCGCGTTTGACCAGGACCAGGGTGATGAAACCGCGGCGGTCCTCGGGGTCCGCTCCCGGTAGGCGGTGGTCGGGCCAGGTCCATGCGGTGTGGACGAGGGCGACGGTCGGGGCGATTTCCTGGATGTCGACGATGGTCTGGGTGTAGTTCTGTTTCTGGGTGATCACCGAGGCCGGGGCGTCCTTGTGGCCTGCCACGTTCTCCCGGCGGGTGCGCCACCAGATTCCGCGGTGCGTGATGAAGTCCGAGTCCTCGGTGAAGAACGTGCCCCATTCGTCCATGTCGTGGCGGATCCAGAGGTCGGTGTGTTCCTTCAGCGCGGTCCGGATCGCCTGTTCGTCGTCGTGGTCCATTGCTTCAGCATGAAACCTGAACGGAACTCGAGGTCAAGGCCGCGCCGGTTACGGGGGTATCCGTTCGGTGACGGCGGCCATGCCCCGACGCCTCAGTCCACGATGTCGGCGACCGTGTCGGCGATCCGGGCCCGGAACGCGGCGGGGGAGTAGGACTCGGCGTGGGTGCGGACGACGGCGGGATCGTAAGCGGCGGAATCGAACTCGCGCATGGCGGCGGCGAAGCGGGCGACGACGGCCGCGTCATCGCCGAACGCCAGATGTTCGCCGGTGACGCCGGGCCGCACGGTATCGAGGGCTCCGCCCTCGCCGACCGCGAGAACCGGTGTGCCGCAGGCCATTGCCTCCACGGGCACGATGCCGAAGTCCTCCACGCCCGGCATGAGCAGGGCGCGGCAGCGGCGGTACATGTCGACCAGGACATCGTCGGGGGCGGCGCCGAGGAAGGTCGTCTCGGGACCGGCGAGGGTCTCCAGATGACTGCGAAACCGGCCGTCGCCCAGCACGACCAGGCGGCATCCGGCCCGCTGTGCGGCACGGATCGCGATATCGGGGCGCTTGTAGGGGACCAGTCGCCCGGCGAACAGGAAGAAGTCCTCGCGCGCGACGCCGGGATCGGGGGAGAAGCGGCCGATGCGGACCGGAGGGTGCACCACGGTCGACTCCAGGCCCCACCAGTCCCAGACACGGTCGGCCACCGCCTGCGAGTTGGCGATCACCTGCGCCAGCCGGGGCGCGGCGCGCATCTCCGCCCGCCGGGCGAGGTGGCCGAGCGCGGCGAGGGCGAATTGTCCTGCGCGGCCGCCCGCTTCGCGCTCGCGGAAGCCGCGGTCCCACGCCCACCGCGCCGGGCTGTGCACGTAGGCGATCACCGGCGCGTCGGTGGCGAACGCGGCCTGGGTGGCGAAGGCATGATGGCTGACGACCACCGCGTCGTAGTCCCCGGCCAAGGGAAGCCGACGCAGCGCCCGGGGCACGAGCGGCAGCAGCGCAGCATGCGAACGGCGACCGGTGAGTTCGTGGGCGCGGGTCAGCCAGGTGGTATGGATTACGTTCTGGCGCAACGCTGCCGATGTGTCGCAATCGAATGGAGGGCGGCCGGAGCATTGTGCGCCACCACCGCCGTCCGCCCGCACCGCCGCGACGCATTCCGGCGTCACGATCGGCGCATGCACCACCGCATCGGGCCAGATCCTCATGAACTCGCCCACCACCGCCTCCGACCCCCCGAACTCCGTGAACCGCTCGTGCACCACCGCGATGCGACGCCCGCCCATGGCTACCCTTTCCCGCACCCCGTGCGTGTTCCCGCACGGGCTGCAGGGCCTCGAAAGGGGTGCGGGAACACGCAGGGGGTGCGGGAACCGGCGCGTTACGGACTGGGCTGGGGGAGTTCGCAATTGCCAGCTTCGGGTTGACGCCCATGTAGTTGAGCGGGCCCGCGA
>NZ_JARWQD010000346.1 GCF_029869545.1 Nocardia wallacei | reverse complement strand
CCCGGCGGGGGCGCACCCGCCCAACCCGCCGTGGCCCAAACCCCCCCACCTTCGGGGCGGGGGGCCCCGCGGGGGGGGTGGGGGGCCCGCGGCCGGGCGGGGGGGGGGGCAGTCCACACAGTACTGTTATTGGCACCTAACCCAGATGGAGCGCAGCACACGTGACCAGGTTCGACACCATCGAGCGCGCAGTCGCCGACATCGCCGCCGGTAAGGCGGTCGTCGTCGTCGACGACGAGGGCCGCGAGAACGAGGGCGATCTCATCTTCGCCGCGGAGAAGGCCACCCCCGAGCTGGTGGCCTTCATGATCCGCTACACCTCCGGCTATATCTGTGTGCCGCTGACCGGTGCCGACTGCGACCGGCTGGGGCTGCCGCCGATGTACGCGGTGAACCAGGACAAGCACGGCACCGCCTACACGGTCTCGGTGGACGCGCGCGAGGGTGTCAGCACCGGCATCTCCGCCGCGGACCGCGCGACCACCATGCGCATGCTGGCCGACCGGTTCGCCAAGCCCGAGGACTTCACCCGGCCCGGGCACGTGGTTCCGTTGCGCGCCAAGGACGGTGGCGTGCTGCGCCGGCCCGGGCACACCGAGGCCGCGGTCGATCTGGCGCGGCTGGCCGGGCTGAGCCCGGCCGGGGTGATCTGCGAGATCGTCAGCCAGAAGAACGAGGGCGATATGGCCCGCACCGAGGAGCTGCGCGTCTTCGCCGACGAGCACGAGCTGGCGCTGATCTCCATCGCCGACATGATCGCGTGGCGCCGCAAGAACGAGAAGCAGGTGGAGCGGATCGCCGAGGCCCGCATCCCCACCCGGTTCGGCGAGTTCCGGGCCGTCGGCTACAAGAGCATCTACGACGATGTCGAGCATGTCGCGCTGGTGCGCGGCGATATCGGTGTCGACGACGGCGAGGATGTGCTGGTGCGGGTGCATTCGGAATGCCTGACCGGCGACGTGTTCGGCTCGCTGCGCTGCGACTGCGGCCCGCAGCTGGAGGCCGCCCTGGAGATGGTGGCCGCCGAGGGCCGGGGCGTGGTGCTGTACATGCGCGGGCACGAGGGCCGCGGCATCGGGCTGATGCACAAGCTGCAGGCCTATCAGCTGCAGGACAGCGGCCACGACACCGTCGACGCCAATATCGAGCTGGGCCTGCCCGCCGATGCCCGCGACTACGGCACCGGCGCGCAGATCCTGGTCGACCTCGGCATCTCCTCGATGCGGCTGCTGACCAACAACCCGGCCAAGCGGGTCGGCCTGGACGGCTACGGGCTCTCGATCACCGAACGGGTGCCGATGCCGGTGCGCGCCACCGCCGAGAACCTGCGCTACCTGCGCACCAAACGCGACCGCATGGGCCACGACCTGGTCGGGCTCGACGATCTCGACTTGGGCGAGACCGCGCGATAGCACATCCACAACGACGGCTGATTGATCGCACACAGAGAGGCGGGCCTGCACAGATGAGCGGTACCGGCGTCCCGGACTTCGAGCTCGCGGAAGCCAAGGAGCTCAGGCTCGGCATCGTCGCGTCGCGCTGGCACACCAGGATCTGCGACACGCTCGTGGCCAATGCCGAGCGGGTGGCCCGCGCGTCGGGTGTCGAGGAGATCACCGTGGTGCGCTGCGCCGGGGCGATGGAGCTGCCGGTGGTGGCGCAGGCGCTGGCCCGCGACCACGACGCGGTGGTGGCGCTGGGCGTCGTGATCCGCGGCGAGACACCGCATTTCGAATACGTCTGCGATGCGGTGACCGCGGGGCTGACCCGGGTGTCGCTGGACGAGAGCACCCCGGTGACCAACGGCGTGCTCACCGTGAACACCGAGCATCAGGCCCTGGATCGGGCCGGGCTGCCGGATTCGGCGGAGGACAAGGGCGAGCAGGCCTGCGCCGCCGCGCTGGACACGGCGCTGACGCTGCGTGCCCTCGCGGCCGACCGCCAGACGGTCTGAGCCGATGCCGCCGGTCGTCCGAATCTGGAAGCGCGGCCCGCAGCCGCCCGCGCCGGGTCCCGAGGGGTCCGAATGGGATCTGGAGGTGCGGCCGCGGCGTGCGGTGCGCACGGCCCGGATCGTCGCGGCGGTCCTCGCGGTGCTGTTCACGATCGCCGGTATCGCCTCGTCGCACAGCACGACCGGGGTGAACTTCCGCGTCGCCGACCAGGTCGCGATCGTCTGCTTCGGATGGCTGCTCGCCGGTGCGGTGCTGCTGCTGACCCGCCCGCGGGTGCGGGTGGGCCCGCGCGGCGTCTCGGTGCGCAATATCGTGGGCGACAACGACTTTCCGTGGCGCGACATCCGCGGCGTCTCGATCCCCGACAAGCGGGCCTGGGCCCGGCTGGAACTCGTCGGCGACGAGTACGTCCCCATGCTGGCCATCCGCGTCAACGACAAGGAGTACGCGGCGCGGTCCATGGACCGCTTCCGCGAACTGGGCGCGAAATATACTGCGGCGCAGGGGGAGTGAGGGCTACTTCGCGTCGCCCATCACCGCGCCCTCGCGGCGTGGGTCGGCGCCGCCGATCCAGCCGTTGCCGTCGCGCTGCAGGGCGCTCAGGCCGCTGGTCTGCGGGTCGACCGAGACCTGGTGGCCCATGTCGCGGAGTTTCCGGATGAGCGGGTCGTTGTCGCCCTTGTCGGCGGCATTGATCGCGGGATGCTCGCCGCCGACGCCGGTCACCGGGGTGTTGGCGGCGCCGAAGGCCACACCGGAGACGGCCTGCTGCGGGTCGAGCTTCCAATCCAGCATGTTCACCAGGGTTTTCACCACGAACTGAATGATCACCGAACCACCGGGGGAGCCGGTGACGTAGGCCAGCTGCCCGCGCGATCCGTCGGCGCCCTTGTCGAAGACCAGCGTCGGGCTCATCGAGCTGCGCGGCCGCTTGCCCGGCTGCAGCCGGTTGGCGAGCGGTGTGCCGTCCGCGGCGGTGGGGTTGGTGCTGAAGTCGGTGAGCTGGTTGTTGAGCACGAAGCCGTCGACGACGTGGAACGACCCGAACGCGGACTCCACCGTGGTGGTGAGCGCCGCGGCGTTGCCGTACTTGTCCACCACCGAGACGTGACTGGTGCCGTGCTCGGGCTGCTGCGGCCCGATGCCCAGCGGGACCGGCCCGAAATCGCCCGGCTGCGCGGTGCCCATGCTGCGGTCCGGCTTGATCTGGGCCGCGCGCTGCCTCAGGTACTCGTCGTTCAGCAGAGTGTCGGGTGAATTGCCCGGCAGCGGAATGAAATCGGAGTCGCCGACGTACTTGTCGCGGTCGGCGTAGGCGAGGCGCTCGGCCTCCGAGATCAGGTGCACCGCTTCGGGTGTGGGCTTGCCGCCGTTGTTGTCCACGCCTTGGGGCGCCAGCGCGGCCAGGTCGAAATTCTCCAGAATGCCCAGCGTGGCCGCGACCGCGATGCCGCCCGACGACGGGTTGGGCATCCCGCAGATCTCGTGGTCGCGGTAGCTCGTGCACAGCGCGGTGCGCTTCTTGGCCTGATAACCGGCCAGATCCGCGAGGGTCAGCTGCCCCGGCGTGCGGCCGCCCGCGGTGCTGGCGGTGGCGTCCACGATGTCCTGGGCGATGGCGCCGGTGTAGAACGCGTCGGGACCGTCGGAGGCGATGGCGCTCAACGTCTTCGACATGGCCGGGTTGGTGAGGTTGGTCCCCGCCGGTTTCGGTGAGCCGTCGGGCTGCAGGAAGTACGCCTTGGCGTTCTCGTCGCGCGCGAGATCGGGGGCGGATTCGGCGATCTGCCCGGCCAGTCGTGGGCTGATCGCGAAGCCCTGGTCGGCCAGTGTGATGGCCGGTTCGAACAGCTCGCGCCAGGGCTGCTTGCCGTGCTCGCGGTGGGCGAGCTCGAGCAGGCGCAGGGCGCCGGGGACGCCGATGGCGCGGCCGCTGGCGCGCGCACTCGGTTGCGGCGCGGTCTGATCCGTGTCGCTGACCCAGCGCAGGTAGTTCTGGGTGGCGGCGGCGGGGGCGGTCTCGCGGCCGTCGTAGGAGTCCAGCGTCTTGCTCGCCGCGTCGTAGTACATCAGGAACGCGCCGCCGCCGATGCCCGAGGCCTGCGGTTCCACCAGGCCCAGCACCGTCTGGGCGGCGACGAGCGCGTCGGCCGCGGTGCCGCCGTCGGCCAGCACGCGGCAGGCCGCCTGTGTCGCAATCGGATTCGCGGCCGACACGGCGTAGCTGCCGGTACGTACGGGCGACATCTCGCTGCGATAGCCGGACGCGATCTCGGGATTGGTGGCGATATCGGTGCCGGTGGCCGTCGGACCGGCCTTTATCACGGTGCCGTTCGGGGTCTCCGCGCACGCCTGTGCCGAGTGGTCCGAACCCGATGAGCAGCCGGTGATGACCCCGGCGGCGAGCAGGGCGGCGGTGGCTCCGGCCCAGATGTGTCGCGTGCGCCTCATGATCGGACCTTATCGCCCGGGTCCGACACCCGGCAGGACTTTCGCGCGCCACCACCGGGAAGCAGACGCAGGCACCTTCGCAGCTAATTCCACACAGATGTATGAGACGGCAATTACCAGCATGTTCGGTGTGTTCGGCGCAACGGTGGGCCGATGTGCGGGCGACCGCTATCCACCAGGTAACGTCAGATGCTCACCGACCGAGTGTGAAGGATCAACCGGCAGATGACCCAGGTGCGGGGACAAACATTCCTCGGCGCGGAGGACAGCGGCTACCACAAGAGCCTGAAACCGCGCCAGCTGCAGATGATCGCCATCGGCGGCGCGATCGGTACCGGATTGTTTCTCGGTGCCGGCGGCCGCCTGCTCAGCGCGGGACCGGGACTGTTCCTGGTCTACGGCGTGTGCGGCGTCTTCGTATTCTTCATCCTGCGGGCGCTCGGCGAGCTGGTGCTGCACCGGCCGTCGTCGGGGTCGTTCGTCTCCTACGCCCGCGAATTCTTCGGGGAGAAGGCGGCTTTCGTCGCCGGGTGGATGTACTTCCTGAACTGGTCGATGACCGGCATCGTCGACACCACCGCGATCGCCACCTACCTGCACTACTGGGGCGGGTTCCAGTCGATCGCGCAGTGGGTGCTGGCGCTGATCGCGTTGCTGCTGGTGCTGGGGATCAACCTGATCTCGGTGAAGTGGTTCGGCGAGCTGGAGTTCTGGGCGGCGCTGATCAAGGTCGTGGCCCTGGTGTCGTTCCTCGGCATCGGCACGTTCTTCCTGGCGGGGCGCTTCACCGTCGACGGCCACCAGACCGGATTCGGCATGGTGTCCGACGCCGGGGGCTGGTTCCCGACCGGGGTGCTGCCGCTGGTCACCGTCACCTCCGGCGTGGTGTTCGCGTACGCGGCGGTGGAGATGGTCGGCACGGCGGCGGGGGAGACCGAGAACCCGCAGAAGATCATGCCGCGGGCGATCAACTCCGTGATCTTCCGCATCGCGGTGTTCTACGTCGGCTCGCTGGTGCTGCTCGCGCTGCTGCTGCCCTACACGGCCTACTCGCCGTCGGTGAGCCCGTTCGTCACGTTCTTCTCCGAACTCGGTGTGGGCAACGCGGGTTCGGTGATGAACTTCGTCGTGCTGACGGCCGCCTTCTCGAGCCTCAACGCCGGGCTGTACTCCACCGGGCGGATTCTGCGGTCGATGTCGATGAACGGCAGCGCGCCGAGGTTCACCAGCCGGATGAACAAGCGCGGGGTGCCCTACGGCGGCATCCTGCTGACCAGCGTGGTCGCGCTGTTCGGCATCTGGCTCAACTACATCGTTCCCTCGAAGGCGTTCGAGATCGTGCTCAACGTGGCATCGCTGGGCATCCTGTCGTCCTGGGCCACGATCGTGCTGTGCCAGCTGCAGATGTGGCGCTGGTGGCGGCGGGGGGAGATCGAGCGCCCGGCGTTCCGGATGTTCGGTGCCCCCTACACCGGCATCGCGACGCTGGTCTTCCTCTTCGTGGTGGTGGTGCTGATGGGCTTCGACTACCCGGTCGGAACCTGGACGGTGGCGAGCCTGGCGATCCTGGTTCCCGCGCTCATCATCGGCTGGTTCGCCGCGCGCAAGCGGGTGCTGGCCGTCGCGCGCGAGCGGGCGGGATACACCGGGGAATTTCCTGTGGTGGCCAATATTCCGCTCGACGACGAGTGAGACGCCCTGCGCCGCAGGCGGTTTCGCGGTAGCTCTCAGGCGGGCACGGTGTGATCGGTGCGAACCTGCCAGCGGCCCTCGGTGCGGGTGAGCCGGACCGGGTGGTCGAAGCAGGTGCTGATGTTCGCGCTGGTGAGCACCTCGTCGACGGAACCCGCGGCGACACAGCGGCCCTCGCGCAGCAGCATCACATGGGTGGTGCCCGGCGGCAGCTCCTCCAGGTGATGGGTCACCAGCACCGACGACAGCTCCGGATGGGTGGACTGCAGCCGGTCGATGCGATCGATGAGCTGTTCGCGTCCGGCCATGTCCAGGCCGGTGGTGGGCTCGTCGAGCAGAAGCAGCCGCGGGTTCGGCATCAGGGCGCGGGCGATCAGCGCGCGGCCGCGCTCGCCCTGGGACATGGTGGGCCAGCGGGCGTCGCGGCGGTGCGCCAGCCCCAGCAGCTCGACCAGCCGGTCCGCCTCGGCGATCTCGGCGGCGGTCGGATTCCAGCGCTGCTTGAGGTCGGCGGTATTGGTGAGGCCCGTGAGGACGACCTCGTGCGCGGTGAGCGGATACGGCGGGGCGTGGCGCGGATCGACATGGCCGATCGCCGTGCGCAATTCGCGCATGTCGACGCGGCCGAGCCGATGGCCCAACACCTCGACCGTGCCGCGGGTGGGATGTTCGACGGCGCCCAGCATCTTCAGCAGCGTGGTCTTGCCCGCGCCGTTCGGGCCCAGCAGCGCCCAGTGCTCACCGGGACGCACGGTCAGCGACACCTCGTCGAGGATCGGGTTGCCGTTGCGGACGAAATCGACGGCGGCGACCTGGAGGATGGGGGCGTCGGACATGGGCCCACGGTAGCAAACTCCTCAGACAAGCTGATGGGTGATCTATGTCATGGGACGTTTGTGTACCCTGGCCGGGTGACCATCGAGGCGGTGCTTTTCGATTTCTCCGGGACCCTGTTCCGGCTCGAGGACGACGAGAGCTGGGCCGCGGATCTGGTGACCGCCGACGGACGGCCCCTCGATGCCGCGGAGACGGCCGAGATTCAGCGGCGGATGACCACGCCGGTCGAACAGGTCGTGGAGTTCGATGAGCGCGGGCTCTACGCCTGGCGGCACCGGGATCTGAGTCCCGAGCTGCACCGCGAGGCGTATATGGAGGTGCTGCGCCAGTCGGGCCTGCCGCTGCCGAATGCGGAGCGCTTCTATTCGCGCGTGATGGACGCGCTGGCGTGGACGCCCTATCCGGACACCGGCGCCGTGCTGAAATCCCTGGACGCGCAAGGGATTCCGGTCGCCATCGTGAGCAATATCGCCTTCGACGTGCGCCCGGCGTTCGCCGCGCACGGCTGGCAGCGCGAGGTCGCGGCCTACGCGCTGTCCTACGAGGTCGGTGCCATGAAGCCGGACGCGCGGATCTTCCGATGGGCCCTCGACCGGCTCGGCGTCCGCCCCGAGGCCGCGCTCATGGTGGGCGACAGCCGCGAGGCCGACGGCGGCGCAACGACTCTCGGCTGCGGCTTCGCCTGGGTGGATCCGCAGCCCACGGCCCAGCGGCCGGACGGGTTGCGCACGGCGCTGCGTGCGCACGGCCTGCACATCTGAACCGAGCGCGCCGCCGCCCTCCGCGCGCTCCCTGCATTTCCGCTCTCAGCAGCCGAGCTGGTCGGCAGGATCCGCGAAACCCGTGGCGTTGATGTCGAATTCGCCGGAGAACTCGACATCGGCCAGGGCCTGCACATCGAACGGCGGCGCCTGCGGCCGGTTGCTCATGGCGCCGATGCTAGGTGCCCGCCCGGCGCGGGGAGCGTGCGAGGGCTCGTCCCGCGGCGCGTCCGGAGAAGATGCAGCCGCCGAGGAAGGTGCCCTCGAGCGCGTTGTAGCCGTGCACCCCGCCGCCGCCGAAACCCGCCACCTCGCCCGCCGCGTACAGGCCCGGGAACGGTTCTCCGTCGGCCCGGATCACCTGGGAATCCAGGGTGGTCTGCAAGCCGCCCAGCGTCTTTCGGGTGAGAATGTTGAGCCGGACGGCGATCAGCGGACCGTGCGCAGGATCCAGGATGCGGTGCGGGGTGGCGACCCGGCCGAGCTTGTCACCGCGCGAGCGGCGGGCATTGGCGACGGCCATCAGCTGGGCGTCCTTGCTGTAGTTGTTGGCCAGCTCGCGGTCGCGCGCCCGGATCTGACGCTCCAGCTCGGCGAGCTCCAGCTGGGGGCCGCGCGAGATCTTGTTCATGCCCTGCACCAGCTCGGCCAGCGTGTTCGCGACGACGAAATCGACGCCGTGCCGTTTGAACGCCTCCACCGGGCCCGGGGCGCCCTTGGCTATGCGGCTCCTCAGGGTCAGCTTCAGATCCTTACCGGTGATATCCGGGTTCTGCTCCGAGCCCGAGAGCGCGAACTCCTTCTCGATGATCGACTGGGTGAGCACGAACCACGAGTAGTCGTAGCCGGTGCCGAGGATCGCCTTCATGGTGGCGTTGGTGTCGAAACCCGGGAAACACGGTGCGGGCAAACGCTTTCCGTTGGCATCGAACCACAGCGAGGACGGGCCGGGGATGATGCGGATGGCATGGTCGGGCCAGACCGGATCCCAGTTGTGGATGCCCTCGGTGTAGTGCCACATGCGGTCGCGGTTCACGATCTGCCCGCCGGCGGCCTCGGTGATGCCCAGCATGCGCCCGTCCACGTGCGCGGGCACCCCGGAGATCATCGTCTTCGGGCACGGGCCCAGCCGCTCGGTGGGCCAGTTGCGCCGGATCAGGTCGTGGTCGTGCCCGATGCCGCCGGAGCAGACGATCACGGCGGGGGCGCGGAATTCGAACTCGCCCACCGTATTCCGTGACGACGCGCGCCCGCGCTCGAGGTCGGTGGGCTCGAGCACGCTGCCGCGGACGCCCGCCACCGCGCCGTCCTCGACGATCAGATCGTCCACGCGGTGCCGGAAGGCGAATTCGACCAGGCCGCGCTTCTCGGCCTCCAGGACCGGTTCCAGGAACACCCGCACCACCTCCGGCCCGGTGCCCCAGGTCAGATGGAAGCGGGGCACGGAGTTGCCGTGCCCGTCGGCGGTGGCGCCGCCGCGCTCCGCCCAGCCCACCAGCGGCGTCACCCGCAGCCCGAGATCGTGCAGGTACTGCCGCTTCTCGGTGGCGGCGAACTCGACGTAGGCGCGCGCCCACTGCCGCGCCCAGTGGTCCTCGTCGTCGCGATCGAAACCGGCCGAACCCTGCCAGTCCTGCCAGGCCAGCTCGAAGCAATCGTGCACGCCCATGCGGCGCTGTTCGGGGCTGTCGACGAAGAACAGTCCGCCCAGCGACCAGAACGCCTGCCCGCCCAGGTTGTTGCGGTTCTCCTGGTCCAGCACCAGGACGCGCCGCCCGGCCTTGGTGAGCTCGTAGGTGGCCACCAGCCCGGCCAGCCCGGCTCCGACGACGACGACATCCGGCGGCGGGGACGGTGCCATGGGACTCTCCTTCGCGCTCGATCCAATGGATACACGAGTGTATCGGATGGTGGGCGACGTAGCAGATGCTTTGGGCTCGGAGATGGTCGAGCGGACGTCTCGCCGAACTTGTCGGTGGGCTCTGGCATGGTTCGGGTGTGCGTACCATGACCGCCGCCGCGGCCCGCAGGACCGCGCTCGCCGCCCAGGGTTTCGCCGCGCCACGCTCGTCGGCGCCCGCCACTCGCCGCTCCGTTCAACGGGTCCTGGAGCGGACGCAGCTGCTGCAGCTGGATTCGGTCTCGGCCGTGGTCCGGGCGCACTACGCCCCGGTCTTCAGCAGGATCGGCGGCTACGACCGCACCCTGCTCGACGAGATGGCCTGGAGCCACAACTCGCGGCGGCCCCGGCGGCTGGTGGAGTACTGGGCGCACGAGGCCGCCCTGCTGCCGGTGGCGGACTGGCCGCTGATGCGCTGGCGGATGGCCCGCTACCGGGACGGGCGCTGGGGCGGTTCGCGCTCGGTGCTCGAGCGCAACCCGACCCTGCCCAAGGATGTGCTCGACGTCGTCTCGGAGTTCGGCGCCTGCACGGCCGGGGAGGTGGAGAAGCATCTCGAGCTGGACCGTCCCCGCCGCAAGGACCACTGGGGCTGGAACTACAGCGACACCAAGGTGGTGTGCGAGGTGCTGTTCGCCACCGGGGAGCTCTCGGTGGACAAGCGGGTCGGCTTCCAGCGGCACTACGACCTGACCGAGCGGGTCCTCCCGCCGGAGGTCCTGGCGCGCGAGATCGAGGAGCCGGACGCGGTGCGGGAGCTGGTGCTGCGGGCCTCGACCGCACTGGGCATCGCTACCGAACCGGATCTACGGGACTACTACCGCCTGCATCGCCGCCAGACCGAGCCCGCCCTCGCCGAGCTGGTCGATGCGGGTGAGCTGGAGCAGGTGCGGGTCACCGGCTGGGATCGGCCCGCGTACCTGCGGACCGGCGCCCGCACCCCGCGCCGCGTCGAGGGTGCCGCCCTGCTGTGCCCGTTCGACCCGCTGATCTTCTTCCGGGCGCGCACCGAGCGGATCTTCGACTTCCACTACCGCATCGAGATCTACACGCCCGAACCCAAGCGGGTGCACGGCTACTACGTATTCCCGTTCCTGCTCGACGGCGAGCTGGTGGGCCGGGTGGACCTGCGGGCCGAGCGCGGCGCCGGGCGCCTGCTCGTGCCGGGCGCCTTCGCCGAACCCGGCTGGGACAGCGGCTATGTCGTGGCCGAGCTGGCACGCGCCCTGCGGGAGATGGCCGACTGGCTGGAACTGGAGACGATCGAGGTCGGTGACCGTGGCGACCTGGCTCCGGCGCTGCGGGCCGCCACGTCGGCGCCGGGACGGCGAATTTCATTGCAGCAGAACACGGTTCGGTAGCGAGCCGCGGGCAGGTGAGCGGTCCGCCGCGACGGGTGCCGTGGTGGCGGCCGGATCCGTGATGCTTGCCGACCGGTCGCCGCGCGCATACCGTGGCGTGCATGTCGCGCATCGAGATCGAGGATCTACCCGCCGATACCGCCGAGGTGCTGCGCCGCCGTGCCCGCTACGCCGGGATGCCGATCGTGGACTACGTGCGCAGAGAGCTGACGACATTGACCACCCGCCGGGTGCCGATCGATTCGGTCGTGGAGTTTCTGGAGGCCGAGCGCCCGGACCATCCCGCCCCCGCCATCGACGACGGCGCCATGGCCCTGATCGAGACGTACCGCCTGCCGGCGGATGCCTGGAGCGTGCTGAGCCGGCGGGCGGGTGCCGCCGCCATGCCCCTCGGCGACTACGTGCGCCAGGAGCTGATCACCATCGCCCGCCGCAGCACCGTCGACGAGCAGATGCTCGAGATCCGGGAGGCGATGGAGCGGGATCCATCGCTCGACGTCGACCTGGCCGCGGTCGAGGAATCGATCCGATACGCCCGCGGGATGTGAGGCGCCTGCCGTCCCCAGCGCCCGGCCAGGGCGGCGCAGGTGAACAGCTGGATCTGGTGAAAGATCATCAGCGGCAGCACGATCAGCCCGACCGGATGCCCGGCGAACAGCACCGACGCCATCGGCAGGCCGGTGGCCAGGCTCTTCTTCGACCCGCAGAAGATCACCACGATCCGGTCCGCGCGGTCGAATCCGAGCAGCCGGCTACCGGCCGAGGTCACCCCGAGCACCACACCCAGCACCGCGGCGCAGACGACGGCTACCGCCAGTAAGGCCAAGGGCGACAAGCCTTTCCAGATGTTCTCCACCATTCCGGCGCTGAACGCCGCGTACACCACCAGATACACCGATCCGCGGTCCACGACCCGGGTCACCGCCGCATGCCGCAGCACCCCGCGCAGCCAGGGCCGCAGCAGCTGACCTGCCAGGAAGGGCAGCAGCAACTGCACCACGATCAGCACGATCGCTCCGGGCGACACCGTGGCGCCGCCCGCGGTATGCATGAGCAGCATCACCAGCAGGGGTGTGGCGAACACTCCCACCAGATTCGACAGCGACGCGCTGACCACCGCACCGGCCACATTGCCGCGCGCGATCGAGGTGAACGCGATCGAGGACTGCACGGTCGACGGCAGCAGGCACAGGAACAGCATTCCCGTGTACAGCTCGTCGGTGAGCACCGCCGGAACGAGCAGCCGCAGCGCCACGCCGATCAGCGGAAACACCACGAAGGTCACCGCGAGCACGCTCGCGTGCAGGCGCCAGTGCCGCAGCCCGGCCAGGGCCTCCCGCGGCTCCAGCCGCGCGCCGTAGAGCAGGAACAAGACCGCGATGGCGACCTTGGTCGCCCAGTCCAGGACGTCGGCGGCGGCGCCGCGGGCGGGCAGCAGCACGGCGAGCAGCACGCTCGCCAGGATGCCGAGCATGAAGGCGTCGATGCGGAGCTTGGCAAACAACCTCACCAGTGCACGGTACGGCCGGGCAAACTGATCGCGGAAGTCGTTGAAGCCGATAATTTCGAACGCGTATCGTGATGAATGTGTTCGATCCGGACCTGCTGCGCACCTTCCTGGCCGTCGAACGCGCGGGCGGCTTCACCGCCGCGGGCCGCATTCTCGGATTGCGGCAGTCGACCGTGAGCGGCCACATCGCGCGGCTGGAGCAGGCGGCGGGCCGCGAGCTGTTCCGCCGCGACACCCGCAATCTCGCGCTCACCGCGGACGGTGCCGCCATGGTCGGCTTCGCCCGCACCATCCTCGACGCGCAGGCGCAGGCGCAGCGCTACTTCTCCGATTCGCGGCTGTCCGGGCTGATCCGGCTCGGCGCCTCCGACGACGTCATGGCCCGGGAACTGCCCGATGTGCTGCTCGAGTTCCAGCGCAGCCATCCGGGCGTGGATCTGGAGCTGACGGTCGGGCTCAGCGAGAACCTGAAGACGCGGATGGCCGCGGGCGAACTGGATCTCGTGGTCGGCAAGCGGCTGCCGGGCGAGCGGCACGGCGAGCTGCTGTGGCGCGACCGGCTGGTGTGGGCGGGCCGTTCCGGTGCCGCGGTGTTCGACGGTCCGGTCCCGCTCGTCACCTATCCGCCGCCCAGCCTCACCCGCCACATCGCCCTGCGCGCGCTGGAACGGGAGGGACGGGCCTGCCGCATCGCCTGCACCAGCGACAGCCAGCTGGGCCTGCGCGCCGCCGTGCTCGCCGGTCTGGGTGTGATCGTGCACGCCGAAAACCTCTTACCCGCAGGACTTCTCACCGTCGAGGATGCCCGCCTGCCGGAACTGGGCGACCTCGAGTTCGTTCTCCTGCGCCGCCGCACCCGTCTCTCGGAACCCGAACGCGCCCTCTGCGCGGCGATCACCGCCCGCCTGCAGCGTGGGTGATCGGTAGTCCCGCGTCGCAGCACGGTGCGGTCGGCTCGGACGGGGTCGTCGAGGTGGTCGCGCGATGCCCTCGCCTGCGATTGTCCACCGGATGCGGGCCGGGCCCGGCGTTCCGGGGGTTGTCGGCGCCGGTCGATAGGCTTGTCGGGTGGCAGATCCAGCGACGTACCGGCCGGCGCCGGGCACCATTCCTGTCGAACCGGGTGTCTACAAATTCCGCGACTCGTACGGGCAGGTCATCTACGTCGGCAAGGCCAAGAGCCTGCGCAACCGGTTGAACTCGTATTTCGCGGATGTCGCCGCGCTGCATCCGCGTACCCGCCAGATGGTGACCACGGCCGCCAGCGTCGAGTGGACCGTGGTGACCACCGAGGTGGAAGCCCTGCAGCTGGAATACAACTGGATCAAGGAGTTCGACCCGCGGTTCAACGTCCGCTACCGCGATGACAAGACCTACCCGATGCTCGCGGTGAGCATGAACGAGGAGTATCCGCGGGTGTTCGTCTACCGCGGCGCGCGCAAGAAGGGGGTGCGCTACTTCGGCCCCTACGCCCACGCCTGGGCCATCCGCGAGACGGTCGACCTGCTGCTGCGCGTCTTCCCGGTGCGCACCTGCTCGGCCGGAGTCTTCAAGCGGCACCGGCAGATCGGGCGCCCGTGCCTGCTCGGCTACATCGACAAATGCTCCGCGCCGTGCATCGGCCGGGTCAGCGCCGAGGAGCACCGCCGCATCGCCGAGGACTTCTGCGACTTCCTGTCCGGTCGGACCGACCGCATGGTGCGCGAGCTCAAACGCCAGATGCAGTCGGCGGCAGAGGAACTGGACTTCGAGACCGCCGCCCGGCTGCGCGACGACGTGCAGGCGCTCGAGCGCGCGCTGGAGAAGCAGGCGGTGGTGCTGGGCACCGGCACCGATGCCGACGTGGTCGCCTTCGCCACCGACGAGCTCGAGGCCGCGGTGCAGATCTTCCACGTGCGCGACGGCCGGGTGCGCGGCCAGCGCGGCTGGGTGGTCGACAAATCCGGCGACGCGGTCGACGATGTCGAGGCCGGTGGTGAGCTGCCCGCGCTCGTCGAGCAGTTCCTCACCCAGTTCTACGGCGAGCAGGCCGCCTTCGCCGAGCACACCGACACGGAGACCCCCGCCACCGTGGTGCCGCGCGAGGTGCTGGTGCCCGCGATGCCGGGCGATCCGGACCAGATCCAGGGCTGGCTGTCGGAGCTGCGCGGGTCCGCGGTGCAGCTGCGGGTGCCGCAGCGCGGCGACAAGAAGGCGCTGATGGAGACGGTGCAGCGCAACGCGGGGGAGGCGCTGGCCCAGCACAAGCTCAAGCGCGCCGGGGACCTGACCGCGAGATCGGCTGCGCTGCAAGGGATTCAGGACGCCCTGGACCTCGACAGCGCGCCGCTGCGCATCGAATGTGTCGACATCAGCCACGTGCAGGGCACCGACGTGGTGGCCTCGCTGGTGGTCTTCGAGGACGGTCTGGCCCGCAAGTCCGAATACCGGCACTACACGATCAAGGAGGCCGCGGGGGAG
Organism: Nocardia wallacei; assembly: GCF_029869545.1. Classification (GTDB taxonomy): domain Bacteria; phylum Actinomycetota; class Actinomycetes; order Mycobacteriales; family Mycobacteriaceae; genus Nocardia; species Nocardia wallacei_A. Next base: position 8,972 of record NZ_JARWQD010000346.1, on the reverse strand, counting down.
GGCCGCTCCGACGATGTGGGCAGCATCGCCGAGGTGACCAGGCGGCGGTTCCAGCGGCTGCGCCGCGACCTCGACGCGATGGAGGCGGCGGAGCTGCGCGGCGCCGAGGTCGGGCCGGGCGCGGCGCTCACCGACGCCGCGCCGGTGGAGCGCGCGGGCGGCGACACGCCCGGCGCTGCCGAACCGGCCGTCCCGCCCGGTATCGACCCGAAGACCGGCAAGCCGCGCCGGTTCTCCTACCCGCCGAACCTCTACGTCGTCGACGGCGGCGCGCCCCAGGTGAACGCCGCCGCCGAGGTGCTCGACGAGCTCGGCATCACCGATGTGGCCGTGATCGGGCTGGCCAAACGCCTGGAGGAGGTGTGGGTTCCGGGCGAGCCGGACCCGGTGATCATGCCCCGCAACAGCGAGTCGCTGTACCTGCTGCAGCGGGTCCGCGACGAGGCGCACCGCTTCGCGATCACCTTCCATCGCAGCAAACGCTCGCGCCGCATGACCGCGTCCGCGCTGGACTCCGTGCGCGGGCTCGGCGAGTCCCGGCGCACCGCCCTCGTCACGCACTTCGGGTCGGTGGCCCGGCTCAGGGACGCTACGGTGGAGGAGATCACGGAGGTTCCGGGGATCGGGGTGGCGACGGCGAAGGCCGTGCTGGCGGCCCTGAACGCGAGCGAGGCGAACGGTGGGTGACCGCCGCCCGCCCCGGGACATCGGTGCAGGGAAACGGTCACGGCTCGGTTTCGGCCGCCGCGTGTCGGGCGACACGCCCGGCCGCGGGACGGAATGATCGCACCACAGGCAGACACGGATCCGGTAGGACATGACCAGCGTCGAATCGAACAGCAACCCGGCGGCCGCCGCGCGACCGCAGCCCGGCACCGCCGGGACCACCCCCGCGGGGGCGTCCGGCGACGGCGATCGGGTGGAGGTCGTCATGGTGACGGGCCTGTCGGGTGCCGGGCGCGGCACCGCCGCCCGGGTACTCGAGGATCTGGGCTGGTACGTCGCCGACAATCTGCCGCCCGAGCTGATCGCGCGGATGGTCGAACTGGGTGCCTCCGCGGATCCGCCGATCCGCAAGCTCGCCCTCGTGATGGACGTGCGCAGCCGGTTCTTCACCGGTGACCTGTCCGGTGTCACCGAGCAGCTGCGCGGTTCGGGGGTGCGTACCCGGGTGCTGTTCCTCGAGGCGTCCGACGATGTGCTGATCCGCCGGTTCGGCTTCGCCCGCCGCCGCCACCCGCTGCAGAGCGAGAGCGCCGACGGCACCCTGACCGCGGGCATCGCCGCCGAGCGGGATCGGCTGTCGAAGGTGAAGACCGCCGCCGACCTGGTCATCGACACCACCGCGCTGTCGGTGCACCAGCTGCACCGCAAGCTGGAGGAGGCCTACGGCGGCGGGGCTCCGGCGGCCCTGCAGATCACAATCCAATCGTTCGGTTTCAAGTACGGAGTACCACTCGACGCCGACATGGTGTTTGATTTGCGTTTCCTGCCCAATCCGCATTGGGTACCGGAACTACGCGAACACACTGGACAGGACGCGGTGGTCAGCGAGTACGTATTGTCCCGCCCGGGCGCCGAGGACTACCTGCGGACCTGTTGCCATCTGATCGATCTGACGACGAACGGGTACCGCCAAGAGGGGAAGCGATACATGACCGTGGCAGTGGGCTGCACCGGCGGCAAACACCGCAGCGTGGCGATAGCGGAGGCGCTGGGCGAGCTACTCCGTGACAGACGACCCGACCCCAGCGACGTCGTGCGGGTGGTGCACCGGGATCTGGGGCGCGAATGAGTGCAGGCGAGGACACCGCGGCAGACCGTGAACCGGAGCCCGCGGCGGACAGCCGCGAACCGGACCCCGCGATCGTCGCGCTCGGCGGTGGGCACGGGCTGTACGCGACCCTGACCGCGGTGCGGCGGCTGACCGGCACCATCACCGCGGTGGTGACCGTCGCCGACGACGGCGGGTCCTCCGGCAGGCTGCGGGCCGAGCTGGGCATGCTGCCGCCGGGCGATCTGCGCATGGCGCTGGCCGCGCTCGCCGAGGACACCGACGGGCTGTGGGCCCGCGCGGTGCAGCACCGGTTCGGCGGCACCGGGGCGCTGGCGGGCCACTCCGTGGGCAATCTGATCGTGGCCGGACTGGCCGAGGTCCTGGGCGACCCGGTGGCGGCCCTGGACGAGGTGGGCCGGATCCTGGGCGCGACCGGCCGGGTGCTGCCGATGTCGCCGACCGCGCTGACCATCGAGGCCGATGTCTCGGGACTGGAGGCCGATCCGCGGGTGAGCCGCTGCATCCGCGGGCAGGTGGCGGTCGCGACCACACCCGGCAAGGTGCGCCGGGTGCGGCTGATCCCGTCCGATCCCCCGGCCAGCCCCGAGGCCACCTCCGCGATCGAGCACGCCGACGTGGTCGTGCTGGGGCCCGGATCGTGGTTCACCAGCGTGATTCCGCACGTGCTGGTGCCCGGGCTGCGCGAGGCCCTGGTACATACCAGGGCACGAAAAGTGCTGGTGCTCAATCTCGCTGCCGAGCCGGGGGAGACGGCCGGATTCTCCGCCGAGCGGCACCTGCATGTATTGTCCCAGCACGCACCGGATTTCGCGGTCGAGGACGTGGTGGTCGATTCCGGGTCCGTCCCGGAGGGCAGAGAGCGCGAACATGTCGCAAGAGCCGCCGAACAGCTGCGTGCGCGGGTAACCTTCGCTGATGTCGCCGAGGCAGGGACGGACCGGCACCACCCTGGAAAGCTAGCCGCCGCACTGGATCAGGTGATCCGGCAACCTCGGCCGGAATCAGCAAGGCTTCGAGTCGAAGGACGGCACATGGGCCAGCAGGTGCGGTCCGCGTTGGGTGGAAAGGAGCGGGTCTCGTGGCGATGACAGCCGAGGTCAAGGACGAGCTTAGCCGTCTGTCGGTCTCGCAGGTGAGCTCACGCAAGGCGGAACTGTCGGCGCTACTCCGGTTCGCGGGCGGCCTGCATATCGTCGGTGGCCGGGTGATCGTCGAGGCCGAGGTGGACATGGGGTCCATCGCGCGACGACTGCGCCGGGAGATCTTCGAGCTGTACGGCTACGGCTCCGATGTGCATGTGCTCGGTGCCGGTGGGCTACGCAAGACCTCCCGGTATGTGGTGCGGGTGTCGAAGGAGGGCGAGGCACTCGCCCGCCAGACCGGGTTGCTGGACGTGCGCGGCCGTCCGGTGCGCGGGCTGCCCGCCCAGGTGGTCGGCGGCAGCATCCCCGACGCCGAAGCCGCATGGCGCGGTGCGTTTCTCGCGCACGGCTCGCTCACCGAACCCGGCCGGTCCTCGGCGCTCGAGGTGAGCTGCCCGGGTCCGGAGGCGGCGCTGGCGCTGGTGGGTGCCGCGCGCCGGATGGGCATCTCGGCCAAGGCCCGCGAGGTGCGCGGCACCGATCGCGTGGTGGTGCGCGACGGCGAGGCCATCGGCGCGCTGCTGACCCGCATGGGCGCCCAGGACACGAGGCTGACCTGGGAGGAGCGCCGCATGCGCCGCGAGGTCCGGGCGACGGCCAACCGCCTGGCCAACTTCGACGATGCGAATCTGCGCCGCTCGGCGCGGGCGGCGGTGGCCGCGGCGGCTCGGGTGGAGCGCGCCCTGGAAATCCTCGGCGACGATGTGCCGGATCATCTGGCCGCCGCCGGTCAGCTGCGCGTGCAGCACCGTCAGGCGTCGCTCGAGGAGCTGGGTCAGCTCGCCGATCCGCCGATGACGAAAGATGCGGTGGCGGGCCGCATCCGGCGCCTGCTGTCGATGGCCGACCGCCGGGCGAAGGAACTGGGCATTCCGGATACCGAGTCGGCGGTCACCGCCGAACTGCTCGAAGACGCGTGAGCGAGGTGGGCCCGTCGGAGCGACGGGCCCATTCTCGGCGGGAACGGGAAGAACCGGCCCTCGAACGGCGCTGCACGGGGGAGACGATCCACGAACCTCTCCGACAGAAGGGCACGACCGTGACCGCAGGACACCGCATCACCGTCGAACAAGGCACTCAGCACGTGCGCGTGATGCGCGGCGACCAGATCCTCGCGGAAAGCACCCGCCCGCTGGTGCTGCGCGAGACCGGGTACCCCGCGCGCTACTACCTTCCGCCGGAAGACGTGCGCACCGACCTGCTGACGCCGTCACCCACGACCACCGTCTGCCCGTTCAAGGGCACGGCCTCGTATTGGTCGGTGCCGGGTGCGGCGGACCTGGTGTGGGCCTACCCCGAGCCCAAGGCGGAGGTGGCCGAGATCAAGGACCACTTCTGCTTCTACGCGACAGAAGAGGTGCGCGCCGGGTAGCGCCCGCCGCCGGTCGCTCAGTCGTCCGCCGGACGGCGCAGCATGCACCACGTGCGCGGCCCGTTGCCCGGAAGGTCCACCTCGGCGGTGACCGTGAATCCCAGGCGCTCGTAGAAGCGGAGGTTGCCCTCGTCGGAGGTCTCCAGGAAGGCGGGGACCCGATCCCGTTGCGCCGCTTGCAATCCCGGCTCGATCACCGCGCGGCCGAGGCCGCGGCCCTGCCTGTCGGGATCCACCCCGACGGTGCCCAGGAACCACACCGGCTCCACCGGCCGATGCGGTGCCATGGCGTGCTCGGCGGCCTCGCTCGCGGCCAGGCGATCACCGGCCAACTCGGCGAAAAGGGGTGCCAGCTCCCCGAATACCGGCCCGGCATCGGTCTCGGGTGTGGTCCAGACGGCCACGGCGTCACCCTCGTCGGCGACCCAGACTCGGCCGTGCGGCAACCCGATGCGGGTGACGAACAGCCGCTGGAACCGCTCCACCCGGCCCTGATGGTCGTCGGCCGCCACGGTGTGCCGCGTCCACGGGTAGTCGGCGAACGCTCGCCCCAGCGTCCGCACCGCCTTGGGCACATCGGCCGCAGTTGCCGCCCGCACGCTGACACCGTTGTCGGTCACTCGAACCTCCTCGTTCCACTGTGCGGTCGATGCTACCGAAACGATCGGTGCGGGCCGGATCGGCCGTGCGCGGCGTCCTCGGGAATTCGATTGCAGGCGAGGGGTTTTGGATTGTCCGGGGTGAATGCGACGCGCCGGCTGTTCACAGGTCTATGGTTATCCACAGGTATCGGTCGGAGCGATCCCCGGAGTCGGTGCGATGCGGTAGGTTCGGACCTCCAATCGGGAGTTGCCGGACGGTACAGGGGGATCGACGATGACGACACTGACGCAACTGGAGGCGAGGGTGGCCGCGTTGGAAGCAGAGCGAGCCGAGGGCCGTGCGGTGCTCGCCGCTGTCCGAGCGCTCGGCGCCAAACAGGACGCACACCACGAGGAGAACGAACGCCGGTTCGGCTCGCTGGAGGCGAGGCAGGCGGCTTTGGAGGCGGGGCAGGCGGCTTTGGAGGCGAAGGTGGATGCGCATCAGGTCGAGAACGTGGGGCGGTTCGAGGTGTTGGAGTCGAAGGCCGATATCCAGCGGGTGCTGACGAATGCGCTCAGTGAGCGGCTGTCCGGGCATCAGGACTACTGCCGGGAACAGTTCGATCGCATGGACCGGGAGTTCGAGGAGCAGCGTGCCTTCCGCCGGGCGACCGAGGAGAACTTTGCCGAGATGAAAGACCTCTTGGTGCGGGCCCTCGAACGCGGTGCCGATCGGTAGCTTCCCGCCGAAGCGCACGTGGGGCGCCCGACCGGCCCGCCCGCGGCGGGCCCGGCCGGGTTGGCCCTCCTTCGCGCCCGGCCGCTCACCTGGGAGGGGCATGTCCGCGATGTCGCACGCGGGCATTAGGGTGGACCTGCAACGGAACGAATCCGCTTGAAAGCTGAGGAGCGATAACGTGACTGTCCGGGTAGGCATCAACGGCTTCGGCCGCATCGGACGTAACTTCTTCAGGGCGGTCGAGGCGCAGAAGGCCCTCGGCACCACGGATATCGAGATCGTCGCGGTCAACGACCTCACCGACAACGCCACGCTGGCGACCCTGCTCAAGTACGACTCCATCCTCGGCCGCCTGCCGAAGGACGTCTCGCTCGACGGCGACGACACCATCGTGGTCGGCGACCAGCGGATCAAGGCGCTGGCCATCAAGGAGGGCCCGGCCGCGCTGCCCTGGGGCGATCTGGGCGTCGACGTGGTCGTCGAGTCGACCGGTATCTTCACCGACGCCACCAAGGCGAAGGGCCACCTGGCCGCCGGCGCCAAGAAGGTGATCATCTCCGCGCCCGCCAAGGGCGAGGACCTGACCGTGGTGATGGGCGTCAACGACGACAAGTACGACGGCAGCCAGAACATCATCTCCAACGCCTCGTGCACCACCAACTGCCTGGGTCCCCTCGCCAAGGTGCTCAACGACAGCTTCGGCATCGAGCGTGGCCTGATGACCACGATCCACGCCTACACCCAGGACCAGAACCTGCAGGACGCGCCGCACAAGGATCTGCGCCGCGCCCGCGCCGCCGCGCTGAACATCGTGCCCACCGGCACCGGCGCCGCCAAGGCCATCGGCCTGGTGCTGCCCGAACTCAACGGCAAGCTCGACGGTTACGCGCTGCGCGTCCCGGTCCCGACGGGCTCGATCACCGACCTGACCGCCGACCTGCGCAAGCATGCCTCGGTCGACGAGATCAACGCCGCGTTCAAGGCCGCCGCCGAGGGCCCGCTGAAGGGCATCCTGAAGTACAACGTGGACCCGATCGTGTCCAGCGACATCGTCACCGATCCGCACTCGTCGATCTACGACGCGCCGCTGACCAAGGTGATCGACGGCCAGGTCAAGGTCAGCTCCTGGTACGACAACGAGTGGGGCTACTCCAACCGCCTGGCCGACCTCATCGGCCTCGTCGGCAAGTCGCTGTAAACCCATGGCAGTCAAGACACTTCAGGATCTGCTGAACGAGGGTGTCGAGGGCCGGGGCGTGCTGGTGCGCTCCGACCTGAACGTCCCCCTCGACAACGGCACGATCACCGACCCGGGCCGCATCATCGCCTCGGCGCCGACGATCAAAGCGCTGGCCGAGGCCGGTGCCAAGGTCGTCGTCACCGCGCACCTGGGCCGTCCGAAGGGCGCGCCGGATCCGGCGCTGTCGCTGGCTCCGGTGGCCGCGCGGCTGTCGGAGGAGCTGGGCCGCAACGTCCAGCTGGCCGGTGACGTGGTGGGGCAGGACGCGCTCGCGCGCTCGGAGGGCCTGACCGACGGCGATGTGCTGCTGCTGGAGAACATCCGCTTCGATCCGCGCGAGACCAGCAAGGACGACGCCGAGCGCGGCAAGCTGGCGCGCGCCCTGGTCGAACTGGTCGGCGACGACGGCGCGTTCGTCTCCGACGGCTTCGGCGTGGTGCACCGCAAGCAGGCGTCGGTGTACGACGTCGCCAAGCTGCTGCCGCATTACGCGGGCACCCTGGTGGCGGCCGAGGTCGAGGTGCTGCAGAAGCTGACCGCCGATCCGGAGCGGCCCTACGCGGTGGTGCTGGGCGGGTCGAAGGTCTCGGACAAGCTGGCCGTCATCGAGGCGCTGGCCCCGAAGGTCGACACGCTGGTGATCGGCGGCGGCATGTGCTTCACCTTCCTTGCGGCACAGGGGCTTTCGGTGGGCACCTCGCTGCTGCAGCAGGAGATGGTGGCCACCTGTCAGGAGCTGCTGGACCGCTACGCCGACGTCATCCACCTGCCCGTCGACATCGTGGTGGCCGACGAGTTCGCCGCCGACGCGGACTCGAAGGTCGTGCCCGACAACGAGATTCCCGACGGCTGGATGGGCCTGGACGTGGGCCCGGAGTCCGCGAAGCGTTTCGCGGCGCTGCTGACCGAGGCGAAGACGATCTTCTGGAACGGCCCGATGGGCGTGTTCGAGTTCGAGAATTTCGCCGCGGGCACCCGCGGCGTCGCCGAGGCGATCGTCACCGCCACCGGCAAGGGCGCGTTCTCCGTTGTGGGCGGCGGGGATTCGGCCGCGGCGGTCCGTATCCTGGGTCTGCCCGAGGACGGTTTCTCGCACATCTCCACCGGCGGCGGCGCGTCGCTGGAATACCTGGAGGGCAAGGAACTTCCGGGCATCGCGGTTCTGGAGGAATGATGGCACGCAAACCGCTGATCGCCGGCAACTGGAAGATGAATCTCAATCACCTCGAGGCGATCGCCCTGGTGCAGAAGATCGCTTTCGCGTTGCCGGACAAGTACTTCGCCAAGGTCGACGTCACGGTGATCCCGCCGTTCACCGACATCCGCAGCGTGCAGACGCTGGTGGAGGGCGACCGGCTGCTGGTCACCTACGGCGCGCAGGATGTGTCGACGCACGACGCGGGCGCCTACACCGGCGAGGTCAGCGCCTCCATGCTGGCCAAGCTGGGCTGCTCGTTCGTGGTGGTCGGTCATTCGGAGCGGCGGCAGTACCACACCGAGGACGACGCCACCGTGGCCGCCAAGGCCAAGAAGGTGCTCGACAACGGGATGACCCCGATCGTGTGCGTCGGCGAGGGCCTGGGTGTCCGCGAGGCGCAGACGCACGTCCAGTACAACCTCGAGCAGCTGCGCGGTTCGCTGAAGGGCCTGTCGGCGGAGGAGATCTCGAAGGTCGTCATCGCCTACGAGCCGGTGTGGGCGATCGGCACCGGCCGCGTCGCCACGCCCGCCGACGCGCAGGAGGTCTGCGGCGCGCTGCGGGCCGAGCTGGCCGACCTGGCGAACCCGGAGATCGCCGCGGCGGTACGGGTGCTGTACGGCGGCTCGGTGAACGCCAAGAATGTCGGCGAGCTGATCGCGCAAACCGATATCGACGGCGCACTGGTAGGCGGCGCATCGCTGAAGGGCGACGAGTTCGCCACGCTCTCGGCCATCGCCGCAGGCGGCCCCCTACCATAAACCGTTGTAACCCAGCCGAATTCGGCCCCGGGGGGGGGGGCGGCCGGGGGGGGGGGGGGGTGGGGGCCCCCCGGGGGGGCCCGGGGGGGGGGGCCGGGGGGGCGGGGGGGGGGGGGGGCGGGGGGGGGGGGGGGGGGT
>NZ_JARWQD010000345.1 GCF_029869545.1 Nocardia wallacei | reverse complement strand
CCCCCCCCCCCCCCCCCCATCAACAATCCCCCCCCCCCCCTCCCCCCCCCCCGGCCGGCGGGCGGGGGCTCCGGGCCCCCCCCCCCCCCCGCCGCATGTCGCGGGCATTCGGCCCCGGGGGCGGTTCCCAGACGCACTGCGAACCACACCGGACCCGACCGTTAGAATTGCGTAAGGAGTGCCGGGAAGTCTGGTCGGCGTGCGGGACAAGCACCGGCCGACGAGTCGGCGGGATGTACACCGCAGCCGCTGTTCCTCCGGCCGAAAGGTGCTCCGTGATCGTTGCGCTCCGTTCCGAGCTCGCCCGCTTCCTCCGTACCGAAACCGTCGGCGGCGCCCTGCTGCTGGTGGCCGCGGCCATTGCGCTGCTGTGGGCGAATTCGCCGTGGAGCGACGGCTATCTCACCCTCACCGAGACAACCCTCCCGATACCCCCGCTGCACCTGGACCTGACCCTCGCCGACTGGGTCAAGGACGGCCTGCTCGCGATCTTCTTCTTCGTCGCCGGTCTGGAACTCAAGCGCGAACTGGTGGTGGGCGAACTCGCCGACCGCAAGCGCGCCACGCTGCCGATCATCGCCGCCGTCGGCGGGGTGGTGCTGCCCGCACTCATCGCGATGACGATCGGATTCGGCATCGACGGCATGGAGCGCGGCTGGGCCATCCCCGTCGCCACCGATATCGCCTTCGCGCTCGCGGTGCTCGCGCTCACCGGTTCCCGCATCCCCGCCACCGCGCGAGTGTTCCTGCTGAGCCTGGCCGTGGTGGACGACCTCATCGCCATCCTGTTGATCGCGGTGCTGTTCACCACCTCGATCGCGGTCGGCTGGCTGCTGGCCGCCGCCGCCTGCCTCCTCGGCTGGTGGCTGGCCCAGCACCGGCGGTGGCGTTCCCCGCTGATCTATGTGCCGCTGGCGCTGGTGGCCTGGTATGCGTTGCACGAGGCGGGAATTCACCCCACCCTGGCCGGGGTCCTGTGCGGGCTGCTGACCCGGGTTCGCCCCGACCCCGGCGAGGACGAGGCACCGGCCACCCGGCTCGAGCATCTGTTCCAGCCGGTGTCGGCGGGCGTGTGTGTTCCGCTGTTCGCGCTGTTCGCCTCGGGTGTCCCGCTGTCGGCGGCGGTGTTCGGGGAGCTGTTCACCGATCGGCTGGCGCTGGCGATCATCGTCGGCCTGCTGGCCGGAAAAACCCTGGGACTGTTCGGCACGAGCTGGGTGGCGATTCGCCTCGGGATCGCCGAACGGCCCGCCGGATTGGGTTACCGCGACATGTTCGCCCTGTCGGTACTGGGAGCGATCGGGTTCACCGTTAGCCTTTTGGTGGCAGAACTTGCATTGGCGAACGACGAGGCCGCCGCGGAACTGGCGAAGGCGGCCGTGTTGATGACGTCAATGGCGGCTTCCCTGATCGGTTCGGCGCTACTGTTGCGACGGGGCCGTGCACATCAGGCGCGACGGCACGCCGGCGCGGCCGCTGCAGACGAGTGAAGGCCGGACAGCACCGGGACATGGAGAAGGGTCGAGCATTGAGCTTCACAAACGGCGGTAACGGGCAGGACGTGGGCCGCAACCGGACCATCACCGCTATTCCGCTGTCGGAGGTCGACACCACGGCGAACGCCAGCATCGGCGATCTGGTGCGCGATGCCGCCGAGCAGATGTCGACTCTCGTCCGCGCCGAGGTGGCCCTGGCCAAGTCCGAGGTGACCGGGGAGATCCGCAAGGGCCTGCAGGGCAGCGTGTTCTTCATCGTCGCGCTCACCATCCTGCTGTTCTCCACCTTCTTCTTTTTCTTCTTCCTGGCCGAGCTGCTCGATGTGTGGCTGTACCGGTGGGCGTCGTTCCTGATCGTGTTCGGGCTGATGATCGTCGCGGTCGCGCTGTTCGGCTTCCTCGGCTATCGCAAGGTGCGCAAGCTGCGCGCGCCGGAGAAGACGATCGAATCGCTGAAGGAGACACGCACGGTGCTGCCGCAGGGCATCGGCTCGCACGGCGAGCATGCGGCGCTCGACGCACCGGTCGCGACCGCCACCGATCGACCGGGCAGATAACCCCGCCGACTACGCTTGATCGGCGTGTCGTCGAACCCGAGTCCGGATCCGTCCAGCGTCCGTTACGACGGGCCGTGGGCCCACAGGGACGTGCGTGCCAACGGCATTCGATTCCACGTCGTCGAGGCCGAACCGGCGCAGGGTGGTCCGGCGCCGGACGTCCCGCTCGTGGTGCTGCTGCACGGATTCGGTGACTTCTGGTGGTCGTGGCGGCATCAGCTGACCGGCCTGGCCGATCTGGGCTATCGGGCCGTCGCGGTCGACCTGCGCGGGTACGGCGATTCCGACAAGCCGCCCCGCGGTTACGACGGCTGGACGCTGGCCGGTGACGTGGCCGGGCTCATTCGCGCGCTCGGCCACAGCGAGGCCACCCTGGTCGGACATGCCGAGGGTGGATTGGTGTGCTGGGCGACCGCGGTGCTGCATCCGCGGCTGGTGCGCTCGATCGCGCTGGTGAGTTCGCCGCATCCGGTCGCGCTGAAGCAGGCGGTGCTGCGCGATCGGCATCAGCGCGCGGCGTGGCTGCCGAACTTCCTGCGCTATCAGCCCCCGCGCTACGGCGAGCGCCTGCTGGCCACCAACGACGGCTACGAGGTGGAAAGGCTACTGCGGCAACGGGTCAGCGCGCGGTGGTCGGGCACGGCCGAATTCGTCGATACCGCCCGCCGGATGCGCTCCGCGATCCGCATCTCCGGCGCGGCGCACTGTGCGCTGGAGTATCAGCGCTGGGCCTTCCGCAGCCAGTGGCGGCCCGACGGCGCCCGCTTCATGTCGGCGATGCGGGAGCCGGTCCGCGTCCCCGTGCTGTCGCTGCACGGCGAATCCGACCACTACATCCTCGATTCCACGATCCGCCGCGGCCACCGGCTCGCCCCCGACCGGCGCGTGGTCGGAATCCCGGGCGCGGGGCATTTCGCCCACCAGGAGAGCCCGGAATCGGTCACCTCGGAGCTTGCGAAGCTGCTCGGCTGACCTAGCGGCGTCTGCGAATCAACTCAGGACGCAGTCTCCCGTCGGGACCGGGCCGTGCGAATTCTCTGCCGCCTCGAGGTCGCCGCGGATCTCGTTGAGCGTGAGCGCGTAGCCGGTGTCCTCGTCGACGACCGCCGCGCCGAAGACCAGGCCCAGCACCTGACCGTCCGTATCCACCAGCGGGCCACCGGAATTGCCCGCGCGCACCCGGCCGCGCACGGTGTACACCTCGCGCTCGACCGTGCCCGTCTTGTAGATGTCCGGTCCGGTCAGCTCGAGGGTCTCGCGCACGCGCGCGGCGCTGGCCGTGTACGGACCGCCACCGGGATAGCCGAGCACGATCGCGTTCTGGCCCGACTTGGCCGGGGACGGCGCCATCGGAATCACCGGCGCGCTCAACCCCGGCACGTCGAGCACGGCCACGTCCTTGGACGGGTCGAACAGCACCACGGTGGCATCCAGCGGACCGCGCGCGGTGTCGACCTGGACGGTGTTGGTGCCCGCGACCACGTGCGCATTGGTCATGACCCGCTCGGGGCCGACCACGAAACCCGAACCCTCCAGGGCGCGCTGGCAACTCGGCGCGACACCGCGGATGCGCAGCACGCTGTGCTGCAGATCGAGGGCGACCGGGCTGTCGAGCACGGTCGGATCCGGCGGCTCCACCGCGGCGATCGGGGCGCGGCCGAACGGGCCGATCACATCCGGCAGGCCGGAGGTGTTGAGCAGCTTGGAGAACTCGTTGGGCAGCTTGCGCAGCCAGTCCGGCGCCACCTGGTTGACGTCGGAGAGCACCCGCGAGCCGTTCACCGCGGCCGCGATCGCCGGTTGCGAGGAGGAGGCCAGCGGCAGCGCCAGCAGCCAGGCGGTCACCAGGACCGCCACGGTCTGCAGGGCCGCGCCCACCACGCTGTCGACGCTGCGGGTGAACGGATGCGTCATCCCGCTTCGGGCCGCGCGGCCGAGCACCATGCCCGCCACCTCGCCGACGATCACCAGCGCCACGATCAGCACCACACCGACCAGCACGCGCTTGCGGCCCTCGCTGATGTGGATCAGGATGTGCGGCGCGATCAGGATGCCGGCGACCGCGCCCAGCACCACGCCGAGAAATGCCAGGGCCGACGCGACCGCACCCTGCCGCCATCCCGAGGAGGCGGCCAGCAGCGCGATGATCACGACCGCGATGTCGAGCCACGCCGAGGAACTCATAGCGTCATCCCCACTGCCGCAAGCGATGCCTGTAGATCACGCACGTCGTGGTAGTCCCACTCCCGCTCCCACCCCGAGACGGCCAGCAGCCCGGCGAGCACGCCGGCGGTGAAGCCCCAGACGAGCATGCCGTCGACGGCGAACGCGGGGCCCATGTAGCCCAGCGGGTGCCGCACGACGAATCGGTTGGCCGGATCGATCAGATCGGCGACGGGCACCCGCACCACGCGGGTGGCCTCCGCCTCGCTGACCACACCGACCTCGCCCGGCGTGCGCCAATACGCGACGACCGGGGTCACGTCGAACCGCGAGGGCGGCACGAAGATCTTCGGAAGTACCGCAATGGGTTCCACGCCGGTCGGATCCAGGCCCGTCTCCTCGCGGGCCTCGCGCAGCGCGGTGCCGATCGGCCCGTCGTCGCCCGGCTCGACACCGCCGCCGGGAAAGGCCACCTGTCCGCCGTGCTGGCGCAGCGTCGCCGACCGCTGGGTGAGCAGCACGTCCGCGTCGGCGGGCAGCCCGCCGGGGGCGTCGGGATCCGGGTCGGGGGCACCGCCGAACAACACCAGCACGGACGCCAGCCGCGGCCGCAGCGCCGCCGAGACCAGCCGCTGCGCCGTGGTCCTGTTCAGCACCGGGTTGATCCCGGTCGGGTCGGCGGGCTTGCGCTCGACCACGCCGTGCAGCCAGGCGGGGATGCCGTCGGTCACCAGACCCGTTCTCTCGCCGGGCTCCTCACGGCCGTCACGGTTGCGCACGCTGCCTCCTCCCGCCCCCATACTCATGCCGTTCTCACCACGGCGCTCACCGAGCGTTCTTCCGGCACGCTCTCGGCCGGGACAACGGTGGTGAACCAAGTGCCGTCGCGGTCCTGGCGACGCAGGGCTGCGCGCGCCGCCGATCTCGTCGATTCGATCATGACGCCCGGCGTACCGGCGAGTCGGGCAGGTACCCACATGGTTTCGATGCCCCGGGCCGTCGACGGCGGCCGAGTCCACGGTCACGCCGCGACCCCCAGTTCACCCGCGACGGTCGCGGCGATGTCGTCGGCGCTGTCGAACGGGCGGACCACCACCTTCGCGATCGACCCGTCGGCCCGGACCAGCACCGAAACCGGTAGCACCGGCGGTGCGCCGACCGCGGCGCGAACTCGCTCGGCGCCGTCCTCCACCCCGGGCAGGTGCACGCTCAGGTCCGCGAGCCGGGCCAGCGCCTTCGCCTCGTCCGGATCGCTGTGCACGGTCAGCACGGTGACGGCGCCGGACGCGCGGGCCGCGAACCGCTGCAGCGCGGGCAGTTCCCGCGCGCACGGCTCACACCAGTACGCCCATAGATTCACCAGGGCGGGACGCCCGGCGAGCGCGGCACCCAGATCCATCGGGCGGCCGTCGGCCAGGCATCCGACCGTGATCCCGCTCAGCGGGCCGGACGCCGGGGCCGCGGATTCGGGCCGCGGGCAGGCGGCCAGGGCCGCCGCGGCCCGCTGCCCGTCGGATATCGCGGCGGATCCGCCCGGCGCCGCGCCGGTATCGGTCCGGGCGTCGCGCTCACCGCGCGGCCAGATCGCGACGGCCAGCGCGACGACGGCGATCAGCACCGCCAGCGTCCAGCGCCAGGCCACCGGGATAGAACTCACGGCCGCACCTCACCGGCGCTCGCAAGCTCGCTCACCGGCCCACCAGTTCGAGCAGATGCTCGGCCTCGGGCCCCTTGATCAGGGCGGCGGCGGTGGCCGGGTCGGTGGGCCCCGCACCGAAGGACGGGCAGTCCTTGGCCAGCACGCAGGCGCCGCACGCCGGTTTGCGGGCATGACACACGCGGCGGCCGTGGAAGATCACCCGGTGCGACAGCATGGTCCAGTCCCTGCGCTCGATCAGCTGGCCGACGGCGTGCTCGATCTTGACCGGATCCTCCTCGGTGGTCCACTGCCAGCGCTGGACCAGCCTGCCGAAGTGGGTGTCGACCGTGATTCCCGGCACACCGAAGGCGTTGCCCAGGATGACATTCGCCGTCTTGCGGCCGATGCCCGGCAGCTTCACCAACTCGTCCAGGGTGTGCGGCAGCACGCCGTCGTAGCGCTCCACCAGCGCCTGGCCCAGGCCGATCAGCGCGCTGGTCTTGTT
The DNA here is from genome assembly GCF_029869545.1 of Nocardia wallacei. GTDB lineage: Bacteria > Actinomycetota > Actinomycetes > Mycobacteriales > Mycobacteriaceae > Nocardia > Nocardia wallacei_A. The sequence continues at coordinate 5,725 of NZ_JARWQD010000345.1, read as the reverse complement.
GCGGTAGAAGCCGGTGGGGCGGATGAACTCCTCGAGTTCGGTGCGGTCGGCCTCGGCGTAGGACCGCGCCTCGGGGTAGCGGGCGAACAGCGCGGGCGTCGTCATATTCACTCGGACGTCGGTGCACTGCGCGGACAGAATCGTCGCCACCGCCAGCTCCAGCGGGGTGGTGAAGTCCAGCTCGCAGTGCGCGTCGGGGAACGCGACCGTCAGCGACCGGTACATCCGGCGGGCGCGGCGCACCCGGCCGAGCTGTGTTTCCTTGGCGAACTTGCGAGCCACGGAGGCGCCGGACCGCTTGCGCGCGGCGGGTTTCGGTTCGGCGGGCGCGGATTGCTCCTGCCCGTTCACGGCGGTGGCTCTGGCTTCACGCACGCGTCCACCATACGGAACCCCACCGACGAGAGCGCGGCCGTGAAGACGCCCCGTGTTCCATCTGAGACCTTATCCGTGTTTACTCACCGTTATGCAAGGACTCGCTGTGGTGCTCTTCCCGGTACTGCTGATGCTGTTCGCGCTGTTCATGGAACGCGTCGAAAATCGGCTCCGCAAACTGCTCGAACCGGAAGAAGAGGTCCAGCAGTACCTGGACCGGGCCAGCAATGCCGAGGTCAACGAGCTGGCCAAGCTCGGCGTCCCCGCCGCGGCGGCCCATGCCGGGCGCCGACGCGCCCGTGGCGACGAGCTGGATGTCGCCCAGGCCAGCTGAGCGCCGCCGCGCGGCATTCGCACGGGTGGGCCCGGGAACTATTCCGGCAACCGGGACGTTTCACAGACCGCGCGTTACGTGGTGTCTGTCACTACGGTGCCCGCACGCCAAGTAGACTGCACTGTCGGCCGAACCGCTTCGGTCCAGGACACGCGGCGACAGCGCTGGGCCCGGAGGCGGCAGCTTGCGTACCCACGCAGAGAATTTGCTGTCGTCGCAGGACACAGCACCGTCAATTCCCATAAGGAGCACATTCGTGGACGAGGCCCTCGCCAGAGCAGGCATCTTCCAAGGCGTCGAGCCCACCGCGGTGGCGGCTCTCGCCAAGCAGCTTCAGCCCGTGGACTTCCCGCGCGGCCATGTCATCTTCAACGAGGGCGAACCCGGCGACCGGCTGTACATCATCACCTCGGGCAAGGTGAAGATCGGCCGCCGCTCCCCCGACGGCCGGGAGAACCTGCTGACCATCATGGGGCCCTCGGACATGTTCGGCGAGCTGTCGATCTTCGATCCGGGCCCGCGCACCTCCACGGCCACCACGGTCACCGAGGTCCGCGCCGTCACCATGGACCGCGACGCGCTCAAGTCGTGGATCGACCAGCGTCCCGAGATCGCCGAGCAGTTGCTGCGGGTGCTCGCGCGCCGCCTGCGCCGCACCAACAACAACCTGGCCGACCTCATCTTCACCGACGTCCCCGGTCGCGTGGCGAAGGCGCTGCTGCAGCTGGCACAGCGGTTCGGCACCCAGGAGGCCGGCGCGCTGCGGGTCACCCACGACCTGACCCAGGAGGAGATCGCCCAGCTGGTCGGCGCCTCCCGCGAGACCGTGAACAAGGCGCTCGCCGACTTCGCGCACCGCGGCTGGCTCCGGCTCGAGGGCAAGAGCGTGCTGATCTCCGATTCGGAGCGGCTGGCCCGCCGGGCCCGTTAGATCCCGGCCAAAAGCACGCCGGGAAAAGGGCCGGTTGTGCACGCCGGGAAAAGGGCAGGTTGTGCACGCCGGGAAAGGGCTGGTTGTGCACGCCGGAAAGGGCGGGCCGAGATTTGGCAGGCCCGGCCTGTTGTAAGGCGGGTCAGTCTTGGCTGCGCAGGTAGGCCAGTTGGGCCTTGACGGAGCTGCGGGCGGCGGGCCACAGCTTCTTGTCGACGTCGGCGTAGACGCGCGCGACGATCTGGAGTGGTTTGGCGTTCGGGCCGATCTCGGCCAGGGCCCGGCGCACCTGATCCAGGCGTTCCCGCCGGTGCTGGATGTAGTAGCGGATCACCGGTTCGGCCGCCGCGTGATCCGGGCCGTGCGCGGGCAGCAGCGCCCGGCCCGGGGCAACCTCCGCCAACCGATCCAGCGACGTCAGATAGTCGCCGAGCGCGCCGTCCCGCGATTCCAGCACGGTGGTGCCACTGCCCAGTACCGTGTCGCCGGTGACGACCGCATCATCGAGCAGGAACGAGACTGAGTCGGTGGTGTGCCCGGGGGTGGCCAGCACCGTGATCTTCAACCCGGCGGCCTCGATCACCTCGCCGTCGGCCAGCGGCGCCTCCGAATCCCGCAGGAATTTGGGCTCGACCGCGCGCACCGGTGTCCCCGTCAGCTTCACCAGCCCGTCGATACCGCCGGTGTGATCGCGGTGGTGGTGGGTGATCAGCGTGAGCGCGATATCGCCGCCGGTCTCCCGCGCGATGGCCTCGCTGTGTGCGCGGTCCTTCGGGCCCGGGTCGATCACGACACAGTCGGACCGGCCCGGGGCGCGCAGGATCCAGGTGTTGGTGCCCTGCAGGGTCATCTGGTTCGGATTGTTCGCCAGCAGCACCGAGGCGGTCGACGTGACCGGCCGCAACTGTTCGTACGCGGGGTGGGTGAGAGTCATGTCGTGTCCTAACGCACTGTGTGGCAACGAACTTCCGGCTCCCAGCTCTACCGCACCTCGGCGATCAACTCCACCTCGACCGGGGTGTTCTTCGGCAGCTCGAAGACCCCGACCGCCGAGCGGGCGTGCACACCGGCCTCGCCGAAGACCTCGCCGAGCAGTTCCGAGGCGCCGTTGATCACCAGCGGCTGATCGTTGAAGCCGGGCGCCGAGGCGACGAATCCGACCACCTTCACGATCCGCACCACCTCGTCGAGGCCGACCAGATCGTGCACGGCCGCCAGCGCGTTCAGCGCACAGAACTTGGCCGCCTCCTTGGCCTGCTCCAGGCTCACCTCGGCGCCGACCTTGCCGACGGCGGACAGCTTCCCGTCCACGAACGGCAGCTGGCCGGAGGTGTAGACATGCGAGCCGCTGCGCAGCGCCGGGATGTAGGCGCCCGCCGGGGCCGCGACGCCCGGCAACTCCAGGCCGAGACGGTCGAGGTTCTTACGCCACACGGTCGAGTCGGCCATCAGCCCTTCACCCGCTTCAGATAGGCGACGTGCTGTTCACCGGTCGGGCCGGGCAGCACCGTGACGAGCTCCCAGCCGTCGGCACCCCACTGGTCGAGGATCTGCTTGGTCGCATGCGTCAGCAGCGGCACGGTCGCGTATTCCCACACGGTCACATCACTCATGCCGCTGAGCGTAGCTCTGTTCGATCGCATCGCCCGCGCCACGGCGGTCCGGATGCCAATTCCGGTGGCTGGCATATCTTCCGGCGATCCGCAAGAGGTGAGTGGTGTACCAGACAGTAGCCGTATCCCATGGCCACGATTTCATAACGGGTTATAGGCTCGCGAGGGTGGGAGTACCGACAGCAGTGCCCGTGTCGGCAGAGCCGGGGCTGAAACTAGGTTGGCCGGAGCGCGCGGACAGGGCTCGCCTGCACTACGTGTCCGGCAAGGGTGGGACCGGGAAGTCCACGGTGTCCGCGTCGCTGGCCCTGGCGCTGGCGGCGGGCGGCCGCCGGGTGCTGCTGGTGGAGGTCGAGGGCCGCCAGTCGATCGCGCAGCTGTTCGACCTGCCGCCACTGCCGCCGACCGAAACCAAGATCGCGACCGCCGACGGCGGCGGCGAGGTCGTGGCGCTGGCCCTCGACATCGAGCACGCCTTCCTCGAGTACCTCGACATGTTCTACAACCTCGGCTTCGCCGGGCGGGCGATGCGCCGGATGGGCGCCATCGAATTCGTCACGACCATCGCGCCGGGTCTGCGCGACGTGATACTGACCGGCAAGATCAAGGAATGCGCGGTGCGCGTGGACAAGTCGCGCCGACCGGTCTACGACGAGATCGTCATCGACGCGCCGCCGACCGGCCGCATCGCCAGCTTCCTGGACGTCACGAAGGCCATGGCCGAGGTGGCCAAGGGCGGGCCGATCGCCTCGCAGGCCGAGGGCGTATCGCAGCTGCTGCACTCCGATCAGACCGTCGTCCATCTGGTGACGCTGCTCGAGGCGCTGCCCGTGCAGGAGACCGCCGACGCGATCGCCGAACTGACCGGAGCGGACTTCCGGATCGGCACCGTGATCGTCAACCGGGCCACGGAGGGCTACCTGCCCGCGGCCGTGCGGGCGCGGGCGGCCGCCGGTGACATCGACGCCGATGCCCTGCGGACCGGGCTCACGGAGGCGGGAATCACGCTGTCCGACGCCGACTTCCAGGGACTGGTCCGCGAGACGACGGAGCATTCGGCCACGCTGCAGGCGCAGGACGACAGCTCCTCGGAGCTCGCGAAGCTGGACCTCAGCCGCCTGTATCTGCCCGCCCTGCCCGACGGGATGGACCTGGGCGGCCTGTACGAATTAGCGGAACATCTGAGCACCCAGGGAGTCCGGTGATGAATCTGCCGAGCACGGTTGCCGCCCTGGATCTTTCCCGCGTCATCGACGACCGGACCGCGCGCGTGATCGTGTGCTGCGGATCCGGCGGCGTCGGCAAGACCACCACGGCGGCGGCGATCGCCCTGCGCGCGGCCGAACGCGGCCGCAAGGTCGTGGTGCTGACCATCGATCCGGCCCGCCGGCTCGCCCAGTCGCTGGGCGTCAGCGATCTGGGCAATGTCCCCCAGCGCGTCGAACTCGGTCCGGACGCGAAGGGCGAGCTCTACGCGATGATGCTGAACATGCGCCGCACCTTCGACGAGATGGTGCTCGAGCACACCAGCCCGGAGAAGGCCGAGCAGATCTTCGCCAATCCCTTCTATCAGACGGTCGCCTCGTCCTTCGGCGGTACGCAGGAATACATGGCGATGGAGAAGCTGGGCCAGCTCGTCGGCAAGCGCAAGTGGGATCTGATCGTGGTGGACACCCCGCCGTCCCGCAATGCGCTGGATTTCCTGGACGCGCCCAAGCGCCTCGGAAACTTCCTCAACGGCAGGATGATTCGCGTGATCATGGCGCCCGGCCGGGGCGTGGGCCGGTTCGTGACGGGGGCGATGAGCCTGGCCGTGCGCGGTGTGTCCACGGTGGTGGGCGGCCAGATGCTCAAGGACGCGTCGCTGTTCCTGCAGTCGCTGGAGTCGATGTTCGGCGGCTTCCAGGACCGCGCCAACCGGACCTTCGAGATGCTGTCGCGGCCGGGCACGCACTTCCTGGTGGTGGCCGCCGCCGAACCGGATGCGCTGCGGGAGGCCTCGTTCTTCGTCGATCGGCTCTCCACCGACCGCATGCCCCTGGCCGGTCTGGTGCTCAATCGCACCCACCCCGTGCTGTGCTCGCTGTCGCCGCAGCAGGCGCTGGCCGCCGTCGATCGCCTGACGGAGTCCGGCAGCGGGACGGCCGCGGAAACCGATCGCGCCGACCACGATCCGGCCGCGCTGGCCGCGGACGTGCTGCGCATCCATGCCCACCGCGCGACCACCGCCAAGCGGGAACGGCATCTGCTGCATCGGTTCACCGGCGCGCATCCGCGGGTGCCGATCGTCGCGATCACCGCGCTGCCGTTCGAGGTCTCCGATCTCGAGGCGCTGCGCGCGGTCGGCGACCAGCTGACCGGCCCGGACGCCGCGCCCTAGTGCCAGAAACGGTGCCGGGCCCCCGGTGGGGGGGGGGGGGGGGGGGGGGGGGGGGGGGGGCGAGGGGGAGTTTGGGGGGGGGGGGGGGGGGG
>NZ_JARWQD010000344.1 GCF_029869545.1 Nocardia wallacei | reverse complement strand
CGTGCGGGGGCGCGGTCTGGTCGCGCCCCCCCTCCCCCCCCCCCCCTTCGGGGGCGTTTCCGGTCCCCCCCCCCCCCCCCCCCCCCCCCCCCCCGGAAATAGGGAGGGTGCGCACGCCGGAAATGCGGGAGGACCGCTCGCTGAGGAGACCGGGAATGCCAGAGGGGCGCATGGGGAGGTGACGGCCGCTGTCGGCGAGCTGCTGGAGCGGGCTCGGGCCGAGCTGTCCACCGAAAGCGCTGCGCTGCTTGAGGAGTGGCCGGGAGTGGCCGAGTCGTATCGCGGTGAAGAGCAGGTCGTGAAGGTGCGCGATCGCGAGATCCACACCACCCTGCGCCGGAACTCGCTGTCGGGCAGTTCGATCCCCCGCGTCGCACTCCCCCGCTTCACCGATCACGGCGAGCTGCTGCGGTTCCTGCGCTCGGAGCATCTGCCCGGCCGATTCCCTTTCACCGCAGGCGTATTCGCGTTCAAGCGGGACAACGAGGATCCCGCGAGGATGTTCGCCGGGGAGGGGGACCCCTTCCGCACCAATCGCCGGTTCAAGGTGCTCTCGGAGCACGCGGACGCGAAACGGCTGTCCACCGCGTTCGATTCGGTGACCCTGTACGGTCACGATCCGGCCGAGCGCCCCGACATCTACGGCAAGGTCGGCACCTCGGGCGTCTCCATCGCCACGCTCGACGATATGAAGGCGCTCTACGACGGTTTCGACCTCGCCGCGCCCACCACCTCGGTCTCGATGACGATCAACGGCCCGGCACCGACGATCCTCGCATTCTTCCTCAATGCCGCGATCGACCAAGCGCTGCAACGATTCTGCGAGACCGAAGGGCGCAAGCCGAACGACGCGGAGGCCGCCGAGATCCGCGGAAAGACGCTGTCCACCGTCCGCGGCACCGTGCAGGCCGACATCCTCAAGGAGGACCAGGGCCAGAACACCTGCATCTTCTCCACCGAGTTCAGCCTGCGGATGATGTCGGACATCCAGGAGTGGTTCGTGCGCAACGGCGTTCGCAACTTCTACTCCGTCTCGATCTCCGGCTATCACATCGCCGAGGCCGGAGCGAACCCGATCAGCCAGCTGGCGTTCACGCTCGCCAACGGCTTCACCTACGTGGAGGCATATCTGGCGCGCGGCATGCACATCGACGAATTCGCGCCCAACCTGTCGTTCTTCTTCTCCAACGGCATGGATCCGGAGTACTCGGTGATCGGACGGGTGGCCCGCCGCATCTGGGCGATCACCATGCGCGACAAGTACGGGGCGAGCGAGCGGTCGCAGAAACTGAAGTACCACATCCAGACCTCCGGGCGGTCGCTGCACGCACAGGAGATGAGCTTCAACGACATTCGCACCACGCTGCAGGCGCTGATCGCGCTGTACGACAACTGCAACAGCCTGCACACCAACGCCTACGACGAGGCGGTCACCACGCCCACCGAGGATTCGGTGCGCCGCGCCCTCGCCATCCAGTTGATCATCAACAAGGAATGGGGGCTGGCGATGAACGAGAACCCGCTGCAGGGCAGCTTCATCATCGACGAGCTCACAGACCTGGTGGAGGAGGCGGTGCTGAGCGAGTTCGAGCGGATCAGCGAGCGCGGCGGCGTGCTCGGCGCCATGGAGACCGGCTATCAGCGCGGCCGCATCCAGGACGAGTCGATGCTGTACGAGCAGCGCAAACACGACGGCAGCCTGCCGCTGATCGGCGTCAACACCTTCCGCAATCCGCACGAGGAGCAGCACCGGGTGCTGGAGCTGGCCCGCGGCACCGAACAGGAGAAGCGGTCACAGCTCGAGCGCACCCGCGGCTTCCAGGAGCGCCACCGCGACGCGGCCCACGCCGCCCTCGCACGCCTGGAGGCGGCCGCCCGCGGCGACGACAACGTCTTCGAGGTGCTGATGGACGCCGCCCGCGTCTGCACGCTGCAGCAGATCACCGATGCCTTCTTCACCGTCGGCGGCCAGTACCGCCGCAACGTGTGAAATCCGGATCTCCCGCGATCCGGGTGCGGCCCGTGTGACAATCGCCTGGTCGCACGGTTAGCCGAGGCGAAAGGGACGGTCATGGACCTCGCGGGGATCAGCGTCGTGGATGCGCACGTCCATCAGTGGGATCCGCTGACGACGCCGCGGGATTTCAGCCTGCTCGCCAAGCTGTTCCGTTACCTCCCGGTGCCGATCGACCTGGCGGCACGGCTGGCGCCGCAGCGCGATCGGGAATTCGTCGCCGACCCCGATATCTACGTGCGGCCGTACCTGCCCGCCGATTACCGATCCGACCTCGGCGAGGTTCCGGTCGAGGCGCTGGTGCACGTGGAGGTCGAATGGGCGGGCCGGGCGCCGAAGGCCAAGGCCGACGAGACGCGGTGGGTGGCGAGCCTGCCGTTCGGTGTCGATACGCCCGCGCTGGGGGCGATCGTCGGCAGCGGTGATCCCGCGGCACCCGGGTTCGCCGAACTCGTCGACGCGCACCAATCGGCGTCGCCGCTGTTCCGGGGCATTCGGACCATGGTGGCGCACCACCCGGACCCGAGCGTGCGCTCGTTCTGCCCCACCCCCGACGCACTGACCACCAAGGCGTTCCTGGACGGCTTCGCGGTGCTCGCCGAGCGCGGGCTGTCGTTCGAGGCGTGGGTGTATTCGCAGCAGTTGCCGCAGGTCACCGCGCTGGCGCAGCGGTATCCGGAGGTCACCATCGTGCTGAATCATCTCGGCACGCCCGCCGGGATCTTCGGCCCGGTCGGCAAGCACACCGGCACCCAGCCGGGCCGGCGCCGCGAACTGTTCATCCAGTGGCGCGACGATATCGCCACGCTCGCAACGCATCCCAATGTCGTCGCGAAACTCACCGGGCTGGCCATGCCGATCCTCGGGCATCCGGTTCCGTTGCGCGGCAACCCGACTCCGGTGCCGACGCTGCTCGACCGCACCGGCCCGCTGCTGCGGCACGCCTTCGACGTGTTCGGGGCACAGCGGTTGATCTGGGGCTCGAATTTCCCTGTGGACAAGCCGATTACGAGCATCTCCAACTCCGCGCGGGCGATCGTCGACGTGCTCGGCGACCGCGGCGGCGGTGCCGCGGAACTCCAGCAGGTCTTCCGCGACAATGCCCAGCGGGTATACGGGATCGACGCCGAGTTGCTGGCCTGACTCAGGACCGCCGCAGCCCGAAGAACTCCAGCTCCGCGAAGGCAGTGACGACCGCCGCACCGACGAGCAGGAACGCGACGCCCCACCCGGTCAGCGGGATCACATCGACGAAGGCGAGCACCACCATGGCCACGGCCGACGCCGCATTCGCGATCGCCACCGTCGCCGCGAGCCGCCGCGGGATCTCCGCGTACCCCGCGATCAGCAGCAACGCCGCCGCGCCACCGAGCATCGCCACCCCGAACGGGACGGACCAGGCGGTGGGCAGGCCCAGCGGATCGCGCAGCACCGGCGCCGCGGCGAGCATGACGACACCGAACAGGCCGGTGCTCCAGCCGTCGATGCGCAGCACGGTGCGCAGGTCGATGCGGGCGAGGGATGCGGTAGCTGTGGTCATGGTTCTCTCCTTCGGGCCGGGCGACCTCCTCGGTCACGGTGTCGAGGTTGCCGGGCGCGGTGGTGATCCTCAATAACCTCCGAGGTCATGGCACGGGTGGCCCGGTTATGCTGCGCGAATGACCACGACCGCCGCGCCCGCCCAGGTGGGTGCCCTGCTGCGGCAGTGGCGGCAGCGGCGCCGGTTGAGCCAGCTGGATCTGGCGCTGGCCGCCGATACCTCGGCCCGGCACGTGTCCTACGTCGAGACGGGACGCTCCCGGCCCAGCCGCGAGATGGTGCTGCGCCTGTCCGAAACGCTGGATGTGCCACTGCGCGAACGCAATACGCTGCTCCTCGCCGCCGGTTACGCGCCGGAGTATCGCGAGAGCAGCCTCGGCGACGCGCGGCTGGAGTCGGTGCGCCGGGCCCTGGACACCATGCTCGCCGCGCACGAACCCTATCCGGCGGTGGTCGTGGACCGATACTGGAACCTGGTCACCGGAAATCGCGCCATGGGCGTGCTGATGAACGGCATCCCGGACCACCTGCGGGATCCGGAGGCGAACGTCTACCGCCTGGTATTGCATCCCGAGGGATTGCTGTCCCATCTCGCCAACCCGCAGCAGGTGCGAAACCTGTTCCTGGAGCGCCTGGTTCGCCAGGTCAACGCGAACGGCGACCCGCGGTTACAACATCTCTACGACGAGGTGAGCGCCTACCCGGCCCGCTCCGGCGACACGGAATCCGAAGTCCCCCAGTCGAGCCCGTTCCAGGTCCCCCTCCGCATCCGCACCCCGATGGGCGAACTGTCCATGTTCAGCACCATGGCCACCTTCGGCGCCCCCGCCGACGTCACCCTCTCCGAACTGGCCATCGAATTGTTCTATCCCCTGGACGAATTCACCACCGCGGCACTGCGCGCGATGGCCGACCGCGGGTAGGCGCTTCAGCCCTCGATCACCTCGGCGGGGAGGTACTGGGCGGAGAGGAGGGCGGCGTGGGAGCTGGTGTGGTCGATGATGCGGCCTGCGTCCACGTCGAGGGCGCCCGCGCGCCAGGCCGCGAGCAACTCGACGAAGCCGCCGATGCCCATGAGGGTGCTCATGCGGAACGAGGTTTCGTCCACGCCGGGCCGCAGGTAGGGGCGGGCCGCGGCGATGAGCAGGTCGGTGGCGTCGGTCAGCATCTTGGAGCGGCGCTCCTCCAGCACCGCGCTCCCGGCATGCTCGGCGAGCAGGATGCGCGCGTGCCCGCCCGACTGCAGCTCCACGGCCCGCGAAATCGCCTCGCGCAGGATGTCCAGCGGTGCGCGCTCGAGGTTTTCGGCCACCACGGCCGACAGCTCGCCGAACACCTCCAGGCAGACCTCGTCCCACGCCACCCCCAGCAACTCGTCCCGATCGGCGAAATGCTCATAGAAGTAGCGGTCGTTGAGCGAGGCTCGGCTGCAGACGCCGCGCATGGTGACCGCGGCCCAGCCGTGGTCCACCCAGATCTCGAGCGCCGCCTCGATCAGCCGGGCGCGGCGCTCGGCGCGGCGCTGTTCGGGCGTTCGCCCTCCCCACGTGCGGGTCGCCGCCCGGTCCGACGCGGCAGCCCGATTCGATTCCGATGGTGCGCGCATAGTTGACATTCTGCCCCTTCGGGCGCCTAATTGGTGGCAGGCGCGGCCAATGGTGGCATGCGACACCAATTGCCTTCCGGGGCCGGGCCTGCCGAGACGGCTACGGGAGTTCTCATGAGGCTGAATCCCTTCGGCGGCACTCGCCGCACCCAGCAGGCGGACGCGGTGGTCACCGGCGCCGGCAGCGGCATCGGGCGCGCCTTCGCGGTGGAGCTGAGCCGCCGCGGCGGGCGCGTGGTCTGCGCCGACATCGACGCCGACCGCGCACGCGAGACCGTCGAGATCATCGGCAGCGCAGGCGGAAAGGCGTTCGACGTCGTGTGCGATGTGGGCCGGGCCGACCAGGTCGTCGCCCTCGCCGACGCCGCCGAGCAGTGGTTCGGCAAACCGGCCGATATCGTGATCAACAATGCCGGAATCGGCCGCGGCGGAGCGCTTGTCGGGCAGGTACCGCTGTCGGAATGGCATCAGGTCCTCGACGTCAACCTGTGGGGCGTCATCCACGGCTGCCACACCTTCGCCCCGCGCCTGCGCGCGGCCGGCCACGGCGCCATCGTGAACACCGCCTCGGCCGCCGCCTTCGGCTCCGCGCCTCGCATGGCCGCCTACAACGTGAGCAAGGCCGGGGTGCTGGCGCTGTCGGAGACGCTCGCCGCGGAGCTGGCGGGCAGCGGCGTCACCGTGACCGCCCTGTGCCCGACCGCGGTGAGAACCAATATCCTGCAGGACGTTTCGTTCGAGGACCCGACCGTCGCGCAGCTGGGCGACGCCATGCTGCGCTGGACCGGCCGCTCCCCCGGCTCGATCGCCCGCACCACCCTCGACGCGGTCGACCGCGGCCAGCTGTATGTGGTCCCGCAGGTCGAGGCCAAGCTCATCTGGCAGTCCAAGCGGTTGCTGCCGGTCCCCTACACGCGCGCCGCCGGGCTGCTGGAACGGCTGATGCGCTAGCTCATTTCGAGGAGGTCGAACAATGGCGTTCGCATATCCGGACATGCTGGAGACGATCAAGGACCGGCAGTGGGCACTGGCCGATATCGACTGGGACGCACCGGGAGCCGACCTGATCACCGCGGAGCAGCGGCCGCGGCTGGCCGCTTTCATGGCGGACCTGGTGTGGATCGAGCACGTCGGCGCGCGCGGCTTCGCGGCGCTGACCCGCAAGGCGCCGGACGGGGCGCTGAAGGAGATCTACCGCTACTTCCACGCCGAGGAGCAGAAGCACGCCAATGCGGAACTGGCGCTGATGCGCCGCTGGGGCATGCTCGACGGCGACCGGATGCCGGTGCCCAACCCCAATATTCGCCTCGTCATCGAGTGGCTGGAGCGCTATTCCGACGATCTGTCCCTGCCGGTGCTGGGCACGGTGATCCCCTCGCTGGAGACCGCGCTGGACGGCGCCCTGGTCAAGTTCCTGCTCGACGAGGTCCGAGATCCGCTGTGCCACGAGGTTTTCCGGCATATCAACAGCGACGAGTCCCGGCATCTGGCGGTCGGCTTCCAGGTGCTCGAACAGCTCGGCGCGGGCCCGATGCGGCGGCTGCTGATCGAGACCGCGGGCTTCGCCGCGCGCCCGTCGTTCGTGCTGGGTGCGCTGCTGTACGCGCCGCTGCTGTCGCGGATGGCGGCCAATATCGTGGCGCTCGGGCTGGACGAGCAGAAGCTGTGGAATGCCGTGCGGCGCTATGAGACCGTGGGCGAGCGCAGTCCGAACATCCGGCGGGTGCCGCTCTATCACGTGGTCCGCTATCACGCGATGGCGACGATCAACCGGATCCAGCCGATACAGCTGGCCGTCGATGCCCTCAATGCCGGAATCGACCGCTTCCCCGTGCGGGTGCTGGGGCGGCCGCCGTCCTGGTCGAAGGAGCTCACCTACGAACCGGTGGCGAAATGACCGGTCCGGCACGGGCATTCGATCAGCGGGGCGGCGACGAGTACACCGGGCAGCGAATCCACTGTGCGCGCTGGGATTACCGCGTCGGCCTGCACGGTCGCCGGGTGGCCGTGCTCGGCGACGGCGCGGCGGTGGCGCGGGTGCTCCCGGCGGTGGCCGCCGAGGCCCGGAAGGTGACCGTATTCCAGCGAGATCCGGTGTGGGTGCTGCCGCGGCCGCCGCTCGCGGAGGTGACGCGGCTGCTGCCCGCGCGCGTCGCCCGCTGGGCCGCCCGGGCGAATCTGCGCCTGCAGGTGCGCGATTCGTGGGTGCGCCGCCAGCTGACACCCGACGCACCCGCGCGGGTTCGGCTGCACAATCACTATTACCAGGCCCTGCAGCGACCCAACTGCAAGCTGGTGACCTGGCCGATCGCGCGCCTGGCGCCGCTGGGGATCCGTACCGTGGACGGCATCGAGCATCGGGTCGACTGCATCATCTTCGCGCAGGAGGAGCCATGAGCGATACGCAGCACGAGGTGATCATCGTCGGCGCCGGGTTCTCCGGCATCGGCGCGGCGATCAAGCTGCGGGAGAACGGCTTCGACGATTTCCTGATCGTCGACGATGCCGACGGCGTCGGCGGCACCTGGCACTGGAACACCTATCCCGGTATCGCGGTGGACATTCCGTCGTTCAGCTACCAGTACTCGTTCGAGCAGAGCGCGGACTGGTCGCGGATCTACGCCCCGGGCGGGGAGCTGAAGGCCTACGCCGAACGCTGCGCCGACAAGTACGGGCTGCGGCCGCGAATCCGATTCCGCACCACCATCTCCGATGCGGAGTTCGACGCCGGGCACAGCAGGTGGCGGCTGCGCACCGCCGACGGCGACGAACTCACGGCGCGATACGTCATCGCGGCCACGGGCGTCCTCACCCGCCCGAAACTGCCCGAGATCCCCGGTGTCGAATCGTTCGCCGGTCTCACCATGCACACCTCGCGCTGGGATCACTCCCAGGACCTACGCGGCAAGCGGGTGGCGATCATCGGCACGGGAGCCTCGGCGGTGCAGGTGATTCCGACGATCGCGCCGGACGTCGAACAGCTGGTGGTGTTCCAGCGCACGCCCATCTGGTGCCTGCCGCGACCGGATACGACGCTGCCTGGTCCGGTGCGGTGGGCGATGCGCCACCTGCCCGGCGGACAGGCGCTGTCCCGCCTGGCCAGCCAGGCGTTCGTGGAGCTGACGTTCCCGCTGTCGGCGCACTATTACACGACGCTGCCGCTGGCCAAGTTCGGCGAACGCACCGGGCTGGCGCATCTGCGCAAGCAGGTGCACGATCCTGTGGTCCGCGACAAGCTCACGCCCCGGTATGCGCTGGGCTGCAAGCGTCCCGGGTTCTCCAACGACTATCTCGCGACGTTCAACCGCGACAACGTCGTGCTCGAGACCGACCCCATCGCCGAGATCACTCCCACCGGGGTGCGCACCCGCACCGGCACCGAACACCCGGCGGACGTGCTGATCCTGGCCACCGGGTTCAAGGTGATGGAGTCGGGCAATATGCCGACGTTCGGGCTGCGCGGCGTCGACGGACTGGACCTGGAGAAGTGGTGGGACGAGAACCGCCTGCAGGCCTACGAGGGCGTGAGCGTGCCCGGCTTCCCGAACTTCTTCTCCATCATCGGGCCCTACGGCTACAACGGGGCGTCGTACTTCACGCTGATCGAGATGCAGACCCGGCACATCCTGCGGCTGCTGCGCCACGCCCGCCGCACGAAGTCCGCGCGCGTGGAGGTGACGCGCGCCGCCAACGAGCGGTTCTTCCGGGAGATGCTGAATCGCCGTGGCGGGCAGGTGTTCTGGCAGGACAGCTGCACGCTGGCCAACAGCTACTACTTCGATCAGCACGGTGACGTGCCGCTGAAGCCCATGAGCACCGCCGAAGCCGCCTGGCGCGCCGGGCATTTCGATCTCGGGGACTATTCCTTCGAACGGGCGCCGGTTCCGGCAGCGAAGGACCGCGCCAGCTGATCGGCGAGTTCGCCGCGCGCGGTGACCAGCGACGGTCCGTACCAGGTGAGGCTGCGACCGGACACCAGCGCCACCGGAATGCCCGGAAACGCCTCGGGCCCATCGGTTTCGGTGAACTCGTACGGCTCGTCCGGTAGCACCGCCAGCTCCACACCGTGGCGCAGCTCCTGCTCGGAGACCTTCGGATAGCGACCGACGCGGTCCGAGTGCACCAGCCGCAGCCCGAGTCTGCGCGCGAGATCGCCGGTGAAGGTGTCGCGCCCCACCACCATCCACGGGTCGCGCCACACCGGGATCACGGCATTGCGCACGCGGCCCGGCGGGGGCGCGGCCCAGGCGTCCTCGGCCACGCTCAGCCACTGCGGCCTACCGGTCCCGAGTGCGATCCCGAACAGCCGTGCCATCGATTCGAATGCCTCGTCGACCATGCGGATCCTGGTGACCCACACCGCAATTCCCGCCCCGCGCAACCGGTCCACATCGATACGCCGGTTCTCCTCCTGGTTACACACCACCAGATCGGGCGCCAGCTCGGCGATGCGGCGCACATTCGGATTCTTCGTCCCCCGCACCCGCTCCACGTCCAGATCCCGTGGATGCGTACACCATTCGGTAGCCGCGACCAGCGTCTCGGGGCACGTCGCGGCGATCGCCTCGGTCAGCGACGGCACCAGCGAAACCACCCGGCGGACCGGGTATTTCACCGGCACCTCGGCACCGAGATCGTCTCGCGGCGTCATGCCAGCACCCGCCGACACAGCTCCCGCAGCTCCCGCGGAGGCACCGTCGGACGCATACTCGCCGAACCGAGCACGAGCAGGTACAGGATGCGCGCGGTCGCCCGCGCATCGGCGTCGGCGCGGTTGTCCTCGCGCAGCAGCGTCCGCAGAAATTCGAAGCGCGCCTTGTCGACCCGCTCCTTGGCCGCCGCGGCCAGCGGCTCGTTCAGGGCCCAGGCGCTGATCGCGAGTTCGATATTGGCGGGCTCGTCGCTGTCGAGCACCAGTTCCACCAGGCGCTCCAGCCGGGCGCGGGCATCGAGCCCCTCGGCGTCGGCCACCGCCCGGATGTAGTGCGTGGTGTGCTCCGACTCGAAGTATTCGAGCAGCGCCGCCTTGTAGCCCTGCATGCCGTGGAAGTGGTGATAGAAGGACCCGGTGCTCAGGCCGGTGGCCGCCACCAGCCGGTCGATGGTCAGGGCCGTGGGCCCGGCCGTCCCGAGGATCGCCAGGCCCGATTCCAGCCATGAGGTCTTGCCCGCCACAACCTCCAGCCTATAACATAACTTTTGTTATGTCCTGGAGCATCGGTGCTCCCCGCTCTTTCGGAGGCCGAGATGACCACCGCGACCCCCTCCGCGTCGATCACCATGCCGCGCTGGCCGATCCTCGCTCATACCCTCGGCGCCGCGCTGATCGGCGTCATCGGCCTGGCACACCTGCTGGTCATTCACGTTTTCGGCGGCGAGGACGGCCCGGGCGAGCAACTCGTCAACGAGCTGTCGGTGAACACCGCCACGCCGATGTTCGAGAACGGTCGGCAAGTCACGGTGTTCGACCTCAACACCGGCTACAGCGTCGGGATGGGCATGCTGGGCGCGATGTTCGCGATCCTCGTGCTCCTCGCCGCGCGCGGTGCCCCGCACCTGATCGCGCGCTGGTCGCCGTTCAACTGGGCCTGCACCGCGACGGCCGCGTTCACCTGCTGGATCGCCATCCTCTACTTCCCCGAGCCCGTGATCGCCTTCTCGGCCCTCGGCACCGTATGTTTCGCGGCGGTGCTGATCGGTGGCAGGCCCTCGGCGGACTATCCGTCGAGCGCGCGGTAGAGGGCCCGCAGTTCGCGCAGACCGGCCTCGGCCAACGGCTCGTCCTCGGAGGTCATGCGCAGCGCCCGGCGCAGCGGCAGCGGGTCCAGATCGTCGACGGCGGGCCGGAATTCGGGTTCGGGCAGCGTCGGCAGCGCGATATTCGCGCCGTAGAGGTCATCGGAAACCGTTGTGCCGCTGTCGTTCTGCACACCGCTGATGAGCGCGTCCAGGTCGAGGCCGCGCAGGGTGAGCATGATCGACGGCTCCGAGTCGAGGCGGTCGGCGACGATGTAGCAGACCGCGGCCACATGTTTGCACGGCCAGCCGGAATCCGGGCAGGTGCAGCCGAAGTCGAGTTCCGAGGCGGTGGTGGGCAGCAGCAAGGGGCCGAGGTCCTGGGACAGCGCGCCCGAGGCGAGTTGGGCGAGCATGCCCGGGGTGTCGCGGACCAGATCGATCAGCTCGTCGAGCCGCTCGTCGCGCAGCGTGCGCAGCGTCAGCACCGAGGTGAACGGGCGCGGCTGACTGCCCTGCACCTCGGCCGTCACCGAACCGGATTCGATCGCATAGGTGACGACCTGGCCCGACCGTGCGTAGGAGCGGCCGCGGGCCAGCCGACCGGCATCGGCGACCTGCTCCACCGCCTCGATGAACGACCGGCCCCACCACGTCCGCGCGAACGATCCGCGGCGACTGCGCGGCTCGACGCCGCCGCGGACCGGAATCCGCTTGCCGTACTTGCTGTAATCGTCGGCCGGGCTCATTCGCCCACCGCCTCGGATCCGAGGGCGAACATCCGCTGGATCTCGTCGTCGCTCAGCTCGGTGATCCAGTTCTCGCCGGTGCCTACGGTCAGATTCGCCAATTCCTGTTTGCCGCTGATCATGTCGTCGATGCGCTCCTCGATGGTGTCGACGCACACCAGCTTGCGGACCTGCACGTCGCGGCGCTGGCCGATCCGGAAGGCGCGGTCGGTGGCCTGGTTCTCCACCGCCGGATTCCACCAGCGATCCAGGTGCACAACGTGATTGGCGGCGGTGAGATTCAGGCCGGTGCCACCGGCCTTGAGCGACAACAGCATCAGCGGCGGCCCGTCGTCGGACTGGAACCCGGTGACCATGGCGTCGCGCCGCTTCTTCGGGACACCGCCGTGCAGGAATGGGACGGCGGTGCCGAACCGCTCGGTCAGATACGGCTCGATCAGCTCCCCGAACTCGCGGAACTGGGTGAACAGCAACGCCTTCTCGCCGTCGGCCAGCACCGATTCGAGCACATCCTCGACCAGCGCCAGCTTGCCGGAACGGTGCTGACCGCGCCGCAGCAGCGCGGAGCCGTCGCTCAGATAGTGCGCGGGATGGTTGCACACCTGCTTCAGCCGGGTCAGCGCCCCGAGCACGACACCCTTGCGCTGAATATCCTTGGACTGCTTCAGGTTCGCCACCATATCGTCGACCACGGCCTGATACAGCGCCGCCTGTTCCACGGTCAGGTTGGAGCGGACCGTCATCTCGATCTTCTCGGGCAGATCCGAGATCACCGCCGGATCGGTCTTGACCCGGCGCAGCACGAACGGCGCGGTGACGGCGCGCAGCCGGGTGATCGCGTTCTCGTCGTGCTCGCGCTCGATCGGCACCGCGAAGCGGGAGTGGAACTCCGAGGCCTTGCCCAGCAGGTTCGGTGCCGCGAAATCCAGGATCGAGCGCAGCTCCTCGAGCCGGTTCTCCACCGGGGTTCCGGTGAGCGCCAGGCGCTGTCGCGCCGCGACGTGTCGTGCCGCGCGGGCCTGCCGGGTATTGGCGTTCTTGATGTGCTGCGCCTCGTCGAGCACGATCCGCTCCCACGGCTGGCGCTTCAGCTCCTCGACATCGCGCGCCAGCAGGGCGTAGGTGGTGATCACGAGATCCGAATCCGCCACGGCCGCATCGAATTCCGCACCGGAGCGGCGACCGGCCCCGTGGTGCACCAGCACACGCAGCTCGGGTGCGAAGCGCTCGGCCTCGCGCTGCCAGTTGCCGACCACCGACATCGGGCAGACCAGCACCGTCGGCTTCGGTGCGGAATCTCTTGCCGCGGTTTCTCTTTCGTGCAGGAGCAGCGCCAGGATCTGAATGGTCTTGCCCAGGCCCATATCGTCGGCCAGGATGCCGCCACAATTGTGCCGGTTCATGGTCGCCAGCCAGGACAGGCCGCGCAGCTGGTAGGGGCGCAGCTCCGCCTTCAGTCCCGTCGGCGGTTCGACCGGTACCGGCTGCCGGGTGGACTCGAGAAGTTCTGCCGCCCAACCGGATACGCTCACCTCCTCGATCGGCACCTGCTTCACCTCGGAGAGGGCGACCTGGCCCAGCACCTCGGTCAGCGAGCCGACCGCGGTCTCCGTGCGGCCCTCGAGGTAGGCCGCGGCGGCCGCCAGCGTCTTGTGGTCGGCCTGCACCCACTGCCCGCGCAGCCGCACCAGATCCGATTCGGCCTGCACCAGTCGCGCCATCTCGGCGGGGGTCAGCACCGTATCGCCGAGCGCCAGCTCCCAGCGGTAGGACACCAGGCCGCTCAGGCCGACCGCGGTCTCGGTGGCGGCCGGACTCTGCACGCGCAGGCGCATACTCGGCGCGACCACCCGCCACGCCCGGGGCAGCAGCACCCGCACGCCCGCCGCACGCAGCGCGTGCACCCCGTGCGCGACCAGATCCTGCACCACCGGCGTGGGCAGCAGGAAGTCGATGCCGCCCGGATCGCGCGGCAGCTCCCGCAACATCGGGTAGGCCTGCACCGCCGCGTTCACCTTCTCGGCGGCCAGCTTCACCTGCGCCGGATCGCCGTGGATCGGAACCGGTTGCGGCGCTTCGCCTTCCGCGCGCAGGCAGACCTCCAGCCGCCAGAGCGCGTCGAATCCGTCGGCGCCCGATTCCGGGTCCTCCCCGGGTTCCAGCAGCCGCAGCACCAGTTCCGGCTCCCCGGCGGTGAGGCTGGTCCGCCACTCCTCCAGCGCCGCCGACACCCGATGCGATCCGGACTCCAGGGGCGTGCCCGCGACCAGGGCCGCCAGCAGCGGATGAGCTTGTCCGTCCGGGTCGAGACGACCGCGCGCGATCGGGTCGGTCAGCTCGGCGAGCATGTCCTCGAGCACCGCCGCGGGCCGCCCCGCGATACGCAACGCGGGCGGTACGGCGGCGGTGAGCTCGGCCAGCCACGCCCGCTGGCGCTGCCCGCCCACCAGCCGCCATCGCACCCACCACTCGCCGTCGTCGCGACGCACCTGCGGCACCAGCCGCCCCGCCCGCACCCACCGATCGATCCCGCGCGCGACGTGCGCGAGGAAGCGCAGATCGGCCGCCACGGCGGCCTCGGGCAATACCTGCAACAGCACCCGCGCGGCGGTCTGCGGCACCAGCGCATGCGCCTCGACCTCCGTCGTCACCGGCCCCTGCGCCCCCGCCACCAGCACCTGAGCCCGATGCCGGAAGCGGGCGCGGGCGACGATCGCCCCCAGCGGGTCGGGCAGCGCCGCGGCGTCGCTCGCACCGGCCTCCGGATGGCGCCACAGCACCAGCCCGGATCCCGGCGTCCACAACCCGTGCAGCATCCGCCTATCCAATCAGCTGCCACCGACACGACGCACGCGCCGGGTTCACACCGGCGGCGGCCGGGGATACCCAACCGACACATTTTGGAACATACTGAAATATCCGCTGGTCACGGCCGACGAACGGAATCGGCCGTGTTTTTTGCAGCAACACAACCAATCGCAGCCGCGTCAAGACCACGGTCCGGTGCACTCGTACCCGCAGGAGCATCGGGCCGGCGCCGTAGCAGAGGCGCATGAGGAGGGCAGTGAAGATGACGATTCTGCTCCAGGCACTCGAGCAGAGTTTCACGCCGACGACGCCGTGGGAGCGGCGCAAATTCACCTTCGTCGACACCGCCAAGATCGTCGGCATGCGCCTGGACGGGCAGTCCGGGGTGTGGCTGGATCTGTCGCGGCCCGGGGAGTCGCAGCGCCTCGCGCGCACGATGGACCCGCGCGATGCGATCACGTTCCTGCTCACGACGTTCGCGAAGATCGCCGAGTGCGAGGAACGCGGCGGCTCGTGGCTGATCGGCCACGACGGGGCGCGAGTGGAATCGATCGCGGCGACCCGGTTCCCGCCGCAGGCCGCCGAGCTGCCCGCCGACGATCTCCTGGCCCGCGCCTGGCTGTAAGCCCCACAATCCGGCGCGACACGAGGCCGTTCGGGAAGACACACCGGACCGTCGTCGGCGTTCGGGGCGATTGTCGGTGCCCGGGTATACACCTGAGACATGCAGCGGGGTGGGCGTGGATGGTGGGGGCTGGTGCTGGCCGTCGCAGTGGTTCTCGCGGGCTGCTCGATCGTGACCGACGGACCGCCCGCACCGGGCAGCCCCACGCGCGCGCAGGTGGAGGCGCTGCTCGCCGCGGTCCGGATTATCGACAAGCGGCCGCACCCGGGCGGATACCAGCGCGGCTGCCGCACCGGCGAGGGCTGCGTCTTCGGCCCGGCGTGGTCCGATGATTACGACGGCCGCGGCGGGCACGACGGCTGCGACACCCGCAACAACGTGCTCACCGGACAGTTGAGTGCCGTGCGCCACCGTCCCGGCACGCACGGGTGCGTCGTGGTCGCGGGCATTCTGCAAGACCCCTACACGGGCCAGCGCATCGAATTCGACAAATCCCGCGCGCGCGAGGTGCAGATCGACCACATCTATCCGCTGGCCGCCGCCTGGGATATGGGTGCCGCGAATTGGCCACTGCCCCAGCGCATTCGCTTCGCCAACGATATCGACTTCAACCTGCTCGCCGTCGACGGCGCGACCAACGAGGACAAGGGCGACAGCACCCCCGGCGACTGGTTACCTCCCGCCCGCGCCTACCGCTGCTTCTACGCAGGCAAATACCTCACGGCCGCAACCCGATACAACCTCCCCCTCACCATCGCCGACCGCGACGCCCTACACCGAGTAGCCCGCACCTGCCCTTGACCACGCGGGGAGGGTCAGCCGGTGGCGGCGGGGCGCTTGGGGTCGTTGGACCATTGGGACCATGAGCCCGGGTAGAGGGTGGCGTCGATTCCGGCGACGGCCAGGGCCGCGATCTGGTGGGCGGCCGTGATGCCCGAGCCGCAGTACACCGCGACCGGGCCGGGGCCGTGGGCGGCGAACCGCGTCCGCAGCTCATCGGGGGATTTGAAAGTGCCGTCGGCCGTGAGGTTCTCGGCGGTCGGCGCGCTCACGGCGCCCGGGATGTGCCCGGCCCGGGGATCGACCGGCTCCGATTCGCCGCGGTAGCGTTCCCCGGCCCGCGCGTCGAGCAGCGGGCCCGGCCAGTTCGCCGCGCCGTCGGCGTCGGTCACCGGCATGTGGTCCGGGCCGAACACGACGTCGCCCGGCGCCGGATCGGGTTCGCTGCCGGTGCTGAGCTCACCACCGGCGCGTTCCCACGCCGGGAGCCCGCCGTCGAGAATGCGCACGTCCGCCACACCGGCCCACCGCAGCAGCCACCACGCCCGCGCCGCGGCCATCCCGCCCGTCGCGTCGTAGACGACGACCGGCTCCCCGGCGCGAAGCCCCCAGCTCCGGGCGCATTTCTGCAGGTGGGCGAGGTCCGGCAGCGGATGCCGCCCGCGCGCCGGGGACGGCGGAGCCGCCAGTTCGGTCTCCAGATCGACGAAGACGGCTCCCGGGATATGGCCGTCCAGATAGTGCTGCGGCCCGTCCGGATCGCCGAGTGCCCACCGCACATCCAGCAGATGCACGCGAGAGCCGCTGTCGGACAGCTCTTTCCGAAGATCCTCGGCCGAAATCAACACCGCGGTCAAGCCAGCTCCTCTGTCAGATCTGCACCCGGTACGCGAACACCCCCACCCTACGACAGGTCTCGCCCCGCCGATCCACCCGGCGATCCTGCGCGCTGTGGCCGCAGCACCCAGCGCACCAGCAGGCCCGCGACCAGGGCCCAGAACGCGGCGCCGATGCCGAGCAGGGCGATGCCCGAGGCCGATACGCCGAACGTGACGGCGGCGGCGAGCCGATGCTCCGCCGGTCCCAGCGCCGCGGTCAGCGCGGCCGCCAGCGTGGCGATCAAGGCCAGTGCCGCAACGGTTTCCAGGACGCCCGGCGGCGCCGCGGCCACCAGGGCCACCAGCGCGCCCGAGGCGAGCGCCAGCACCAGATACGTCCACCCCGCGCTGAACCCGGCGATCCAGCGCCGCCGCGGATCCGGGTGCGCCTCCGGCGCCGCCGCCAGCGCCGCGCTGACCGCCGCGAGATTGATCGCGTGCCCGCCCGCGAACGCCCCCGCGATCGTGCCCAGCCCGGTCGTGCTCATGGCCGCGCGCCACGGCACCCGGTAGCCGAACGAGCTCATCACCGCCGTCCCCGGAATGTTCTGCGCGGCCATCGTGACGATGTACAGCGGCACGGCCACACCGATCAAAGCCTGCCAACTCCAGTGCGGCACAGTCCATTCCACCCGCGGCAGCATGGTCGCGAGATCCAGGCGGCGATGGGTGACGGCGATGTCGACACCGGCGCCGACCGCGGCCGTCGCGAAGGCCGCCAGAATCGCCCAGCGCGGCGCGAAGCGCTGCAGCACCAGCCACACCACCAGCACGGGGAGCACCACGGCGGGGCTGGTGGTCAGCGCGTGCATGGGGGCCAGGCACAGCGGCAGCAGCACCCCGGCCAGCATCGCCTGCGCGATCTCGGCCGGAATGGCCGCGATCAGCCGACCGAGCCGCTGCCAGAAGCCGGTGAGGACGACCAGCACTCCGGTCACCACGAACGCCCCGACCGCCGCGGGCCAGCCACCGGCGATCGCCCCGGTGCTCGCCAGCAGCGCGGCACCCGGGGTCGACCAGGCCAGTGTGATCGGCATCCGGTACCGGCGGCTCAGCAGCACGATCCCCACCGCCTGCGTCACGCACACGGCCAGCAGGCCCGACGCCGCCTGCGCGGGCGTCGCCCCCACACCCCGCAATCCCGCCAGCACCACCGCGAACGAGCTGGTGAACCCCACCAGCGCCGTGACCACCCCGGCACCCACGGCATGCAGCGGGCCCACATCGGATTCGGCGGCAACATTCGATTCGGTCTCAGCGGTGGCAGTCACCGAGCCATGGTCGCCAACGCCGACCAGTCCAGTCAGGAGCCAATCCCTCGAAACTGGCCTGAGTTTGCCCTGCCGTATCGGTTCGACATCCGGGCGGCCGACAGCGGCCTGTCGCGCATCGGCCCGATACCCCCGGAACGACGGCTCAGCGGGGGCGGGGTGCGAGTCCGAGCGCGCGGTTGGCGCGGGCCGAATCCTGGCGCGGCGCAACGCCGTTCGGGACCGCCAGCCGCCGCAGCAGCGGGCCCGTGCGCGGGCCGACGAGCTGGCGCATCACCAGGGCCATATTGGTGCGGTCCACGCCCGGAATCTTCAGGATCTGCCCGGCGATGCGGTAGAGGTCGTCGGCGTCGCGGGCCACCACCCGCACGGTGAGGTCGGTGGGCCCGGTCATGCCGCACACCTCGGTCACCTCCGGCACCTCGGCCAGCTCGTCCACCACCGAATCCAGCGTGTGCTGGTCGACCACGACCGCCACGAAGGCGGCCAGCGGATAGCCGAGGGCCCGGGGATCGACGCGGCGCTCGAAGCTGGCCAGCACGCCACCCGCCTCCCAGCGGGACAGCCGCGCCTGCACCGTATTGCGCGACAGCCCCAGCCGGGTGGCCAGCTCCACCCCGGTGGCGCGGGGATTGGCGATCAGTTCCAGCAGCAGTCGCGCGTCGGTGGCATCGACGACGGCTCCGGCGGGCTCTCCACTAGACATGCAAGGCAGTATGGCAGCCGTCACACCGTGAACGCGAGCATACTGCCCAATTCACCACGCGAATCCTGCGCAGGTCGCCCAGCGGCCATGATCGAGCCACGGAAAACCGGGGGCGATCGGCGCCTCCGGGCAACGGATGTCGCAGCGGCACCGACGAACCTGATCACTCGAGGCAGTATGCCCGCACCGAAGGCACCGAACCCGCGCATTCTGCCCACTTGGCGTGTCCATACTTGCGCAGGTCGCCCAATCGTGGATGCTGTGTGATATAGCACACTCTCTTACGTCGCGAGGACGGAGACCCCGGCGCAGCGACGGACAGGAGGCGAGGGTTATGGCCGACCCGATCACCTACCCGGTGCAGTTGGTCCAGCCGGACGGCCGCCGCGTACTCGACCGCGAGCACGCGGCGCTGGTATCCGATGTCGGACCCGACCGATTGCGGCAGTTGTACGAGGACATGGTGGTCGCCCGCCGCATCGATGCGGAGGCGACCGCGCTGCAACGCCAGGGCCAGCTGGGCCTGTGGCCGCCCCTGCTGGGCCAGGAGGCCGCCCAGGTCGGCTCCGCGCACGCCCTGCACGCCGACGACTACGTGTTCTGCAGCTACCGCGAGGCGGGCGTGGCCTATTGCCGCGGCGTCGACCCGGGCCGGATCACCCGGCTGTGGCGCGGCGCCGCCCACTACTGCTGGGACCCGGCCGATATCAACATGACCAATCCCGCCATCGTGGTGGGCGCGCAGGGCCTGCACGCGACCGGTTACGCCTACGCCGCCCACCTGGACGGCGCCGAGATCGCGGTGCTCACCTACTTCGGCGACGGCGCCACCAGCCAGGGCGATATGGCCGAGGCGCTCGGTTTCGCCGCGTCGTGGAGCGCGCCGGTGGTGTTCTTCTGCATGAACAACCAGTGGGCCATCAGCGAGCCGGTGCGCGTGCAGAGCCCGACGCCGATCGTGCGCCGCGCCTACGGCTACGGCATCCCGGGTGTGCAGGTGGACGGCAACGACGTGCTGGCCGTGCTGGCGATGACCCGGCAGGCGGTCGCGCGCGCCCGCACCGGCGGCGGCCCCTCGTTCGTCGAGGCCATCACCTATCGCATGGGCCCGCACACCACCGCCGACGACCCCACCCGCTACCGCTCGGCCGCCGAGAACGAGGTCTGGCAGCGCCGCGACCCGATCGATCGGATGAAACGGCTACTGGAGCGAGAAGACCTGTGGGACAGCGATTTCGAGCTACGAGTGCGGGACCGCTCCGACGCGGTCGGCGGCCTGCTGCGCGCCGCGACCATCGATATGCCCGACCCGGATCCGGCACAGCTGTTCGAACACGTCTACACCACCCGGCATCCACTGATCGAGGAGGAGCGGCGGCAATACGCCGACTATCTCGCCGACGCGGAAGGAGTGCGGTCATGATCACCACCTTCGCGGGCGCCCTGAACACCGGACTGCGCCGAGCCCTCGAGGACGATCCGAAGGTCGTGCTGATGGGCGAGGACATCGGAAGGCTCGGCGGGGTCTTCCGGGTGACCGACACGCTGCAGAAGGACTTCGGCAACAACCGCGTCATCGACACCCCGCTCGCCGAATCCGGCATCATCGGAACGGCGTTCGGCATGGCACTGCGCGGCTACCGGCCGGTCTGCGAGATCCAGTTCGACGGCTTCGTCTACCCGGCCTTCGACCAGATCGTCTCCCAGGTCGCCAAGATCCACTACCGCACCCAGGGAAAGGTGTTCGCGCCCTTGACGATCCGCATTCCGTGCGGCGGCGGCATCGGCTCGGTGGAACACCATTCCGAGTCGCCGGAGGCGTACTTCGCGCACACCGCCGGGCTGCGGGTGGTGGCGCCGAGCGATCCGGCCGACGCGTATCTGATGATCCGCCAGGCGATCTCGCTCGACGATCCGGTGATCTTCTTCGAGCCCAAGCGCCGCTACTGGGACAAGGCCGATGTCGATTTCACGGCCCTCGACGACGACCCGTTCCCGCTGGATCGCGCCCGGATCCGCCGCGACGGCGACGATGCCACGGTGGTCGCCTACGGCGGCATGGTGCGCACGGCGCTGACGGCGGCGGAAATCGCCGCGGGCGAGGGGCATTCGCTGGAGGTGATCGATCTGCGCAGCCTGTCGCCGATCGATTTCGACACGGTCGAGGAGTCGGTGCGCCGCACCGGCCGCCTGATCGTCGCGCACGAGGCACCGATCTTCGCCGGACTGGGCGCCGAGATCGCCGCCCGCATCACCGAACGGTGCTTCTACTACCTGGAGGCACCGGTTCTGCGGGTCGGTGGCTTCGACATCCCCTACCCCCCGGCTAAGCTCGAACGGCACCACCTGCCCGACCCCGACCGCATCTTGGCCGCGGTCGACCGCACGCTTGCCGCCTGACCAGCCCGTTCAGACAGAAGGTGCCCGTTGGAAGACCCGGTTGCAGACGATGACCAGAACCATGTGCTGGAGTTCCGGCTCCCCGATCTCGGCGAGGGACTGACCGAGGCCGAACTGGTCTCGTGGGCGGTGGCCGTCGGCGATCAGGTGGAGCTGAATCAGGCCATCGCCGAGGTGGAGACCGCCAAGGCGCAGGTGGAGCTGCCCTGCCCGTTCTCCGGCAAGGTGCTGGAGCTACTGGCCCAGCCCGGTGACACCGTGCCGGTGGGCGCGCCCCTCATTCGCGTCGCCACCGAGTTCGCGGTCGCCCCGCCGCAGCGGCCGGACGCGCCGACCGATGCACGGCAGTCGGTCCTGGTTGGTTACGGCCCGGAGGGCGAGGCGACCTCGCGCCGCACCCGCCCGGCCGCGAAGCTCGTTGCGGCGCAGCCGGATTCCGCGGCCGACCCGGCGGAATCCACGGCGACCTACCCGGAGCTGCCCAGCCGCCCGCCCGCGACCCCGGCCGCCCGCAAGCTGGCCCGCGAACTCGGGATCAATATCGCCTTCGTCGCCGGGTCGGGCCCGGGCGGCGCCGTCACCGTCGACGACGTCCGGCACGCGGTCCCGGTATCGCAGCCGCCGAACCGCGCGACCCCGGACGAGGACGACGACGCGCCACGCCCGAGCGCGCCGCCGGTGCCGACGATGCGCCCCGACGGCGGCATCATCCGCGCCGTCCCGTCCGCGCGCGAGACCCGCACGCCGGTCTCCGGGGTGCGCAAACGCACCGCCGCCGCCATGGTGACCAGCGCCCGCACCATCCCGCAGGCCAGCGCGTTCGTCACCATGGACTTCACGGCCTCGATGGAGCTGCTCGACCATCTGCGCAGCACCGAGTCCTTCGCCGGGCTCACGCTGACGCCGCTGGCGCTGGTCGCCAAGGCGACGCTGGCCGCGATGGCGGAGTTCCCGGACATCAATTCGGCCTGGGACGAGGAGCGCAAGGAGATCGTCACCCGGCACTACGTCAATCTGGGCATCGCCGTGGCCACCGACCGCGGGCTGCTGGTCCCCACCGTCAAGGAGGCGCAGACGCTGAGCCTGCGCGAACTGTGCCGGGAGATCGGCTGGCTCGCCGATGTCGCCCGCTCCGGCCGCGCGGCGCCGACGGACCTGCGCGGCGGGACGTTCACCATCACCAATGTCGGCGTCTTCGGCGTCGACACCGGCGTGCCGCTGGTCAATCCGGGCGAGGGCGCGATCCTGTGCCTGGGCTCGATTCGCAAGCAGCCGTGGGTATATCGCGACGAGCTGGCCGTCCGCTGGGTCACGACCCTGGGGCTGAGCTTCGATCACCGCATGATCGACGGCGAACTGGGCGCCCGTTTCCTGGCCACGGTCGCGTCGCTGCTGGAGGACCCGCTGACCCTGCTGGGCCGGATCTGACCCCTCAGTCGGTCACCAGAGCCGCTGCGGCGCTGCGGATCACGTCCGGGATCTCGACCGGTTTGCGGGTCTCGTCGTCGACGTAGACGTGCACGAACGTGCCCGTGGCCGCCAGCTCGAGGGCATCGCCGTCCTCGCGGAAGATGGCGAGGTCGTAGGTGATGCTGGTGCGGCCGAGCCGGGCGATGCGCAGGCCGACGCGCAGCCGGTCCGGGAAGCTGAGCGAGCCGAGGAACTGGCAGGAGGTCTGCGCGACCACCCCGATGGCGGGCAATTCCCGGATGTCGGTCCCGGTCGCCTCCATCAGCCAGCCGTTGACCGCGGTGTCGAAGTACGAGTAGTAGGTCACGTTGTTGACGTGTCCGTAGTGGTCGTTGTCCGCCCACCGGGTCGGCATCGGCCAGAGCACCGGGTAGTCCTGCTGCGTCGTCACCCGGCCGACAATAGTCACGCGCCGCGGACCGCGGCACAACGAGGCGACCACCTGCGGGTCCGGTCAGGAACCGGCCTGCGATGCCACAGCCAGACCCCGGTCCGCCGCCGTCGAGGACATGCGGTGTTCGCGGGGGCTGACACCGAAGTGCCGTTTGAACGCGGTGCTCAACGCGAAGGCGCTGCCGTATCCGACGCGGCGGGCGATGGCCTCGACCGTCGCGTCTGAGTCGTGTAGCAGATCGGCGGCCAGGGCCAGGCGCCAATCGGTGAGGAACGCCATCGGGGGCTCGCCGACCAGATCGGTGAACCGGCGGGCCAGCGCCGCCCGTGACACGCCGACCTCGGTGGCCAGCGACGCCACCGTCCACTGGTGCGCCGGATTGTGCTGCAGCAGGCGCAGGGCCCTGCCCACCAGCGGATCCGCGTAGGCGTGGTACCAGGCCGGGGCGTCGTTGCGGGAGAACCAGGCGCGCAGCGTGGCGATCAGCAGCAGGTCGAGCAGGCGGTCGAGCATGGCACCCTGCGCGGGCCGGTCCTTCGCGCTCTCCGCGACCAGCAGATCGAGGATCGGGCTGTCGAGTTCGCTGCCGGGCAGCACGATCCGCGGCGGCAGCGCCCGCAGCAGCCGCCGGCTCGCCGCGCTCTCCTGTTCGTAGGTGCCGGTGACGAGCATGGTGGCGGCGTCGGGATCGGTGCCCCAGCCACGCACGCCGAGACTCCATGTCTCGCACAGCACCTCGCCCTCCGGCGTCGTGGTGATCTGCCCGGGATCGATGTACACCTGCGGCTCGGTCGCCGGATCGTCGGCGAAGGTGTAGTGCTCCGGGCCGCGAATGATCGCCACATCGCCCTCCCGCACGTGCCGGGCCGCGACACCGCCGTCGGGGACGATCCAGCCGCTGCCGCGCACCACCGCCACCACGGTCAGCGGCGATTCGTCGCGAATCCGCAGTGACCAGGGCGGATCGAGCAGCGAGCGCATGACGAACGCACCGCGCGCCCGCGGCCCCTCGAGCAGGCTTTCCAGCGGGTCCACCCCCAAACTCTCGCAGATGGCCACCGCCTTCTCAAGCCCGTTTCCGGGCGCCGGAACTTGTCGGTGCCCCGGAATAGAATCGAGTCGAAACCGGTTGAAACCGGACAAGATTCGGTACCTGGCACCACGGCAACGGCGCCGCGGTCGGGGAGCTACCGGTGCCCGGCACCGGTACCGTCGGATCAATGGCTGCTTCGACGCTCGCTCCCCCGGTCCGGAGGGCACGCGCCGCGGTGTTCGCGGTGTTCGGGCTCAACGGTTTCGTGGCCTCCATGTGGGTGGTGCACATCCCGGCGATCACGGGTCGCACCGGGGTGTCCCATGCCACGCTGGGCATATTCATCCTGCTCATGGCGGTCAGTGCCATCGCCGGGATGCAGGCGGCCGGGCCGCTGGCCGACAGGTTCGGCAGCCGCACACTGGTCGCGGCGGCGGCCTGTTGGCTGTCGCTGTCGATACTCGGACCCGGATTGGCGACCGGCCCGCTGCAACTCGTCGTCGCGCTGATCGTCTTCGGATTCGGCAACGGCGCCATGGACGTGTCGATGAACGCCCAGGCGGTGCTGGTCGAGCGGGAGTATCCACGGCCGATCATGTCGGCGTTCCACGCGCTGTTCTCCTGCGGCGGCCTGGCCGGATCGCTGGCCGGTGCGGCGGCCATGCACATCGGGTGGAGTCTCCTGACGACGCTCTCGGTCGCCGCGGCATGCGGCCTCGCCGTCGCGGCCGCCAGTGTGCCCCGCCTGCTGCCTCGGGTCGAAGATTCGACCGCCGCGGCCGTTGCGGCCGACGCCGAGACGGCCGCCGACGGGTCGCCCACGGAGAAAGCCGAGCGACCGCGCTCATCCTCGCGCAAGGTCTTCGCCCTGGCCGCGATCGCGTTCGCCCTGCTGATGACCGAGGGCGTCGCCAACGACTGGAGCGCGCTGCAACTGCGCGAGCATCTCGGCGCGAACGAGGCCACCGCGGCACTGGCCTTCGGCGCCTTCTCCACCACGATGACCGTGGGGCGTTTCGGCGCCGACCGGGTCAGCGGCCGCTTCGGCCCGGTCGCGGTGGTCCGCTGGGGTTCGCTGCTCGCCGCGCTCGGTCTGGTGCTCATCATCACCTCGATGTGGATCCCGCTGACCCTGTTCGGCTGGGCGCT
The DNA here is from genome assembly GCF_029869545.1 of Nocardia wallacei. GTDB lineage: Bacteria > Actinomycetota > Actinomycetes > Mycobacteriales > Mycobacteriaceae > Nocardia > Nocardia wallacei_A. Next base: position 25,520 of record NZ_JARWQD010000344.1, on the reverse strand, counting down.
GCTCGGCATCGGTCTCGCGGGCGGCGTGCCCCAGATCTTCAGCGCCGCGGGCAATCTCGGTACCGCCACGGCCGCCACCGACATGTCGCGGGTGTTCGGCCTCGGCTATCTCGGCTTCCTGGCCGGTCCGTCGGTCATCGGCTGGCTGTCCAAGCCCACGTCGCTGACCACGGCGCTGATCTTCCCGCTGGTGCTGGTCGTGCTGTGCGCCTGGTTCGCTCGGATCACGGCCACGGAGTAGCGGAAATCCCAATTCTTGACCTTGAGGACAAAAACACGTAGCGTCTGCGGCATGGCCAGGCCGCGCAACTTCGAACCGGAGAGGGTGATCGAGCTGGCCATGGACGCCTTCTGGACCCACGGCTACGCCAACACCTCGCCGGCGCAGCTGGCCGAGTGCACCGGCATCGGAAAAGGCAGCCTGTACAACACCTTCGGCAGCAAGCGAGAGCTGTTCGATCGGGTCCTGAACCGCTACGACCGGATGGGGACGGAACTGGTCGCCGATTTCATGTCCCGGCCCGGGACCGCCCGCGACTGCGTGCGCGCCTTCCTTCACCACCTCGTGGACACCGATACGACCGAGCCGGTCCGGCGCGGCTGCCTGGCGGTCAACACCGCGACGGAGTTCGCGGCGCAGGATCCGGAGATCACCCGCGCCCTGCGGGCCATGCAGGATCACACCGTCGCCGCGATGGCGGCCCGAATCGACCAGGGCCGCCGCGACGGCGATGTGGATCGGGGCACCGATCCGCAGGCGGCGGCGGAGTTTCTGATGAATACCATTGCGGGCCTGCGCGTCATGGCCAAGACCTACGACGCCCGCGCCCTGCACAAGATCATCGACACGGCGTTGTCCACCCTCTGACCGCACTACCTCCCGCGGCGCCTTTTGCTGCCCTAGTTTTTGACCTGTAGTTCAAGAAAGGAAGTCTCATGGATCTCGCACTGACCGGCAAGACCGCCCTCGTCACCGGCGCCAGCCGGGGCATCGGACTGGCCGTCGCGCAGGAGCTGACCGCCGAAGGCGTGCGCGTGGTGGGTGCCGCCCGCACGCCCACTCCGGAGCTCGAAAAGGCCAGCGTCGCAGCCGTTTCCGCCGACCTGGGCACGGCCGCGGGCGCCACCGCCGCGGTGGAGGCCGCGCTGGCCGAGCTGGGCGGCATCGACATCCTCGTGAACAATGTCGGCGGCGGGGACGCGGATCGCCTGGGGCTCGGCGGATTCCTGGACATCACCGACGACCAGTGGCGAAATCTGTTCGATCTCAACCTGTTCAGCGCCGTCCGGGTCACGCGAGCGGCACTGCCGAGCCTGCTGGAGCGTCGCGGGGCGGTCGTGAACGTCTCCTCCATCAACTCGCGGATCCCGGCGGTCGGGCCGGTGGGCTACAGCGAGGCCAAGGCCGCGCTCACCTCGCTCGGCAAGCGGCTCAGCGAGGAGTTCGGGCCGCGGGGTGTGCGCGTCAACACCGTGTCGCCGGGCGTGGTCGGCACGCCACTGTGGCGCGATCCGCAGGGATTCGGGGCGAAACTCGCCGAGGCCCAGGGCATTTCGCACGAGGCACTGTTGGCGAACGCCGCCGAGCAGTTCGGCGCGGCCTCCGGCCGGATCTCCGAGCCGGAGGAGATCGCGGCGCTGGTCGCCTTCCTGGCCTCGCCGAAGGCCGCCAATATCCTCGGCGCCGACTACGTCATCGACGGCGGAACCCTGAAGTCCGCATGACCCGGCGCGGGGCGCGAAATCGCCGCGCCCCGCGGCGTCGCTGAAGCAGGCCAAGGATGCGGTGGAGGCCCGGGAGCGCGGGTACCGCTGAGCCGCCGTCAGGCGGTTTCGGTTTTGTGGAACGACAGTTCGGGCCACGGCGGGCGGCGCAGGATCGCGAGGGTGAGAAAGGCAGCCGACAGCAGGCCCGTCGTCACCGCGACCAGGGCTATCCGGCCCTCGTCGAGGGCGGGCTTCCACGTCACCTCCCCCTCGCGGATCACGAATATCCCGACCGGCTGCGGGCCGGGTCGCAGCAGGCCGCCGGATCCGGTGACGGTGATGACCGTCGATCCGTCCGGCGTCTCGTGTGGCACGCCGTAGACCAGCGCACCATCCACGGCCGTGGGCGAGGCGAACTTCTCGCGCAATGTCATTCCGGCCCCTCTCGGTCACCGCGGCGAGCCAACCCCCGACGCGGGGAATTCCATATTCGCCCAGCGTAATACGCGGCGTGGGCACTCACCGGGACAACGCCGACTCGACCGGCGGCACGGTGTCACGAACCGAGCGCACGAACCGGATCGCGCGACCGGGGTTCGGGTCGGCATGATGGTGATCATGACCGACTTTCCCAACGGGCTACTTTCGCCGGGCGAATATCAGGAGCGGCTGCAGCAGGCGGCCGACTCGATGGTCGCGGCGACGCAGACGGGGCCATTGGACGCGGTCGTTCCCGCCTGCCCGGGCTGGACGCTCCGCGATCTCGTGGTGCACCTCGGCGAGGTGCACCAGTGGGCGCGCGCCGTCGTCACCGACCCGGAGCACGGACGGCGGTACGTCGCCACGCCGCCCGCACCGGACGAGGATCTTGCCGCCTGGTACCGCCGCTGCTTCGACGATCTGCTGAAGGTGCTGGAGTCGACCGATCCGGCGACGCCGGTGTGGACGATGCAGCCGTCCGATCGCACCGCCGGGTTCTGGTCGCGGCGGCAGTGCCACGAGCTCACCATGCACGTCGTCGACGCCCGGCAGGCGCAGGACGCGATCACCAGCTACGACGCCGACCTCGCCGTCGACGGCCTGTCGGAGATCTTCGACGTGTGGGTCTATCGCAGGCACGCCTGGCAGGTGCCGCCCGTCGATCTCGCTGCGCCGGTCGCGGTCTCGTGCACCGACCGGGACGCCCGATGGATCCTGGTGCCCACCGGCTCGGCCGAGCCACCGCAGTACGAGGCGGTGGGCCCCGCACCGACCGGTCCCCAGCCCGAGGCCGCCGCCGCCATCCACGGCACGGCGGAGGAGCTGCTGCTGATGTTCTGGGGCCGCGCCGACCCGTCGTCGGTCACCATCGACGGCGACGCCGACCTGGTGCGCCGCCTTCTGGTTTCGCGAATCACGCCGTGACGGCCCGCACCCCTGTGTCCGGGAGTGCGGGCCGTCGCGGCTACCTCGAGCGAATCCCTACAGCGCCTTGAGTTCCTCGGTCACCGCGCCGACCGACTTCTTCGCGTCGCCGAACAGCATCGAGGTGTGATCGGCGTAGAACAGCGGATTGTCGATGCCCGCGAAGCCGGAGTTCATCGAACGCTTCAGCACGATCACCGATTTCGCCTGGTCGACGTTCAGCACCGGCATGCCGTAGATGGGACTGGAGGAGTCCTCGCGGGCGGCCGGATTGGTGACGTCGTTCGCGCCGATCACCAGAGCCACGTCGGTGCGGCCGAATTCGCCGTTGATGTCGTCCATTTCCTTGAGCGCGTCGTAGGACACCTCGGCCTCGGCGAGCAGCACGTTCATGTGACCGGGCATGCGACCGGCGACCGGATGGATGGCGTACTTGACCTCGACGCCCTTGGCCTCCAACAGGTTTGCCATCTCCTTGACCGCGTGCTGGGCCTGGGCGACGGCCATGCCGTACCCGGGGACGACGATGACCTGGTTGGCGTAGGCCATCTGGATCGCGGCGTCGGCCGCGCTGGTGGCTTTGGCCTGCTTCTGCTCGCCGCCACCGGCGCCGGGAGCCGTTCCGCCGCCACCGAATCCGCCCGCGACGATCGCCGGAATGGACCGGTTCATCGCCTTGGCCATCAGGTTGGTCAGGATCGAGCCCGAGGCGCCGACGATCATGCCCGCGACGATCATCGCGGTGTTGTTCAGCGCCAGACCGGCTGCCGCGGCGGACAATCCGGTCAGCGCGTTGAGCAGCGAGATGACCACCGGCATATCGGCGCCACCGATCGGCAGCACCACCATCAGCCCGAGCACCGCGGCCAGGACCAGCAGCAGCACCATCCACCAGCCCGGCACCCCGTCACCGGCGGCGCCGATACCGATGACCACCGCGACGGCGATGGATCCGGCCAGCAGCAGCAGATTCAGCGGCTGCTGCAGCCTGCCGACGCCGATCGGGCGGCCGGGCAGGATCTCCTGCAGCTTGCCGAACGCGATCAGCGAGCCCCAGAACGACACCGATCCGATGATCGCCGCGAACAGCGAGCCGATCACGATGTGGACCGTCGGCTCCTCGTGGATGCGCGAAAACCCTTGCGTATTCAGGAATTCCGACCACGCGATGAGGGCGACCGTGCCGCCGCCGACACCGTTGAACGCGGCCACCAGCTGCGGCATCGCGGTCATCTTGGTGAACTTCGCGGGCGGAACGCCCAGTGCCACACCGACAACCAGACCGGCGATGATCAGGATCCAGTTGGTGGTGTCGCGCACGGCGATGAAGGTCGCGACCACCGCGATACCCATGCCGACCGCGGCGATCCAGTTGCCGCGCACCGCCGTCTTCGGGCCCGTCAGGCCCATCAGGCCGTAGATGAACAGCGCGAAGGAGACGATGTAGAGGATATTGACGAGATTGTCCATGGGTTACTTCCCCGCCTTCTCGACCGCGCCGGGCTTCTTGCCCTTGAACATGCCCAGCATCCGGTCGGTCACCACGAAACCGCCGATGACATTGAGGGTTCCGAAGACGACGGCGACGAACAGGATGATCTGCGTCGCGATCGACGGATCCTCGATGCGGCCCAGCGTCACCAGCGCGCCCAGCACCACGATGCCGTGAATGGCGTTGGTACCCGACATCAGCGGGGTGTGCAGGGTGTTGGGCACCTTCGAGATGACGGCGAAGCCGACGAACCCGGACAGCACCAGAATCGCGATATTGGCCAGCAGTTCGGTGTACATCAGCTCGGCTCCTTCTCCGCCTCGCGGGTGACGCACGAATCCGCCAGTACCTGATCATCGAAATCGGGGGCGAACTTGCCGTCGGTCACCATCAGATCCAGCAGGGCGGCAATGTTTTTCGAGTACAGCTCCGACGCGTGCTCGGGCATGGTCGCGGGCAGGTTCAGCGGCGACGCGATGGTCACCTGGTGCTTCACCACCGTCTCGCCCGGCTCGGTCAGCTCGCAGTTGCCGCCGGTCTCCCCGGCCAGGTCCACGATCACGCTGCCGGGCTTCATGCCCTCCACGGCGGCGGCGGTCACCAGCCGCGGCGCGGGCCGTCCGGGCACCAGCGCCGTGGTGATCACGACGTCGAAGCCCTTGATGGCATCCTCCAAAGCCTGCTGCTGCCGGGCCTTTTCGTCCTCGGTGAGCTCGCGCGCGTACCCGCCCTCACCGGCGGCATCGATGCCCAGGTCCAGCCACTGCGCACCGACCGAGCGCACCTGGTCGGCCACCTCGGGTCGCACGTCGTAGCCGGTGGTGCGCGCGCCCAGCCGCTTGGCCGTGGCCAGCGCCTGCAGACCGGCGACACCGACACCGAGCACCAGCACCGTCGCCGGCTTCACCGTGCCCGCGGCCGTGGTCAGCATCGGGAAGAACCGCGTGGACTCCGACGCCGCCAGCAGCACCGCCTTGTATCCGGACACATTGGCCTGCGAGGACAGCGCATCCATCACCTGTGCCCGCGAGATCCGCGGAATCGCCTCCACCGCAAAGGCTTGTACCCCGGCGTCCTTCAGGGCGCCGATCTTGTTGTCGGCGTTGCGGGGCGCGAGGAACCCGATCAGCGTCCGGCCCTTCGACAGCTTGGCGATCTCGGCATCGTTGGGCGGCGCGACCTTCACGACCACATCCGCCGACCACGGATCGCCCAGGGTGGCGCCCGCCTCGACATAGGCCTCGTCGGGGATCAGCGCGCCCAGCCCGGCCCCGGACTCGACGATCACCTGCACCCCCTGCTTCGACAGGGTGGGAATGATCTTCGGCACCAACGCGACGCGTCGTTCGCCCGCGTTGGTCTCGCGCACGACTCCGACAGACGTCCCGCGCGGCGCGTCCGCGTCTGCGCTTTGCGTTGTCTCCACTGGTCAACTTCCTTACTCATGGTGGCAGCGGCCCCCGTATCCATGGTGGGCCGCTGTAACCGGTCCGGCGATCCCTAACTTACTTCGCAGTAGGTTCGTGAGAATCTTGGCAACTGTACCTGGCTCGCGGTGAGCGTAGCCGAGATCAACGTCACACGGCCGGGTGAGATTCCCGCCCGGGCGGCAGGGGTATCACCGATCCCTCGTACGCCGTAATGTCTGGTTCGTGAGTGGCTGCATATTCTGCGGGATCGTCGCGGGTACCGCGCCCGCGACCAAGGTCTTCGAGGACGAGACCCTGTGCGCGTTCCTGGACATCCGGCCCATCACCCGCGGGCACACCCTGGTGATCCCCAAGCAACACGCCACCGACCTCGACGATCTCGACCACGAGCTCGGCGCGCGGACCTTCGGGCTGGGCCATCGCCTCGCCAAGGCGCTGCGGCGCAGCGATCTCGGCGCCGACGGCGCGAATCTGGTGCTCAACGACGGGAAGTCGGCCTTCCAGACCGTGCAGCACGTGCACCTGCACGTGGTGCCGCGACAGCGCGGCGATCTGTTCACCTTCGCCCGCGGTTTCGTCCTGCGCCGCCCGCACGAACCCGCGGCGACCGCGGCGGCCATCCGCGCCGGGCTGGACCGGCTCGACAACGAGGAGAGGGAATCACACGCATGAGTACACCGTCGTTCGACCGCGCCACACTCACCAAGGCGCTGTCCGACCAGTGGGACGAGCTGGCGCGGCTGACCGGCGAGCTGGACGAGACCGGGTGGCGCACACCGACGCGGCTGCCCGGGTGGACGGTGTTCGACGTGATCGCGCACGTCATCGGCACCGAATCGATGCTGCTGGGCGAGCCGACACCCCAGGTCGATGCCGATGTGCGGGCCTTCGCGCACGTGCGCAACGAGATCGGCGCGCTCAACGAGATGGAGATCGAGGCGCGGCGCGGGCTGTCCGGTGCCGAGCTGCTGGCGCAGTTCCGGGAGGTCACCGATCGGCGCCGCAAGGCGCTGGCGGCCATGTCCGACGACGAGTGGCTGGCGCCGACCGAATCGCCGGTCGGTCTCGTGCCCTACGCCCGCTTCATGCAGGTGCGCCTGTTCGACTGCTGGATGCACGAACTCGATATCGCCGACGGGCTCGGCGTCACCGTCGACGAGGGCGGGCCGCGGGCCGAGATCGCCTTCGCCGAGATCACACCCACCATCGGGCGCGCGGTGGTCAAACAGGCGCAGGCGCCGGACGGCTCGCGCCTCACGATCGCGCTGACCGGTCCCGTGGCGCGGCACCTGCACATCGTGGTGGACGGGCGCGCCGCACTGGTCGATGCCCTGGACGGCCCCGCGACCGTGACGCTCGAGCTGCCGTCCGGCCTGTTCGCCCGGCTGCGCGGCGGCCGGACCACCGCCGACGCGCACACCGGCGAGTTCACGGTCACCGGCGATACGGAGCTGGGCGACCGGCTGGTCCGCAACCTCGCCTTCACCATCTGAGCCCGATGCGACTGTTCCTGTCCAGCTATCGTTTCGGCGCGCACTACGACCGGCTCGCCGGTCTGATCGGCACGCCGGGCCGCGTCGCCGTGATCCCGAACGCCTGCGATGCCTGGCCCGCGATGTGGAGCGGCGCGGTGACGAGCGATCTGACGCCCTTGCGCCGCTTGGGCTTTCGGCCCGAGGTGCTCGATCTGCGCGAATACATCGGCCGCACCGCCGAATTGGAACAAGCCCTGCGGAGGTTCCCCCTGCTGTGGGTGCGCGGCGGCAACACCTTCGTGCTGCGCGCCCAATTCGCCCGCAGCGCAGCGGATCTCGTGATCGGCAGGCTACTGGCCGAGGATGCGCTGGTCTACGCGGGCTACAGCGCCGGCGCCTGCCTGCTCACGCCGGACCTGCACGGCATCGAGAAGGTCGACGACCCGGCCGAGGTCCACCCCGCCTGCGGCATCGAGCCCCGGTGGGACGGACTGGCTTTGGTCGACCACCGCATCGTCCCGCACGTGCACTCCCCGGACACCGACCCCACCGGAGACTGCACCCGCCTCGCCGAACGCTATCGCGCCGAAGGCGTACCGCACTGGGCCCTCACCGACGACGACGCGGTCGTCGTCGACGGCGATCGGGTCGAGGTGCTGTGCGAACGGGCCTAGAGGTACAGGCCCGTGCCGTGTTCGGGGCGCTCGCTGGCGACGGCGTGCAGGTCGCGTTCGCGCAGGACCAGGTAGGCCTGGCCCCGGACCTCCACCTCGAACTGGTCCTCGGCACTGAACAGGACGCGATCGCCCACGCCCACGCTGCGCACGTGCGAGCCCACGCCGCATACCTCGCCCCAGGTGAGGCGCTTGGCCACCTGCGCGGTCGCCGGAATCAGAATGCCGCCACTGCTGCGCCGCTCCCCGGGCTCCTCGGACACGCGCACCATGACCCGGTCGTGCAGCATCTGGATCTCTAGCTTGGCATCGGACACCGGGCGAGCGTACTAGTTTCGGGAGTGTGGATGTGAATGCGCTAGCCACCCTGCTGCCCGCGGGCACGGTGGTCACCGATCCCGATATTCTCGCCGGATATCGGCAGGACCGGGCCCTGGATCCCGACGCCGGAACGCCGCTGGCGCTGGTGCGGCCCACCACCACCGAGCAGGTCGCGACGGTCCTGGCGTGGGCCGACGAGCACCGGGTCGCGGTCGTTCCGCGCGGTGCGGGCACGGGCCTGTCCGGCGGCGCCACCGCGCAGGACGGGGCGCTGCTGCTGAGCACCGAGCGCATGCGCGAGATCACCGTCGACCCCGTGACCCGCACCGTGGTCGTGCAGCCGGGCCTGTTGAACGCCGAAGTGAAGCGGGCCGTGGCCGAGCACGGGCTGTGGTATCCCCCGGATCCGTCGTCGTTCGAGATCTGCTCGATCGGGGGCAACGCCGCCACCAACGCCGGCGGGCTGTGCTGCGTGAAGTACGGCGTCACCACCGACTACGTGCTCGGCATGCAGGTCGTGCTGGCCGACGGCACCGCCGTGCGCCTCGGCGGGCCGCGGCTGAAGGATTCGGCCGGGCTCGCGCTGACCAAGCTGTTCGTCGGCAGCGAGGGCACCCTCGGCGTCATCACCGAACTCACGCTGCGGCTGCTGCCCGCGCAGCCGCCGCAGGCCACCGTCGTCGCCACCTTCACCACGCTCACCGCCGCCACCGAGGCCATCCTGGCCGTCACCGCGCGGCTGCGGCCCTCGATGCTGGAGTTCATGGATTCGGTCGCGATCAACGCGGTCGAGGACGAGATGCGGATGGGCCTGGACCGATCGGCCGCGGGCATGCTCGTGGCGCGCTCGGACGCGCCCGGGAAGTACGCCGCCGAGGAGGCCGCCGCCATCGTCGCCGCGTGCGAAAGCGCCGGTGCCGCCGAGGTTTTCAGCACCGAGGATCCCGAGGAGGGCGAGGCGTTCGCCGCGGCCCGGCGTTTCGCGATCCCCGCGGTGGAGCGCAAGGGGACGCTGCTGCTCGAGGACGTCGGGGTACCGCTGCCGAGGCTGGGCGAACTGGTCACCGGCATCGCCGAGATCGCCGCCCGCCGCGACGTCCTGGTGTCGGTGATCGCGCACGCCGGCGACGGCAACACCCACCCGCTGATCGTGCACGACCCCACCGACGCCGACGAGTCCGCCCGGGCCCAGCGGGCATTCGGTGAGATCATGGACCTGGCCATCGCACTGGGCGGCACCATCACCGGCGAGCACGGCGTGGGCCGGCTCAAGAAGGCGTGGCTGCCCGATCAGCTGGGCCCCGACGTGATGGCCCTGACCCGGCGCGTCAAGGACGCGCTCGACCCGCACGGCATCCTCAATCCCGGCGCGGTGCTGTAGGACACTGCAGGAACAACGGACGCCACCGAGGAGTTTCACCGCACATGACGACCAGGCTCGAGCACAATGTCGCCGACACTCGCTACGAGATCTATCTAGACGACACCCTCGCCGGATACGCCGACTACGCCGATCGCGTCGACGGCGACCGGCAGATCCGGGATATCCAGCACACGCTGACCTTCCCGGAGTTCCGCGGCCGCGGCGTCGCCGCGCAGGTGGTCGAATTCGCCCTGCAGGACGCCCGCGCGGCCGGGTTCGCCGTCATTCCCACCTGCTGGTATGTCGAGAAGTTCATCGGCGAGCATCGCGAGTACGCCGACCTGGTGGCCTAGTTGCGAAGGGCCCGGCGCCCCTGCGCCGGGCTCCCGCGCCGCCACACCAGAAACTGCCGATCGGTGACGCTGCTCATCGCCTCGATCACCTTGGCGTTGTCGAAACCGGGCAGTCGCTGCAATCGCACGAGAAATGCGGTGTCGGCCGCCGAATGGGGTACGACACAGCCGTTTCCCTTCGCGCCGATCAGCACGAAGAACACATCGTCGGCGAACGGACCATCCGCGGTGGTGATGATCCGTACCTCCGAAAGATCGTGCCACGCAACCTCTTCGATCCGTCCGTTGTCCAACGTGCGCCGGACGAATCTGTCGTTGATCTCGACTCCGGCCATGCATCAATAGTGCTCCGCGCACGGCCGGTTAGATAGCCCCAATTCGCCCGATTGCGACTGAAAGCACAACTGCAAGAACGGACCTGATCGGTCGAATTAATTCACCGAAGAATTGCGCGGGACATGACCAGCTTCTGGATCTGGTTGGTGCCCTCGTAGATCTGGGTGATCTCTCAGGCGGGTTTGCCCATGCTGGGAGAACTTCGCGAGAAATGCCTGTGAGCTGGGTAAATACCTCTCGGCCGTTCTCATCGGTTCCGGGGGTTTCCGGCCCTCTGACGGCCTGGAGACGGCCTGGCGCTGACAGATCGCGGATGGCGGTCGGGGGCTTGCGTTTCCGAGGATAGGTTGTCTATCCGACCCCCCTGACTTCTCTCCCCCAACCTTCCTCATACTGGCCATCCCTCGGCGGAAGACGGGCGTGTCAAGGATGCCATCGGCACCGCGTAGCGGACACCGAAGGTGGTCCTTGACTCGTTCGGCTGGAGCGAGACCATCAGGCCATGAGGAAGGTTGGGGATTCTTCGTGTCCGATGACAGTTCGGGACCACAGCCGGTTGACCAGGGCGGAAGTCGTCGGCACGAATCCGACTGCGGGAGGTAAGTCGGGTACGGCTCTGTCGTGCCCAGCACTGCCTCGTTGTTGCAAGAAGTGGTCAGATAGGAATACCTGGGCGTTCTGCCACGTCGCCAAGTGCGCGCTGCGACGGGCCGACGTGCCGCGAGTGCAGCTTGCGGAGTGAGCGTTGCGCGTCGCCCGCGCGGCGCGGCGCGCGGCGGCGCGCCAGCGCCGCCCTTGATCCTATATAGCCAAATTCGGCAGCAACTGCGAAAGGCGCGTGTCGGGCATCAGGTGAGGCTTGACACGCTCTGACCGCACGCTGCTCGGTAACGAGCGGACGGAAGTTGCTGCCCTGCAACGGTTCCTGTCGTTGCGGTGGCGTAGGGTGAGCGTTACCTCCGGCCGAGGGGCGGGTGGACTTGGTCCACGCACTCGCGCCCAGGAAGGAGGTGGTGGGAATGGCGAAGCATCGCCGGGAGAAGAGCAAGGCCCCGGTCGATTACGGCATCTGCTTGACGGTTGCTGCCGTGATCGCCGGGGCGCTCATCTTGGTCCGCTGGTTGTTGCGGGCTAGGTAACCCACCAAGGTGGGGCGTCGGTCGCCTCCGGCGTCCCACCGCCAGCATCACTCGCGTGACACGCCAAGGGTACCTGGTCTGCTGCTGTCATGTCGACGGATGGCGGGCTCGGGGATCGCGGTCAGGCTGGTTGGTTCGGTGCGACGTACACGGCGGCGGGCTCGGCCTGGTCATCGCTGTGAGTGTGGGTGACGGTGCCGATGCGCTGGCATCCCATCTTCTCGTACAGACGGATTGCGTCGCGATCTTTCAGCATCACGTCGAATGCCACTGTGAGGCCGTTGGTGGTGGCGTACCTGTAGGCAGAAGCCATGAGTAGGGTTCCAGCGCCAACGCGCCGATACTCGGGGTCGACAAACAGGCGCACCATGAGCGCTAGCTCGGTGATGCTGCGTCCTGTGGTCCGGTGCCACAGCTGGGCGGCATCGTCATCTTCGGTCGCGCGAGTCAGCGCGATATGTCCGATAGGCTGATCCTCGAGGAGAGCAGTCCAGGCGGCGAGTTCGTGGGGCGGGGTGAGCCAAGCCTCCGGATCGGAGACTCCTTCGACTGGGTATCCGTCTTGAGCGTGGACGCGAACGAGGCTCTGTGCAAGTCGGGGCAGGTCGTTGCCCTCGCGCGGACGGATGACCGGGTTCATCAGTCGTCAACCCGCATCGTGTAGTCGAGACCCATGTAATCAGCTCTCATGGTGAACTCCGTGACTTCGAACGGGTGAAGGTTCTGGTCCAAGCCAGTATGCAGGACAACTAGGACCGGCACACCTTCAGGCAGCATCAAACCTTGAGCTTCCTTCGGTGTGGGCATTCTGGCGGTGACCTCTTCGCGGGTGTAGGTGATGAGATGCCCCTTGTCCTCGAATCGCGCGTAGAGGTCGCCAGGTCCCAAGTCGTCGCTGATGCCCAGTACTGAGTCCTTGGCGATCTCCCACGGTATGAAGGTCACGCCGATCTGCATCGGTTCCGAGTCGGCGAAATACCAGTTCTCTCGTCGTACCACGCTCTCGGTATCAGGGTCCACGTGGAGACGCTCGGCAATGGGCGGGGGTGGTACCACCCGACCGATTTCGGTGAGAAATGCATTAGGGGTACGTTTTTGGGCTTGAACTTCGGCATGGAACGGCGAGACGCCAGTTTCGTCTCGAAGCTTTTTCGAATAGCGGCTTTGCCCGAAGCGCATGAGCCTTGGCCTACTCCGAACGAAAACGCCACGGCCGTGTTGTGCAGTTACTAGACCGGATTCTGCGAGTTGGCGGATAGCTTCCCGCGCCGTATTGCGTGCGACATTGTGCGATGCTGCAAGCTCTCGTTCGGATGGAAGTTTGGCTCCGGGAGATATTTCGCCGGACTCGATGGCGACGCGGAGTTCTGCCGCAATTTGCCGACTGGCTGTGTTGCTTCCTTGCGGTGTCCTGGGTGAGTGTGTCATGCCCCCACTTTACTACTGGTCCAAGCCAGTCTTGAAACTGGCTCAAGCCAGCGCTAGACTGAAGTGGCTTAAGCCACATGATGCGACTACGGCAGGAGTGACATGGCAAGATTCGACTGGTGGAGGGAGGCTGAGCCAGACGAGACATCGGCCCAAGCGATCGTAGACCGCGTACAGGCCGAATGGCGTGCTGAGCGGGATCGTCGGCGTACTGCCGACGTGAGGTACTGGCCAGATGGGTGGCCCCATGAGGCCCCCGAGCATCCGCTAGGGATTGATGAAGCTCACAAGATCATGCAACGCCATCGCGGATGCCGTACCGACGAATGCCCGCGTAAGGATTCGGCTTGGCGAACTTTGATCGAGGCGGGACGTGTGACGCCAGATCCTAGACGTAACTACTGAATAGCTAATCCGGTCAGTCAAAGAGAGGATTATTGATAAATTGGAACCACCAGAAAACAAAGAACGGTATTCTCAATGGGCCATTGTGACGTTGGGTAACAGCTGCGGTGAACACAGCGGCCCATGCCCTAATGGCGTATGGGGGCCGTACGGAAGTATGCTGGAGGCGCATTCGGCATCGCGGTTTGTATCGGCAGGACATAAACCGCATGTTGTCCCTTACTGGGCGCGTGGAGTAAGACCTGCCAGCTAAATAATAACCTCTGGAACGAATGGGTCTCCGCAATGGCGCGGGGACCCTTTTTCGTTGCAGTACACAACCCCCTTCTTCCTGCATGGTCCACGAGACTTCGGCGTTCGGCCGACCGGTTGCCGCAAACTGGCTCAAGCCAGTCTTGCCAACTGGCTCAAGCCAGTGCTATGGTGGCTTAAGCCAGTTGGAACAGGGAGGTCATCATGCAGGTGCTTCAGATTCCGGGCACGGAGGTTCTTCGTCCGGCTCGGCTCAACTACGCGGGGTGGTGCATCTACTGCGGTGAGCGGAACTGCATCAACCCGTGGTGCGTCAAGACGCATGAGAGGTCTGTGTGGGGTCCGTGCAGCGTGTGTGGCGGGTCGCAGCAGCTCGGCATGGAGTCGGGTGAGCTGTGCGGCATCTGCATCGGGGGTCTGACCGAGTACGACTCGCAGGCGGAAGCGGATCGGCGGGCTCGCGAGATGGCGGCGGTCGAACAGGCGGCTCGGCATCTGTCGACTGTCCTCGATGCCGACAACGAGACCACTGAGTACGTGGTGGCCGATCGGCCCGACGTTCGCGTGATCAGGGGTGGTACTGAGCTGCTGGGTTGGCATGATCCGGCTCCGGAGTCGGTGACCGTGGCTCCGCCATCGGTGCGGTCGGCGTCGGGTCACGTGTACTACGCGGGATTCTGATCATGAAGTCCTCGACTGTGCTGAAAGTGTTTCTCGGGCAACGGCATTGGGACTCCTACAAGGCGTTCCGGCTGGAGTGGGACAAGGCAGCGGCGACGGTTGATCCGGCGCTGAAGGTCCCGGGTGAGCGGACATTGCGGCGCTGGAAGTCGGGCGGGGTGCAGGTGCCGAGTGCGGATCGGTGCCGGGTGCTGGAGTCGATGTTTCCTGGCTATTCGGCGGATCAGCTGTTCGCGCCGCTGGTTTCGCGGCGGATGGCTCGGGTGTCGCGTCGGCGGGAGTGCCGGGGTCAGCTGGCGCTGTTCGAGGTGGTGGCATGACCGAAACGGCGACGGTGGTCGACCTGGACGAGACCCGGGCGAAGCGGGAGACGGCTGCTGATCGGCGGTCGATGCCGAACCTCGCTGGCGTCGCGCAAGCTCTCGCGGATGAGCATGGGGTGTGTCGTCGTCCGCTGGTGATGCAGGCTTACGACCCGGCTACCGGTGATTCGAAATACGTTGGCGCACCGTGTAAATCAACCCTTGAGTGTCAGTGTCCGGGGTGCGCCGCTCGGGCTCGTGCACTGCGTATTCAGCAGTGTCGGGAGGGCTGGCACCTGGAAGAGGAACCCGTGAATCCGAAACCCGAAGTCACCGAGCGGCAGATTGAGCTGATCGCCGCGCGTGCGCAGATGCAGACCGATTACGACCAGGCCAAGCGGGACGGCGATACCGAGGCCATGGACGGTATCCGGGAAGTCGTGCAAGGGCTCGATGAGGAATTGCGGTCGACCGGTGTCCGGGGCCGCCTGCCTGCTCTCGACCCTGCTCCGAGGACGGTGCGGAAGCGGTCGACCAAGCGCCGTCAGGATGCGCCGGACCTGCCTGTCCGCAAGGTCGCCAAGACGACGGTGGGTAAGCAGTTCGCGGGCAAGTTCCGGCCCTCGATGTTCCTGACGCTCACCCTGCCGTCCTACGGCAAGGTCAATCCGGACGGCTCTCCGGTGAACCCGGACACCTACGACTACCGGCAGGCTGCCCGCGACATCATCCATGGCCCGGCGGTGTTCGACCGGTTCATGCAGAACTACCGGCGCGCGGTCGGCTATGACGTGCAATATTTCGCGACGGTGGAACCGCAGAAGCGTGGTGCGCCGCATTGGCACCTGGCGGCCCGAGGCGCGGGAGAACGGGCGCTGATTCGGCAAGTTGTGGATGCGACCTATCACCAGGTGTGGTGGCCCCACTTCGACCACGAGCAGTACACCGAGGGGCACATGCCTGTCTGGGATTACCAAGACGGCACCTTCGTAGACCCGGACACCGGTAAGCCCCTGCCCACCTGGGACGAGGTCATGGAGCTGATGGACTCGGTCGATGAGCTGGAACCCGCCCATGTGGTGCGTCTCGGCAACCAGGTGGACATCAAGGGCGTCCTCGGTGGCACGGAGGAGGCGGGGCGGCATATCGGCTACTTGACCAAGTACCTCACCAAGTCGATCAGCGAGGTTATCGAGGCGGAGACGGATCGGGTGGCGAAGCACTACGAGCGCCTGCACCGGGAGCTGTGCAAGACGCCGTGCTCGCCGAAGTGCGGGGTGTGGCTGCGGTACGGCATCGTCCCGAAGGGCGCGACGGAGAAGACGGTCCCGGGTCGCTGCAAGGGCAAAGCGCACCGCCGGGACACCCTCGGCCTGCGCGGTCGGCGGGTCCTGGTGTCGCGCAGATGGACCGGAAAGACCCTCGCTGACCATCAGGCGGATCGGGTGGATTTCGTGCGGCAGATGCTCGCTGAGGCAGGCATATCGCGGCCCGACAACTCGGCCCGGTGGGTGGTGAAACCGTCCGCTCCGGGTGATCCGAATCGGCCCCCGCGTGAGCACTTGATCATGACCAACGTCAGTACCCGGTTGCAGTGGCGCAACGAGTACCAGGCGGCGCGACTGTTCGAACCGCCAGGCACACACCATGATTCGGCAAACCAGGATGCAGCATAGGGAGGGGAGATCACCGTGGAGCTACCGGACAACCGACTATGGACGGCGGAGGAAGCGGCTTATTTCCTCGGGGTGCCGGTGAAGACGTTGTATCAGTGGAGATGGGCGGGTGAGGGGCCTCCCGCCCGCAAGGTGGGGCGTCATCTGCGCTACAACCCTGAGCGTTTGCGTCTGTGGGCCGATATGGATGAGGCGGCCTGATGGGACACGTCGAAGATCGCTGGTATCGGCCGAAGCGCGATGATGCGGGTGACATCGTGCTCACCGGTCGCGGTAAGCCGGTGCTGGAGCCAACCGAGCTGCACGGCAAGGGCCTTCGCTATCGGGTGCGCTATATCGATCCGGACGGCGCGGAACGGTCCAAGTCGTTCCCGGACAGGCAGAAGAAGCGGGCCGATGACTTCCTGATCGCGGTCGAATCCGACAAGCGCGAGGGCAAATACATCGACCCTGGGGGCTCACGCAAGACGTTCCGGCAGCAGGCAGAGAATTGGTTCAAGGCGCAATCACCGGACCCTGCGACTCGCGAGGTCCTGCGTAGTCGGCTGGAGCGGCAGATTTATCCGACGTTCGGGAAGCTGGCGGTCGGGCGCGTCACGCCAGCAACGATCCGTGACTGGCTGGGCGAGCTGGAGGAGCGCAAGCTCTCGGAGAACTACAAGGTAGCGCTGTTCACCATTGTTTCGGCAGTGCTGGACTCCGCTGTAGACGACAAGCTCCGGCGTGACAATCCGTGCCACGCCAAAACGGTGCGCCGTCCGCAGGCGGTATCGCCGAAAGTTGTTGTGTGGCATGAGAATCGGCTTCGAGCGGTGCGAGACGGGCTCGAGGAACGGTTTTCGGTTATCGTGCCGCTCGGCTCCGGGCTCGGACTGCGGCAAGGTGAGATTCTGGCGGTGTCGCCCGACGATATCAATCGTGACGGCCTGGTGCTGACGGTGTGCCGCCAGATCAAGACTGTCGACGGCGTGATGATGTTCGCGCTCCCGAAGGGCGGCAAGACCCGAACCGTTCCACTGTCGACGGGTGTCCTCGCAGAAATCGACGCACACCTGAAGAAGTACCCTGCGGTCACTGTGACCTTGCCCTGGGCACGGGTCGACGGCGAACCGGTGACAGCCCAGCTGATCGTCACGGGGGCCGATGGTCGCCTGTACACCGGTGACCTGTTCACAAAGGTGGTGTGGCAAGCAGCGTTTCGGCAAGCGAAGATCGACTACCGCAAACGCGCTGACGGGATGCACGCGCTCCGGCACTTCTACGCCTCCACGCTGCTGTCTCGCGGGGTGTCCATCAAGGAACTGGCCGAATACCTCGGACACGCCGACCCCGGCTTCACCTTGCGCACCTACACACACCTGGTGTCCTCCAGCCACGAGCGGGCACGCCAAGCCGTCGATGAGGTATTCGAACCGCCTAAGTCCGGTGACGGATCATCCGGTGACGGCCTGGAGGCGGCCTGAGATGCGATCCGTGCCCGTCGCCAGCTTCGTCAAGATCAGCGAATCACGCCTTGAGCAGCGCGCGGGACATGACCAGCTTCTGGATCTGGTTGGTGCCCTCGTAGATCTGGGTGATCTTGGCGTCGCGCATCATTCGCTCGACCGGGAAGTCGGTGGTGTACCCGGCGCCACCGAACAGCTGCACCGCGTTCGTGGTGACCTCCATCGCCACATCCGAGGCGAAACACTTCGACGCGGCGGAGATGAACCCGAGGTTCTTCTCGCCCCGCTCGGCGCGCGCGGCGGAGGTGTAGACCATCAGGCGCGCGGCCTCCACCTTCATCGCCATATCGGCGAGCATGAACTGCGTGTTCTGGAAGTCGGCGATGGCCTTGCCGAACTGCTTGCGGTCCTTGGTGTAGGCGATCGCGGCGTCCAGCGCGCCCTGCGCGATGCCGACGGCCTGCGCGCCGATGGTCGGGCGGGTGTGGTCGAGGGTCTGCAGCGCGGTCTTGAAGCCGGTGCCCGGCGCGCCGACGATGCGGTCACCCGGCACCCGGCAGTTCTCGAAATACAGCTCGGCGGTCGGCGAGCCCTTGATGCCGAGCTTGTGCTCGAGCGGGCCGACCACGAAGCCCTCGTCGTCCTTGTGCACCAGGAACGCCGAGATGCCGTTGGCGCCCTTGTCCGCATCGGTCACGGCCATGACCGTGTACCAGGACGACTTGCCGCCGTTGGTGATCCAGCACTTGGAACCGTTGAGGATCCAGTCGTCGCCGTCCTGCTTGGCGCGGGTGCGCATGCTCGCGGCGTCGGATCCGGCCTCGCGCTCCGACAGCGCGTAGGAGGCCATCTCACCGTTGACGATATCCGGCAGCACCTTCTGCTTGAGCTCCTCGGAACCGTTGAGGATCAGCCCCATCGTGCCGAGCTTGTTCACCGCCGGAATCAGCGACGACGACCCGCACACCCGGGCGACCTCCTCGATCACGATGCAGGTCGCGACCGAATCCGCGCCCTGCCCGCCGTACGCCTCGGGCACGTGCACGGCATTGAAGCCCGCGGCGTTGAGCGCGTCCAGGGCCTCCTGCGGGAACCGGGAGTGCTCGTCGACGTCCTTGGCGTGCGGGGCGATCTCCTTCTCGGCCAGGGCGCGGATGGCCGCGCGCAACTCGTTGTGGATGTCGTCGAGTTTGAACAGGTCGAAGTCGGGGTTTCCCGCCATGGGTGCGCTCCTGGTCGTCGGGGGTCGGCACTGAGTGCCATTCGAGATCGAGTATAGGGCCCAACATCGCGGCCACATGCCCAGATGTTCCCAATTTCACGTGGCACCGAGTGTCACGATGGCCACGTTCGACTACGGTCTCAGATTACCGAGCCGACGCGCGACCAGGTCACCGACCTGTCGCGGCGGCATGTCCCGGGGGAATACCGCGACCACCAACTCCTGCGCGTCCGACTCCCGGCCGCCGCGGGGGATCGTCGCCAGGGCCGCCCGCAGATCCGCGGCACTGGCGTCGGGCCGGGCGTGTCCGGCCGCCGCGCCCGCGGCCGGGGTCGCGCGCACCATCCGCCGCAGCAGATAGTTGTGCGTCGCGGTGACGGCGGCGGTGAACTGGATCAGTGCCAGATCCGCGACCTCGGGCAGCCGGGACCGCAGATAGTCGGTGAACAGCCGCTCGTAGCGGAACACGGTGACGATCTCGCGGTCGCGCAGCGCGGTCACCTGCCGCACCACCCGGTACCGCCGCGCCGCCAGCTCCCGGGTCTGCGTGAAGCGCTCGAACACGCCCACCACGGCCTCACACACCGCGTCCCACGGATCTTCCTGTGCCGCATCGAGATACGCCTGCGCCCGCGCCAGCTGCTCCTCGTGATCGGCGAAGACCACGTCCTCCTTGGACCGGAACTGCCGGAAGAAGGTGCGGCGCGAGATGCCCGCGGCCTCCGCGATCTCCTCGACCGTCGTTGCCTCGTAACCCTTTTCGGCGAACAGCCGCAGCGCGTGATCCACCACCGCGAGCCGGAACCCGGAATCCCCGGAGCCACTCATCGCACCGGCCGCCGCTCAGCCCAGCAGCCGGGTGCGTAGCGCGTCGTCCTTCTCCAGCACCATCCGCTCCAGACCGGCCTGGAATTGCTCCATGCGAGAACGCAATTCGGGATCGGCGGCGGCGAGGATGCGCACGGCGAGCAGACCGGCGTTGCGCGCGCCGCCGATGGATACGGTGGCCACCGGGACCCCGGCGGGCATCTGCACGATCGACAGCAGCGAATCCATCCCGTCCAGGTACTTCAGCGGCACCGGCACCCCGATGACGGGCAGCGCGGTCGCCGAGGCCACCATGCCGGGCAGGTGGGCGGCGCCCCCGGCACCCGCGATGATCACCCGGATGCCCCGCTCCGCGGCACCGCGGGCGTAGTCGAGCATGCGCTGCGGGGTGCGATGCGCCGAGACCACCCCGACCTCGAACCGAATCCCGAACTCCGCCAACGCCTCCGCGGCCGCCTCCATAGTCGGCCAGTCGGAGTCGCTGCCCATGATCAGGCCGACGCGAGCTTCGTCGCCCGTGTCCCGGCCTACGCGAGCTTCGTCGCCCTTGTCCCGGCCTACGCGAGCCTCCTCGCCCGTATCCCGGCCTACGCGAGCTTCCTCATTCCCCATGCGGATCCCATCCGTCGGTCCATTCCGCGTGCGACATCCACCGTGCCGCGCGCTCCGCCTTCTCGCGCACCACCGCCACCTCGTCGCCGAGGATGTTGACGTGGCCGATCTTGCGATTCGGGCGCTCGCCCTTGCCGTACAGGTGTACCCGCGCCTCGGGCATCCGCGCGAACAGGTGGTGCAGCCGCTCGTCCATCGACATGGCCGGGGCCTCGGGCGCGCCCAGGATATTGGCCATCACCGTCACCGGCGCCAGCGCCGCCGTGGAGCCGAGCGGATAGTCCAGCACCGCGCGCAGATGCTGCTCGAACTGGCCGGTCACCGCGCCGTCCATGCCCCAGTGCCCGGAGTTGTGCGGGCGCATCGCCAGCTCGTTCACCAGCAGTTCGCCGGTGTGGGTCTCGAACAGCTCGACCGCCATCGCGCCCGTAGCACCGAGTTCGGCGGCCAGCCGCAGCGCCAGCGCCGAGGCATCGGCCGCCGACCGCTCCGATAGCTCGGGCGCGGGCGCGATCACCACCGCGCACTGGCCGTCGCGCTGCACGGTCTCGACCACCGGCCAGGCCGCCGCCTGGCCGAACGGCGAGCGCGCCACCATCGCCGACAGCTCCCGCTTCAGGTCCACCCGCTGCTCGGCCAGCAGCTCGACACCGTGTGCCAGTTGGTCTTTCACGATCCGCTCGGCCTCGGCCGCCGAACCGGGCATCCACACCCCGCGGCCGTCGTAGCCGCCCCGCACGGCCTTGAGCACACAGGGCCACCCGTGCTCGTCGCCGAAAGCGACGGCGTCCGCTACGGATTCGACGGCGGTGAAGTCGGGCACCGCGACGCCCAGCTCCCGCAGCCGCACGCGCATGGCGAGCTTGTCCTGCGCGTAGATCAGCGCCTCCGGCGGCGGCTGCACGCTAACCCCCTCGGCGACCAGGGCCCGCAGGTGCTCGGTCGGCACGTGCTCGTGGTCGAAGGTCAGGGCATGGGAGCCGACGGCGGCCTTGCGCAGGGCGGCCAGATCGGTATGCGATCCCAGCACAACCTCGGGGGTGACCTGCGCGGCGGGATCGTCGGGCCGCTCGGCGAGCACCCGGAGCCGCTGCCCCAGTGCGATGGCCGCCTGATGAGTCATTCGCGCCAATTGCCCACCGCCGATCATGGCAACGGTCGGCATGACGGCCGCATCGAAGGAACGGGAGCCCGGGCCGGCGGGTCGCTCGCTGGTGTTGTTCACGGCCCTCCATGGTGTCATGGCACCGGTCGGGCAACTGCGTGCGGGTTGGTTGCCCGGAAATCGAGGCACGTAGACTCGATCCGTGTCATTCGTCGACAGCGTGGTCAGCGCCCTACCCCGAACGCTGCGGGACCTCGCGTACCGCCATCACGAGCTGATCAAGTTCGCGATTGTGGGGGCCACCACGTTCGTCATCGACAGCGGCATCTTCTACGTCCTGAAATTGACCGTGCTCTCCCCGAAACCGGTGACCGCGAAGATCATTTCCGGCGTGATCGCGGTCATCGCCTCCTACATTCTCAACCGGGAGTGGTCGTTCAAGGGGCGCGGCGGCCGCGAGAAGCATCACGAGGCCCTGCTGTTCTTCGCGGTCAGCGGCATCGGCGTGGTGCTCAGCTTCCTGCCACTGTGGGTGTCGCGGTACGTGTTCCATCTGCAGGTGCCCCATATCAGCCTGACGGTCGAGAACATCACCGACTTCATCAGTGCGTTTATCATCGGCAACCTGCTGCAGATGATGTTCCGATTCTGGGCGATGCGCCGCTGGGTTTTCCCGAACGAAATCGACACGCTGGTAGAGGAATTCGAGGAGCTGTACGAAGAGGAAGAACAGCTCGGCCACAGCTGATTCGGCCTACCGGGGCTCGGCGACCACGCCATTGTTCTCGCCCCGCGCGCCCGTCGGTTTGCCCACGAATACCGCGAACAGCGCCGGGCGGCGCCGCTGCAGTTCCAGGCGGCCGCCGTCGGCCTCGATCAGGGCGCGGGCCAGCGCCAGACCCACGCCGGTCGAACCGGCCCCGGAGAACCCGCGGTCGAAGATGTGCGGGGCCAGTTCGTCGCTGACCCCCTCGCCCTCGTCGGCCACCTCCACCGCCACCAGCGGTTCGCGGTCCGGGCCGCCGTAGACGGTGCGGACCGAGACCGTGCAGTCGCCGCCGCCGTGCATCAGGGCGTTGTCCACCAGCACCGCCACCGCCTCGCGCAGCCGCGAACCGGTCACCGGCGCGGTCAGCGTCGGATCGCCCGACAGGATCAGCCGGCGACCGGCCTCGCCGAACGGATGCCGCCACTCCGCCACCACCCCGCGCAGCTCCGCCACCACCGGCACCGGCTCGCGATCGTCGGCGCCCTCGTCGCGGGAGGCGCGCACGAGGTCGTCGATGGCCGCGGTGAGCCGGTCGACCTGCGCCATCGCCTCCTCCGCCTCGTGCACCACATCCGGGTCGTCGTGCACCGACAGCTCGTCCAGGCGCAACCGCACCGCCGTCAGGCGGCTGCGCAGCTGATGCGAGACGTCGGCGACCAGCGCGTGCTCACGCTGCAGTCGACCGGCGATCTCGACGGCGGCCGAATCCAGCACGTCCGACACGCGATCCAATTCGGTGATGCCGTGGCGCCGCGGTTCCCACCGGAAATCGCCGGTCGCCAGCCGGGCGGCGCGCGCGGCCACATCGCGCAGCGGATCGGCCACCCGGCGCGCGGTCACCACCGCCACCGCCGCGCCCGCCGCCAGCGAGGCCAGGGCCACCAGCGCGACCGCGCCCACCGCCTGCCGCTGCATCGAATGCATCGGCGCCGCGGGCACCTCCAGTCGCAGCGAACCCGACGTGCCCATCGACAACGATTCCACCACCGGATCGTCGACGTGCGCCACGCCCACGTCCACGCGCATCGCCGCATCCTCCGGCGTGGGATAGACGATGGTCAGCCGCCCGCCCGGCGGAATCAGCGGCCGCACCGAGCGCAGGTCGAGGGTGCCGTGCACCTGGCCGTCGTCGCGTTCCTGGGCGACGATCTCCACGGCCATCCGGTCCAGCCGCGCGCGCAGATCACCGCGGGTGATGTCGGCCACCCACTGCCAGGCGGTGAAGCCCAGCGGAATACCCAGCACCACCGTCGTCAGCGTCAACGCGGCCAGCATCGACAACAGAATTCGGCGCCGCATGTGCTCCTCAGTCGGTATTGAACCGGAAGCCGACGCCCCGGACGGTCACGATCCGGCGCTCGGCCACCGGACCCTCGTCACTGATCTTGCGGCGCAGCCAGGACATGTGCATATCGAGCGTCTTGGAGCCGCGCAGATCCGCGTCGCCCCACACCTCGCGCAGGATCGTCTCGCGCGGCACCACCTGGCCCGCCCGATCGATGAGCACCTTGAGCAGCTCGTACTCCTTGTTGGCCAGGTTCACCTCGTGGCCGTGCACCAGCACCCGGCGCGCCTGCGGCTCCAGCCGGATGCCGCCCACCTCGACCGCGTCGTCGCCGATGCCGCTGCGCCGCAACAGCGCCCGCACCCGGGCCAGCAGCTCGGCCAGCCGGAACGGCTTGCCCACGTAATCGTCGGCGCCCGCGTCCAGGCCGACCACGAAATCGACCTCGTCGGTGCGGGCCGTGAGCATCAGCACCGCCAGCTCGGCACCGCGCGCCCGCACCTGACGGCACACCTCCAGGCCGTCCATACCGGGCAGCCCGAGATCCAGTATCAGCAGGTCGTATCCGCCGTCGAGCGCTCGCTGCAGCACCGCCGGGCCGAAACTCTCGACCGTCACCGAATAGCCCTCGCGCCCCAGTGCCCGCGACAGAGGGGCCGCGATGGCCTCGTCGTCTTCGGCCAGCAGTACGGCGGTCACGCTCCAAGATTACGCACTTGGGAGGAATGTCTGTATCAATGTGGCGCGACCGACCGGAACGCCGTCACCGGTGGCCGGGCGTGTCGTAGTGACCCTGGGCACGGCGCGGGTCGTAGGGCGCGCCGTGCGGATTGTCGAAGACCTCGTGGTAGAGCAGTGCGTGGACCTGCTGGACCTGGGGGATGTCGTCGTACTCGAGGGGGTCACCGGAGGCCGCGTCGATGATCAGGGTGCCGGTGCCCAGCATCCGGTCGGTCAGGCCGTGACGGAACTGGATATTGGCGACGCGGTTGAGCGGGATGTCGATGCCGGTGTGGGTGAGCACGCCCTCGCGGACCAGCACGCGGCGGTCGGTCACGATGAAATGCGTTGACTGCCAACGCAGTACGGGAGCCGCGGTGCGCCACAGCAGCAGGACCACCCAGACCGCGACGATGGCGATGAGCACCGCGCTGCGCGTGGTCCCCTCGGTGTTCCGCCAGGCGAACCCCCCGGCGAATCCGGCGAGCGCGGTCGACAGGATGAAGGTGATCGCCGGCCAGAAAAGCATCTTCCAGTGCGGATGGCGGTGCAGCAGCAACCGCTCGTCCGGCGCGAGCAGCTCCTCCGGATAACCCATACGCGAACCCTACCGCGTGAAGATGCCAGAATGCCTGACAGCGAACGCCGTTGTGCTGCACAATCTCGACTGCTCTTCTCGCATCACGATGCTCATCCCGCAGCACCGAAGTCCGACCGAGATCTTCCACGTTGATTTGCGATAGCGGAGGCGTGTGTGACCAAGGAACTGACTCAGCTGGAAATCCTGACCGAGCTCGAGCCGGTGGCCGAGCAGAACCTCAACCGGCACCTGTCGATGGCCAAGGACTGGCATCCACACGACTACGTGCCCTGGGACCAGGGTCGCAACTTCGCCGCCCTGGGCGGCGTGGACTGGGATCCGTCGCAGTCCAGGCTCAGCGAGGTCGCCAAGATCGCGATGATCACCAACCTGCTGACCGAGGACAACCTGCCCTCCTACCACCGCGAGATCGCCGAGAACTTCTCCCAGGACGGTGCCTGGGGCACCTGGGTCGGACGCTGGACCGCCGAGGAGAACCGCCACGGCATCGTCATG
>NZ_JARWQD010000343.1 GCF_029869545.1 Nocardia wallacei | reverse complement strand
CCCTCACCCCCCCCGCCCCCCGCGCGCCCCCCCGGGGCCCGGGGTTCACCCGCCCCGGTTCACCCCCCCCCACCGGGGGGGGTCGCGCCCCCCCCCCCCCCCCCCCCCCCGGCCCCCCCCCCCCCCCCCCCGCGGCGGGGGGGGCCCCCCCCCCCGGGCGGGCCGCTACGCCCGCAGTAGCGGGTGATGAACCGGTGCAGGATCTCCCCGGGCACCGGGACGGACTCGCGGTGGCCGAGGGCGATCAGGTAGTCGGCCTCCGTGGGATCGAAATACCCTGCGTGCCGGTAGGTTTCGATGCGCAGGGCCAGTCCGTCGCCGTCCAGTTCCGGATGGAACTGGGTGGCGTAGACGTGCGTGCCGACCCGGACCATCTGCACCGGGCATCCGGTCGACCGGGCCAGTAACACCGCGCCGGGCGGAACCTCCTGGCAGGATTCCTTGTGTCCGACGAACGCCCGGAACTCGCGCGGGAGGTCCCGCAGCAGCGGGTCGTCCCTGCCGTCGTCCGTCAGCTCGATCGTCTGAGCTCCGGCCGTCTCGGCGTAGCGTTTCTTGCTCACCGAGCCGCCGAGCACGTCCGCCAGAATGCCCAGGCCGTAGCACGCCCCCAGATAGGGGAAGTCGCGCCGGACGATCTCGGTGACCAGCTTCCTCAGGATCGGCTCGAATTTCTGCTGATAGTCGTATTTCCGGTCGTCGGGGTCGCTGACGTTGCTGGGGCCGCCGCCGACGATGACCGCCGAGAAGTCGTCGAGCTGCACATCCGGCAGGCCCTGATCCATCTGTATCCGCACCAGCGAGCCCACATCCATCTCGGCGATCCGCACGATGGCGTGGTACTCGTCGTCGGCGGCCGATCGCTCGGGCCGCAACTGCAGCAGCAGGCAGGGCTTGGGCATGAATCCGATTGTGAGAGATCGGCGGCGACTACTGCCGGAAATGACTCGGACGGGACCTGGCGTCCAGGTCTACGCCGCCACCGCGCGTCGGCGTGCGGCGGCGACCAGCTTGCCGACCACCCCTTGACGCGGTGCGAACAGGTACACCGCGGTGAATGCCGCCCCCTGCACGACCACCACCATCCCGCCGGGCGCCGTGTCGAGGTGATAGCTGAGATACAGCCCGGTGACCGAGCAGGCCGCCGAGACCGTCGGCGCGATCAGCAGCATCCGCCCGAATCGGTCGGTGAGCAGGTACGCGGTCGCGCCGGGGATGATGAGCATGGCGACGACGAGAATCACCCCGACCGCCTGCAGGGCGAGCACCGCGGTGAGGGCCAGCAGCGCCAGCAGGACCGTGCCCAGCAGCCGCGGCCGCAGCCCGATCGCGTGCGCGTGGGTGGGGTCGAAGGCGTAGAGAACGAAGTCGCGCCGCTTGGCGATCAGCACGGCCAGCACGATCGCGGCCAGCACCACCACCTGGATCAGCTCGGACCGGCTCACCCCGAGCAGATTGCCGAAGATGATGTGGTTGAGGTCGGTCTGGCTGGGCGTCACCGACACCAGCACCAGCCCGGCGGCGAACAGCGTGGTGAACACGATGCCGATGGCGGCGTCCTCCTTCACCCGGCTGGTGTTGCGCACGACGCCGATCAGCGCGACGGCGAGGAATCCGAAGATCACCGCGCCGACCGCGAACGGCGCGCCGACGATGTAGGCGAGCACGACGCCGGGCAGCACGGCGTGCGAGACCGCATCGCCCATCAGCGACCAGCCGATCAGCACCAGCCAGCACGACAGCACCGCGCACACCACGGCGGTGACGATGCTGGTGACCAGTGCCCGGGTCATGAAGTCGTAGGACAGCGGATCGAGCAGAAATTCGGTGGGGCTCATAGTCATCCGGCCTTCCGCAGGGCGTCGCGGTCGAGCACGTCCATCCCGAACGCCAGCGCCAGATTCTCCGGGCGCAGTACCTCGTGCGGGTCGCCCTGGGCGAGCACGCCGCGCATCAGCAGGATCGCCTCGTCGGCCAGTCCGGGCAGCGCGTGCAGGTCGTGGGTGGAGATGAGGACGGTGGCGCCGTCGGCGGCCAGTTCGCGCAGCAGCGCGGTCAAGGTGGCCTCCGAGCGCTTGTCGACCCCGGCGAACGGCTCGTCGAGCAGCAGGATCGTGGCACCCTGTGCCAGTCCGCGCGCCACGAACGCACGCTTGCGCTGCCCGCCGGACAACCGGCCGATCTGGCGGTCGGCCAGGTCGGTCAGCGCCACCCGCTCCAACGCCCGCTCGACGGCGGCGCGGTCGGCGCGGCGTGGGCGGCGGGTCCAGCCCATATGCCCGTATCGGCCGGTCATGACCACGTCGCGGACCGACAGCGGGAAGTTCCAGTCGACGTCCTCGCTCTGCGGCACATACCCGAGCGCACCGGATCGGCGGGCGGCGGCGGGCGGGCCGCCGTCGATGCGCACGCTGCCGCGGTCGGGGTGCACCAGGCCCATGATCGTCTTGAACAGCGTGGATTTGCCCGATCCGTTCATCCCGACCAGGCCGCAGATGTGTCCGGCGGTGACGGTGAGGTCGACCCGGTCCAGGGCGAGCACGTCGCCGTAGTGGACGGTGACGCCGTCGACGGTGATCGCGGGGTTCACGGCCGTCTCCCGGTGAGCGCGGTGCTGATCGTGGTGGCGTCGTGACGCAGCAGGTCCAGGTAGGTGGGCACCGGGCCGCCCGCCTCCGACAGGGAGTCGACGTAGAGGGTGCCGCCGAACCGGGCGCCGGTGGCCTCCACGACCCGCTGCATCGGGGCGTCGGAGACGGTGGATTCACAGAACACCGCGGGTACCTGGTTGCCGCGGACGAATTCGATGGCCGAGGCGATCTGCTGCGGTGTGGCCTGCTGTTCGGCGTTGACCGCCCAGATGTACTTCTCGCCGAGTCCGGCGTCGCGGGCCAGATACGAGAAGGCGCCCTCGCAGGTGACCAGGGCGCGCTGGTGCGGCGGCAGCGCCGACAGCGTGGTGATCAGGTCGGTGTGCACGCGCTGCAACTGTGCCTTGTATGCCTCGCCGTTGGCGCGGAAGTCGGCGGCGTGCGCGGGAGCGAGGTCGGCGAAGGCGCGCACCAGGTTGTCGACGTAGATCTGCACGTTCAGCGGCGACATCCAGGCGTGCGGGTTCGGTTTGCCCCGGTAGGCGTCCTCGCCGATGGCGATGGGCGCGACCCCGTCGCTGACGACGACGTGCTCGGCGTCGGCGTCGGCGACGAACTGCGCGAACCATGCCTCCAGGTTGAGCCCGTTGTCGACGATCAGATCGGCCTGCGCCGCCTTGCGGATATCGCCGGGGGTCGGCTCGTAGCCGTGGATTTCCGCGCCCGCCTTGGTGATCGACTCGACGGTCAGATGGTCGCCGGCGACGTTGCGGGCGATATCGGCGAGGACGGTGAAGGTGGTCAGGACCACCGGTTCGTCGTTTCGGGAGTCGATGCCGCCGCAGGCGGTGAGCGCGACGGCGGTGCCCGCGACGATCGCCGCGGCGACGGCGCGCAGGGCGGGACGCGCCGAGCGGTGGAGCCAAACCTTCATGCACCGGAATGATAAGTTCGGCAACCCTAACTTTCAAGTCCCGGCAAAACGAACAGACCGGTCAGGCGCCGTTCACGCCATGATCCGGCATTCGGTGGTGCACATTCACAGGCGATCCGGTAAAGCGCTTGTGTGGTGGGGGAGTATTCGATTCGGCCTGTTCGCGTGTGGCGGGGTAATGGATACCATCGACGCGATCCGGCCGGGTCGCGAAATCCGATGCGGCCGTGGAGAAATCCATGCCATACGGCCGGTGAATCGGCGCGTCCTGTGACATCGGCGTCCTCGAACGCCGGGCTGTCGTGCCGC
This sequence comes from Nocardia wallacei, assembly GCF_029869545.1. Classification (GTDB taxonomy): domain Bacteria; phylum Actinomycetota; class Actinomycetes; order Mycobacteriales; family Mycobacteriaceae; genus Nocardia; species Nocardia wallacei_A. The sequence goes on along the minus strand of NZ_JARWQD010000343.1, from coordinate 8,428 downwards.
TGTTCCGTTGCGGCACAACAGCTCTCGATGGCCGTAACCGGGGAGGTATTCGATGCCGGAAATTGCCGTGGCCACCACAGTAATCCGAGGAACCGCCGACTCCGAGGTGCGCACGAATTGTGCACCGGCGGCGGATGTTCCGCCCTTCGCGTGGCGTGCGATATCGGCGGTTGTCGCGGGTGCCGGAATATTGTTTCTCGTCCGGCTGGGCCGTTACGAATTCGGTGGCGACGAGCTGTATTTCATTGCGGCGGGTCGGCATCCGGCGCCGAGCTACGCCGACCAGGGACCGGTGGTGCCGCTGCTGGCGGCACTGGCCGATGCGATCGCTCCGGGATCCGCGGTGGTGCTGCGGCTGCCCGCGCTGGCGATGACGATCGCCGCGATCGTGCTCAGCGCCCTGCTGGCCCGGGAATTCGGCGGCGGGCGGCTGCCGCAGACGCTGGCGGCCGCCGCCTACGCCACCTCTCCGCTGGCGGTGATGCAGTCGGCCATGCTGAGCACCTTCGGCATCGATGTGACGCTGACCGCGCTGGTGTCATGGCTGCTGATCCGCTGGGTGCGCACGCGCCGCGATCAGCTGCTGGTGTTGGCGGGAGTGGTTGCGGCCGTGGACTTTCAGGTGAAATGGCTGATCCCGATGGTGTGGGCGGGCCTGGCGGTGGGGGTGCTCGTGTTCGGTCCGCGGGAGATGCTGCGGCGCCCCGCCTGGTGGGCGGGGTCGGTGATCGCCGTCGTGGCGGCCGTGCCGATGCTGTGGTGGCAGCATCGCCACGGCTGGCCGCAGCTGGCCATGGGCGCGGTGGTCCGCGACGAACAGCTGGCGACCAGCGCTCTGGCGGCCATGCCGGTGCAGATCGTCCTGGTGACCGGGGTGCTGGGGCTGCTGCTGGTGGCGGGCATGTGGGCGGGGCTGCGCTGGGATCGGTTACGGCCCTATCGTTTCGTGATTCCGGTGATCGCGGTGGGGCTGGTCGGCATCGTGGGTGGCGGGTTGCGGCCGTACTTCGTCGGCGGGGCGTTTCCCGGCCTGTTCGCCGCGGGGGCGGTGTATCTGGCCGAGCGCGGGCTGAGCCGCCGGGCGTGGGCCGCGGGCGGCGGACTGCTCGCGATGGCCACCGCGCTGTGCGTCGCGGTCACGGTGGTGCTGCCGCTGCCGTCCGCGCGGTTGCAGACTCCCACCGACAGGTACTCCCAGATCGACTCGCGCAGCCGCCTGTTCGGCCCGAGCGGCTGGGACCGCCTGGTAGCCGCCGTGACCGAGGCCTACCACCGCGTACCACCCGACCAGCGCCCCGGCCTGGCCATCATCACGCAAAACTATTGGCAGGCAGCGGCTTTGGACCATTCCACCGCCCTGCCCACGGTATACAGCCCCAACCGCGGCTACGGCTACTTCGGCCCGCCCCCGGACACCACCGCGAGCGTGCTCTACATCGGCGTCGACGGCCCCGGCGAAGCACTGCGAACCCGATTCGCCGAGTCGACCGTGGTGACCCGCATCGACGAACCCCTCGGCTTCCCGAGCATCGACCGCGGAGTCACCATCTGGCACTGCCACCTCCCAGCCCGCCCCTGGTCGACAACCTGGCCCGAAATCCAAACCCTCCCCCTGATCGACGGCACCACCCGCTGACCCAGCCTCACTCACCCAACGCCGCACGCAACACCGGCCACGACTTGTGCAGGTCCTGCTCCCAATACCCCCACGAGTGCGTGCCGTTCGGGCGCAGGTCGAAGGTGGCGGGAATGTCCAACTCCCGCAACCTGTCTCGCAGTTGCTGCGTGCACCGGCTCGCCACGGCGTCGAGCAGACCGCCGATGACGAGCTGGTCGATCAGCTTCACCGGATCGGCGTGGATGCCGGGCCCGTCGAGAGTATCCAGCGGACCGGGTGCGCCGTTGCCCGAGGCGACGTACACCGTGGTTCCGCGCAGCTGGGCGGCGTGCAGGTAGGGATCGTTGGCGGCCCAGGCCGGATCGCCGGGCGGCCCCCACATGTTGAGGATATTGCCCTGACGGCCGGTGACGATCGCGTCGACCATGACCTGTCCCATCGGATCGCTGGTGCGCACGCACCCGCTGTAGGAGCCGATGGCGCGATAGAGCCCGGGCTCGGCCAGCGCCAACTGGAAGACCGAGGTGCTGGCCATCGACAGTCCCGCGATGGCGTTGGCGCCGCTGCCGTGGAAGGCCGAATCGATCACCGGCGGCAGCTCCCGGGTGAGGAATGTGGTCCAGCGCTGGCGGCCGTGCACGGGATCGTCGGCGCGCCAATCGGTGAAGAAGCTGCCCGCCCCGCCGATCGGGATCACCACGTTGACCTGCTGTCCGGCGAAGAATTCCGCGACGTCGGTCTTGGTGAGCCAGTTGCTGCCGTCGCGCCAGTTGCCGGTGTCGGTGCCGCCGTCGACACCGTTGAGCAGATACAGCGTGGGCGCCGGTTTCGAAAGGTCCGCCGCCGGAAGGATTTCCACCGACAGCGGCCGCCCCATCGCGGCCGAGTGCACGGTGAGATCGACGACGCGGCCGGGGCCCTGGGCCGCGGTCAGCAGGCGCGAGCCGTTGGCGGAGGGTTGTGCAGCGGCCAGAGCGCGCGCGGGGACCGGAGCGTCGGGTGCCGCGAGGGGCTCGGCGGCGGCGATGCCGGTGGAGGCGGTCAGGGCGGCGGCGACCGCGAGCGCGGCGAGATGTCCCCGCGGGCGGCCCCGGGCGGCGCGCGGTCGCTCGGCGCCGATGCGGGATGTGCGGCGTCGTCCGCCACGGGTTGTCATGCGGCGCCTCCCAGCTGGAACCCGATTGCGGCAGACGCTAGGACGCGGTCGTCAGGCTCGGCAAGGCACGGCGCCGAGATTTGGGATTGTGCTCAGTGGCATCGGATTTCGGCTGGTACAGGCCACAAGAGCACGGTCAGGCGTTGAGCCAGAATCCGGCCCGGGCACGCCAGAGTTCGAGCAGCGCGAGATCACCGGTGATGCGCAGGGGACCGTGCGGCCGCCGATAGACATACAACAGCAGATCCCCGACAGCGCCACCCACCCACACGGCCCCCGGGCCGCTGCCGCGCCGCCAGTTGGCCGCCGCGCCCCCGAGATCCACGACCCATGCCCCGATACTCCCGGTGTCATCCGACGGCTCGGTGGTGGCGAAAGACTCGGTGGCGTCGAAGATCAGGGCGCGGCCGGGGGCGAGCAGGTCGGGTTGGTCGGGCCGGGGCTCGTAAGCCTCGGGGACCGAGGCGTTGTCGAGCCATTCCTCGAAACCGTCGGCGGCGAGATCGGGGGGCAGTTCCCAGGTGGCGTCCAGGGCCTCGGCGGCGTCGTTGCCGTGCAGGGCGGTTTCCAGCAGCGCCCGCCGGGCCCAGAATCGCGGTGTCCCACTGGGTCCCGGTGACCAGACCGCCACGTCGGGATCGGCGGCACGCAGCGTCGCGGTGAGTTTCGCCGCGCCTTCGTGCAGCCATGGCACCAGCTCGTCCGGGTCGATTCGGCGTTGGGCCGGGTCGTCGACGAATTCACCGGCGACCGGGGCGGTGGCCCGGGTGCCGACGATCTCCGCCATCCACCGGTGCACGCCACCGATGTGCTGCAGCAGCTGCCCGAGATCCCAGCCGGGGCAGGACGGCACCGGCACCGTCGTATCGGCATGTTCGACGAGCGAGGTGAGGGCGCGGGTACGGGTGTCGATCTCGGCGCACAGCCGCTCGTAGGTCAACGGAACCATGCTCCGATCCTAGGAAACTCTGCGATCGGTGCCGTACGGTATCGAATCACCCTGAGCGCGGCCGTTTTTCATCGACCGGACCCGCGCCCCGCCCGCCGGGCCGCCACATCCTCGCGATCCTCCGCTCGAATCGGCATCGGGGCTTGGCGCAGGAGGTGGTCTCACCCCGAATCGCCCATGCCGCTCGCGGGCGCTGGCATGCTGGCCGTGTGAGCGCAGCGGTGATCACGGTGGGGTTCGCGCCGGAGCTGGCGGTCTTCGTGACCGCGGCCCGCCGCGACGGGCCCGCGGCCGTGCGAACCGACGGCACCTCGTCGCTCGGCCACGTGGTGGAATCGCTGGGCGTCCCGCTGACCGAGGTAGGGGAGCTGCGGGTGAACGGGAGCCGCCGCGAGCCCTCCTACATCCCGGTGGCCGGGGACGCGGTCACCGTCGCCGCCGTCGCCAGGCCCCAGCCTACCCCGCGGCCGCCGCGGTTTCTGCTCGACATCCACCTCGGCACCCTGGCTCGGCGCCTGCGGCTGCTCGGCATCGACGCCGCCTACGAGAATCCCGATATCGGCGACGCCGCGCTGGCCGCGCGCTCGGCCAGCGAGCAGCGGCTGCTGCTGTCGCGCGACCGCGGCCTGCTGCGCCGCCGCGAAATCTTCGGCGGCGCCTACATTTACAGCCACCGCCCGGCCGAACAACTCGACGACGTCCTGTCCCGCTTCGCCCCGCCGCTGGCCCCGTGGACCCGCTGCACCGCCTGCAACGGCACCCTGCGCGCCGCCGACAAGCCCCTCGCACCCGACCTCCCCACCGGCACCGAACGCACCTACGACACCTTCGCCCGCTGCACCGACTGCGGCCGCACCTACTGGAAGGGCGCCCACCACGCCCGCCTCGACGCCATAGTCACCCACGCCCAACGCAATTTCGGCGGCTGACAACGTTGTGCGAGCTCGGTGGGCGGGGCGCCCGCGTACCCGTTGTCCCAGAACGCCGCCTGCACGGCCGCCAGGACTCGCTCCTCATCGAACTGGCGTGGCCGCGGCATGCGCTCAGGCTCTACCCATAATGGACCGCCCGGTCCATCATCGTGCCGAGAGGCGCTGCCCGCTGGCGCCCTCGGTCACGGCGCCCTCAGGACACCAGGCCCTCGAAGATGCGGGCGAAGGCCTCGTCCCCGTGGCCGTCGGCGACCTGGCGGTCGATGAGGTTCTTGACCGGGCCGATGACGTCGAGGCCGACGCCCGCGTTGCGGCTTGCGCGGACGATGGCGTCCAGGGCTGCCTTGTTGAAGTTCAGGCTCTGGACGTCGGTGGTGTAGTCGCCGCTGTCGATGAAGCGCCCGGCTTCGGACAGCGTCTGCACCGTCGCGGTGATCCACGGAATGGCCCGGGCCGCAAATGCTTCCGCCGAGACGCCGGCCGATCGCAGCATCGCCGCACCGTGGTAGAACCCGGCGAACATCGCGTACATGCCCGACAGCAACGCGAAGTCGTACAGCGAGGCGATCCCCGCGTCCTCGCCGAAATACTCTGCGGTGCCGAACAATTCGAGGGCCGCGCGATGGTCCTCGAAGATCTCCCGCACCCCGCTGTAGAGCAGCGACGACCCGGGCTGCCCGATCATCTCGGGGGTGGCGATGATGGCGCCGTCGAGGTAGACGATGCCGTGCCCGGCCGCCCACCCCGCCAGCTCACGCGCCTCGTCGGGCGTGGTGGTCGTCAGGTTCACCACCGTCTTGCCCGACAGCTCGCCCGCGATCGGGTCGAGCGCGGCGTGCACCGAGGCGTGATCGAGCAGGACCGCGATCACGAGATCACCGTCGCGCACCGCGCCGCTGAGGGTGGCGGCCCCGCGCGCCCCGGCGGCGACCAGTTCGGTGTCGCGGCCGGGGGTGCGGTTCCACACGGTCGTCGGATGCCCGCCCTTCAGCAGCGCCGCCGCCAGCGCGCGGCCCATGGCGCCGAGTCCGAGAACGGTGACCGGGGTCTGGTTGTCAGCCATTGCGATTGAGCTCCTTGCGTTTTCGAGTATCGGTTCGTCGGCGCCGAGACCTACAATGCGCGTAGCCGGTTATTGCGGCAAGTACCTACTATTTTGTGGGGTACTTACCACCAGGTATGTGAACAGGTAGTGAGGTCAGGCGATGGGTGAGAAGCGGTCCGGGCCCTATTTCTGCGGTATCGACGCCGCGATGGATGTGATCGGCGGCAAATGGAAATCGCTGATCCTGTGGGAGCTCGAGGCCCACGGTGTGCGCCGGTTCGGCGAGCTGCGCCGCAACCTGCCCGGCGTCTCGGAGAAGATGCTGATCCAGCAGCTGCGCGAACTCGAGGAGGACGGCATCGTGCACCGCGAGGTCTATCGCGAGGTGCCGCCGCGCGTGGAGTACTCGCTGACCGAGCTGGGCTCGCGCCTCAACCGTGCGCTGGAACCGCTGGGCGCGTGGGGTAAGGAGCGCATCACCCGCATCGGCGCGGACCGGATCGTGGTCGCGAGCTGACCGGTATTTGCGCGCATGCTGCAGGCAACCCGGGGCGGAACCCGGCCGCAGTGGTAGGAAGGGGTACGTGTCTGCACCCGGTGAGAAGCCCCTGTCCGAGCCCGCCTCCCGCGCCGTATCGGAGGTGGTGGACCTGGTCAGCACGCTGATCCGATTCGACACCTCCAATACCGGCGAACTGGAGACCACCAAGGGCGAGCGGGAGTGCGCCGAGTGGGTGGCCGATCAGCTGCAGCAGGCGGGATACACCACCGAGTACGTCGAATCCGGCGCGCCGGGCCGCGGCAATGTGTTCGCACGCCTGAAGGGCGCCGATTCGAGCCGGGGCGCGCTGATGATGCACGGGCATCTGGACGTGGTCCCCGCCGAGGCCGCCGACTGGAGTGTGCACCCGTTCTCCGGCGCGGTGCGCGACGGCTACGTGTGGGGCCGCGGCGCGATCGATATGAAGGATATGGTCGGCATGATGCTGGCGGTCGCGCGCCAGTTCAAGCTCGAGGGCACGGTGCCGCCGCGCGATATCGTCTTCGCCTTCCTGGCCGATGAGGAGAACGGGGGCCGCTGGGGTTCGCAATGGCTGGTGAAGAATCGCCCGGACCTGTTCGACGGCGTCACCGAGGCGGTCGGCGAGGTGGGCGGCTTCTCCCTGACCGTGCCGCGCCGTGACGGCACCGAGCGGCGGCTGTATCTGGTGGAGACCGCGGAGAAGGGTCTGGGCTGGATGCGGTTGCGCGCCAAGGCCCGTGCCGGTCACGGGTCGTTCCTGCACGAGGACAACGCGGTGACGATCCTGGCCGACGCGGTCGCGCGGCTGGGCAAGCACACCTTCCCGCTGGTGCTGTCGGAGTCGGTGGCCGAGTTCCTGGCCGCGGTCAGCGAGGAGACCGGCATCCGATTCGATCCCGACAGCCCCGACATCGAGGGCCAGCTGGCCAAGCTGGGCACCATCTCCCGCATCATCGGCGCCACCCTGCGCGACACCGCGAACCCGACGATGCTGCGCGCCGGTTACAAGGCCAATGTCATTCCGCAGACCGCGGAGGCGGTGGTGGACTGCCGCGTGGTGCCCGGCCGTCGTGAGGCGTTCGAGCGCGAAGTGGACGAGCTGATCGGTCCCGATGTGGAGCGTGAGTGGATCACGGCGCTGAACTCCTACGAGACGACCTTCGACGGTGATCTGGTCGACGCGATGAACAACGCGATCCTCGCGCACGACCCCGACGGCCGCACCGTGCCCTATATGCTCTCCGGCGGCACCGATGCCAAAGCGTTCGCGTCCTTGGGGATTCGCTGTTTCGGTTTCGCGCCGCTGCGGCTGCCCCCGGAGCTGGACTTCTCGGCTCTGTTCCACGGTGTCGACGAGCGGGTCCCGGTGGACGCGCTGGAATTCGGCACTCAGGTACTGGAGCATTTCCTCCTGCACAGCTGACGATTTCGAAAGGACGGCCCCGATGCCCGACTACTCCTACGACCCCTACGCCGCGCTGCCGCAGCTCCCGGCGTTCACCGTCACCTCGCAGGACGTCACCGACGGTCAGCCCTTCGGTAACGATCAGGTCAGCGGCGTGTTCGGCGCGGGCGGCAAGGATGTCTCGCCGCAGCTGTCGTGGTCCGGATTCCCCGACGGGACCAAGAGTTTCGCGGTGACCGTGTACGACCCGGATGCCCCGACCGCGTCGGGTTTCTGGCACTGGGCCGTGGCCGACATCCCCGCCGCCACCACGTCGCTGCCCAGCGGCGCGGGCAGCGAGGGCGGCAGCCTGCCCGCGGGTGCGATCCAGTTGCGCAACGACGGCGGTTTCGCCGGATTCGTCGGTGCCGCACCGCCGCCCGGCCACGGCTACCACCGGTACTTCATCACCGTGCACGCCGTCGATGTCGAATCGCTGGGCTTCGATGCGAGCGCCACCCCGGCCTTCCTGGGCTTCAACCTGTTCTCCCACGCGATCGGGCGTGCCACCATCGTCGCCACCTACGAGGTGAAGTAAAGCCAGCATTTCCGGCATGCTTTTTGGCGGGATACCCCGCGGGAAGCAGAGATACCGGGCAAAAGCATGCCGGGGAACAAGGGCGGGGGGGGGCCCCAATGAAATACGCCGACACAGGAAGCCCCCAACGTGTGGCCCCCCGGTATGGCAGGTGGAGGTCGCCCGCGGGGTGGGGGTGGGCGGACAATTAGGGGGGGTGGGCGCCCGACTTGGTGGGGGGCGG
>NZ_JARWQD010000342.1 GCF_029869545.1 Nocardia wallacei | reverse complement strand
CGGCCGGGGGGGCGGTTGGCCGGGGGGGTCGGGGCGGGGGGGGCGCCCCCGGGGGCTGGGGGTTACCACCACCCCACATCAGCCCGGGGGGGGGGCGGGGCCGTATTCCGCACGGCCCAGCGTCTGGGGGAGGCTCGAACGGCCTCGGTTGTTCGACCGGCCCGGGGTGCGGCCGGACTTGTCAGCTGGCGTAGGCGCGCAGCCGATCGGCCCGCTCGCCCTTGCGCAGCTTGGACATGACCTCACGCTCTATCTGACGCACCCGCTCGCGAGACAGGCCGAACAGCTTGCCGATCTGGTCCAGCGTACGCGGCTGACCGTCGTCGAGCCCGAAACGCAGCCGGATGACCTGCTGCTCGCGCTCGTCCAGCGTGGCCAGCACGCTGCGCACGTCGCGGTGCATCAGCCCGGCGATGACGGCGCTCTCGGCCGAGGTGGCCTCGGAGTCCTCGATGAAATCGCCGAGCGGGGCCTCTTCGTCGTTGCCCACCGGCATGTCCAGGCTCACCGGATCGCGGCTGTGATCGAGAAGGTCGGAGATCTTCTCCTCCGGGATGCCGGATTCGGCGGCCAGTTCCGCGTCGGTGGCCTCGCGCCCGAGCTGCTGGTGCAGCTCGCGCTTGATCCGGGCCAGCTTGTTGACCTGCTCGACCAGGTGCACGGGGAGCCGGATGGTGCGGCTCTGATCGGCCATGCCACGCGTGATGGCCTGGCGGATCCACCAGGTGGCGTAGGTGGAGAACTTGAAACCCTTGGAGTAGTCGAACTTCTCCATCGCCCGGATCAGGCCGAGGTTGCCCTCCTGGATCAGGTCGAGCAGCGGCATGCCGCGGCCGGTGTAGCGCTTGGCCAGCGAGACGACCAGGCGCAGGTTGGCCTCGAGCAGATGCTGGCGCGCGGACTGGCCGTCGCGTACCAGGATCGCCAGGTCCCGTTTTCGGGTGGCGGACAGACGTTTGCCGGTTTCCAACAGGTGTTGGGCATAGAGGCCCGCCTCGATGCGCTTGGCCAGCTCGACCTCATCGGCCGCCGTCAGCAGCGCCGTCTTGCCGATTCCGTTCAGGTACACGCGTACCAGGTCGGCGGCGGGGCTCTGGGCGTCGAGGTCCCCCTGATCGCTGGCGCGCACTCCAGTGGTGGCGGGGCTTGTCATGACTTGCCTCCTGTCGGTGGTGTCTCACTCCGATCAACGGACCCGACACTGGGAAAGTTCCCCGAGACTGTCCCGGTAAACCGTAGCTGAGCTGCGGGTTTCTCCCCTTCCATCTGAGAAGTTCCTAAGAAGCGGGCGAGTCGGGAACGCCGGTCGGCGGCCGTTGCCGGACGGCGACCGGGAATGCATCCAACCGTGATGCCCGCGGGGCTACGCGGGGTGGATCAATCCGTGGCGCACCAGTCCGGTGGTGACCGCCAGCGCCGAGGCGCGGAACTCCGGTGTGGCGGTGGTGCCGGTGTGGCCGATTGCCAGCAATTCGACCAGTTCCTGCAACGGCAGGCCGTCCGCGCGCATTCCCGCCATCAGCGCGGCGGCGGTGTCGTCGACCTCGTGCTGCCAGCGCGGGCCGTCGCCGCGGTGCAACCGCACCACCTGCTGCTCCCAGCCCTCGGCTCCGGGCAGGGCGACCCGTTCCAGCGCGGTGGCCGGATCGACCTCGAATCGTGATGTCCAGGCGAGGTTCTCGTCCCCGGCGACCGCGCGCAGCCAGGCCGATCGCCGGAAGTGCGCGGTGGCTTCCGGGCCGAGGGGATCGTCGAAGCCGTGGGTCAGATCCTCGGCGAGCACCTCGGTCGGGCCGTCGATGGCGCGCAGATACACGAATCCGAACCCGACGCCCTCGACATCCGCGGCCGTGAACGCGTCGAGCCAGCGTTCGGCCTGCTCCTGGGCCTGCCGATCGCGCGGATCCAGGCCCGCGTCGCGCAGCCAGGTGCCCACGTACAGCGCCGGATCGGCGATATCGCGCTGCACGATCCACGCGTCGACGCCGTGATCGGGCAGCCACGACGACACCCGGGTGCGCCAGTCCTCGCCGTCCACGTGCACCCACGCCGCCAGCATGGCCGCGGTACCGCCCGGATTCAGCAGCTCCGGTGCCTGGGAGACGACCAGCTCGCTGGCCCCGTCGAGGGCCAGCCCGGAGTCGCGGTAGGTGTGCTCGACGCGGGCCGGGCCGACGACGAACGGGGGATTGGCGACCACCTGGTCGAAGCGGCGCCCGGCCACCGGCTCGAACCAGGAGCCCTCGAGCAGTTCGAGATCGAGGTCGTTGAGCGCGGCGGTGGCCTCGGCCAGCCACAGCGCCCGGCGGTTGACGTCGGTGCCGGTGACCCTGCCCGCGTAGGAGGCCGCGTGCACGGCCTGCACGCCGCAGCCGGTGCCCAGATCCAGCACCGTGCCGACGGGTGCGGTCGGGGTGGCGCGCAGCAGCGACAGCGAGGCCTGTCCGACGCCGAGCACGTGGTCGGCGGTCAGGGTGCGGCGATGCATCGCGTCATCGAGATCCGACAGCACCCAGCGGGGGCCGTGGCCCAGATCCAGCGGCCGCAGATCCAGGGCGGCGCGCACCCGATCGCCGTCGCGGTCCAGCAGACCCGCGGCAACCGCGTGGTCGAGATCGACCGGGGCCAGCGCAGCCGCCACCTCCCGCTCGGGCAGCGCGTCGCCGAGCAGCAGCAGCCGGACCAGGGTGCCCAGCTCACCGGCCGCGCGGGCCGCGCGCCGCGCGGGCACCGGTTCGGAACGGCCGAGTGCGGCGTGTGCGGGCTCGCCGAGCGCCCGCAGCAGCGTGTCGGTGTCGTACTGGACTCGGGTCAGCGCGGTGCGCAGCTGCGGCGCGAGCGCGGCGAGCGGGGAGACCGCTGTGGTCTGATTCGTCGGCACAGTCGGAGAACTCTGCCAGGGCAACCGCCGGGCACTCGGCAGCGACCCCGCAACGGTGTGAATCGCGCCGGGAATCCGCGTAACTCTTCCGCCGCCCCCGCCGCCGACCTGGGACATTCCGCAGGTCAAATGTCCGATTTCCTGATATTGTGACGTGGCTCACGAGGGAGGTACGGCAGGTGACAACCGAAGAGCAGGCCGGGGAACCGTCGGGCGACTGGGCCCGCGCCTACGACAGTCCGGAGTTCCAGCGACTACGCCGCAGATTCCGCCTCTTCGTCTTTCCGATGACCGCCCTGTTCCTCGCCTGGTACGCCCTCTACGTGCTGCTGGCCGACTACGCCCACGACTTCATGTCCACGCGGGTCGTCGGCACCATCAACGTCGGGCTGATCCTGGGGCTGCTGCAATTCGTCTCGACCTTCGTCATCACCGGGCTGTACGTGCGCTACGCCGATCGTGAACTGGATCCGATCGCCGACGAGCTGCGCGCCGACATGGAGGAACCGACCCGATGAGTTCCACTCTCGCCGCCGCTGTCGAGGGCAGCCGGCCGGGCCTCAACATCACCATCTTCGCGATCTTCGTGGCGATCACGCTCGTGATCGTGTTCCGTGCCAGCCGCGACACCCGAACCGCCGCAGACTATTACGCGGCGGGCCGGGCGTTCTCCGGACCCCAGAACGGCGTCGCGATCTCCGGCGACTACCTGTCGGCGGCCAGCTTCCTCGGCATCGCCGGGGCCATCGCGCTCTACGGTTACGACGGATTCCTGTACTCGATCGGATTCCTGGTGGCGTGGCTGGTCGCGCTGCTGCTCGTGGCCGAATTGCTGCGCAACACAGGCAAATTCACCCTCGGCGACGTCCTGGCGTTCCGGATGAAGCAGCGTCCGGTGCGTGCCGCCGCGGCCACCTCGACGCTGGCGGTGAGCCTGTTCTACCTGCTGGCGCAGATGGCGGGCGCCGGTGTGCTGGTGTCGCTGCTGCTGGGGGTGTCCGGCGATATGGGCCAGAACCTGGTGATCGCCGTGGTGGGCGCGCTGATGATCGTGTATGTGCTGGTCGGCGGCATGAAGGGCACCACCTGGGTGCAGATCGTGAAGGCGGTGCTGCTGATCGGGGCGGCCGCGGCGATGACGGTGTGGGTGCTCGCCAAGTACGGGCTGAACCTGTCGACGCTGCTGCAGCAGGCGGTCGACAACAGCGGCAAGACCGGCGCCCAGCTGCTCGATCCCGGCTTCCGCTACGGCAAGAACGAGACCAGCAAGCTCGACTTCCTTTCTCTCGCACTGGCTTTGGTGCTCGGCACGGCGGGGCTGCCGCATGTGCTGATGCGCTTCTATACCGTGCCGACGGCCAAGGACGCTCGTCGGTCGGTGGTGTGGGCGATCGCGCTGATCGGGCTGTTCTACCTGTTCACGCTGGTGCTCGGGTACGGCGCGGCGGCGCTGGTCGGGCCCGAGAAGATCAATGCCGCGCCGGGTAAGGAGAATGCCGCGGCACCGCTGCTGGCGCTGGAGCTGGGCGGGCCGCTGCTGCTGGGATTCGTTGCGGCGGTGGCCTTCGCGACCATTCTGGCCGTGGTGGCGGGGCTGACGATCACCGCGTCGGCGTCGTTCGCGCACGACGTGTACGCCAATGTCATCAAGCGCGGGCAGGCCGACAGCAAGGAGGGGGAGGTGCGGGTCGCCCGCATCACCGCCGTGGTGATCGGCGCGGTCGCGATCGTGGGTGGCATCCTGGCGAAGAATCAGAATGTGGCGTTCCTGGTGGCGCTGGCGTTCGCGGTGGCGGCCTCGGCGAACCTGCCGACCATTCTGTATTCGCTGTTCTGGAAGCGGTTCAACACCACCGGGGCGCTGTTCAGCAGCTACGGCGGCCTGCTGGTGACCGTCGTGCTGATCGTGTTCTCCCCGGCGGTGTCGGGCGCGTCGACGGCGATGATCAAATCCGTCGACTTCAGCTGGTTCCCGCTGTCGAACCCGGGGCTGGTCTCGATCCCGGTGTCCTTCGCCCTCGGCTGGCTCGGCACCATGCTGTCCAAGGAGCACGACGAGGCGAAGTACATCGAGATGCAGGTCCGTTCCCTGACCGGCGCGGGCGCGGAAAAGGCCGTGCCCCACTGAGATTCGCGGGCGCGCGGGCTATTCCGGTACCGTTCGCAACCCCGACCTGAAGGTCTTGCGATACGTCAGCGGCGGGACGCCCAGCTCGCTGCGCATGTGGTGGCGCAGCGAGGCGGCCGTTCCCAGACCGGCGGCGCGGGCCACCTCGTCGATCGGCAGATCGGTGGACTCCAGTAGGTGCCGGGCGTGGCGCAGGCGCTGCTGCAGCAGCCAGGCGCCCGGCGCGAGCCCGGTTTCGGCCTTGAACCGGCGGGTGAAGGTGCGCACGCTCATGCGGGCGTGGGCGGACAGCGTGGTCAGGCCCAGATCGTGGTCGAGGTGCCGCAGGGCCCAGGCGCGGGTGGGGGCGGTGCCGTCGGAGCCGTCCTCGGGGACGTGGCGGTCGATGAACTGCGACTGGCCGCCCTCGCGCCACGGCGGCACCACGCAGTAGCGGGCGGCCTGGTTGGCGACCTCGCTGTTGTGGTCGCTGCGCAGCAGGTGCAGGCACAGGTCCAGGCCCGCCGCCAAACCCGCTGCGGTGCAGACGTTTCCGTCCTCCACGAACAGCAGGTTCTCGTCCAGGCGTACCCGCGGGTAGAGCCTGCGGAAGTCGTCGGCGAACGCCCAGTGCGTGGTCGCGCGGTGGCCGTCGAGCAGACCCGCCGCGCCGAGGACGAAGGCGCCGGTGCAGATCGACACGATCCGTGCCTCGGCGCGGATCGTGGACAGGGCCTCGGCGAGTTCCGGGGTGATCGTCCCGTCGCGCCGCGGCCCGGACATCTGTGTGCCGGGCACGATGACGGTGTCGGCGACGCCGAGCCAGTCCGGTCCCGACTGCGGCACGATCGCGTAACCCATTGTCGCGGTGACGGGTTCGGTGCTCAGCCCGCAGATACGCACGTCGTACAGCCTGGTACCGTCCGCCGCCGCGGCATTGCCCAGCACCGTCGGCGGAATCGTCATATCGAACCCCACCACGGGCGCGAGCGCCAGCACCGCCACCCGGTGCGGCCGGGTCACCGCCACCACCCCTCGCCGTTCGCACACCCCGCGTTCGTACCCGCCCCGCACCGCCTGACCATCGCCGCCACGGTCTCCACCGCCACCGTCGCCACCGCCAGTGCCACGGTCGTCGCCGTCACCACCATCGCCGCCGCCTCGGTCGCCGCCGCCACCGTCGCCGCCACGGTCTCCACCACCGCAACCGTCGTTGCCGCTGCCACTGTCGCCCTTGCGATCGTCGCCGTCGCCGCCGAGCGCGGCAAGGCCCGCCTGGTTCCCGCACCCGCGGCGGGGCTTGTGGGAAGCGCGGGAATGTGTGCGGGACGCGGGAGAGCCGGTCTCATCCTCGGGACCGCTGGAATCATTGCGGGACCCGGCCGGTGTGCGGGTCGCGGCCGGTGAGGCAGTAGGGGCCGCCGGTCGGGTCGTTCATCACCATCCAGTGCGCCCCGCGCGAGACGCGTCGTGCGCCGAGGGACTCGTGCCAGGCGGCGGTGGCGCCGACGTCCGCGCAGGCGACGTCGAGGTGGGCCGTGGACTGGCCGTCGGAATCTTTGCGCTGCAACAGGATTCGTATCGGCAGGGTATCCGGCACGCCCAGCCGCGTGAACTCCGGTCGGCTGGTCGGCCGCAGCTCCCAGCCGGTCAGCGCCGCCCAGAACTCGGTCTCCCGGTCGTAGTCGGAGGCGCCGATATCCAGGCACACCTGATCGAGGCGGCTGAGCGTGCCGTCCGGGGCCGCGATCGGCGGCGGGACCCGATGGCCCTCGTCGGTGGTGACGCAGAATGCCGTCCCGGCAGGGGAGCGCAGGTGGGAGAAGTTGCCGCGGTCGACGACCGGCACGGCGCCCAGGTCGATCGCCCGCCCGCGCGCCGCGGCGAGATCATCGACGCCGAGGTCCACATGGGCGCCTCCGGGACCGCCCACGGCCTGGCCGCCCAGGCACGGATCCCCGGATTCGGGCAGCAGGGAGGCGAATTCGCCGTTCTCACCGCTCGGTTCGGAAAGCCGCGTCCGGGTCACGGCGGTCCAGAAGGCGAAGGCCGCGCCGCACTGCGCGGCGGGGCGATCGATGAAGGCGCTGTTCCAACAGATCATGCCGTCCTCCCGAAGTGGCCAGATATTGACGCATTGTGGCATTCAGGCCACTCGTCCGGCAACGGCATTTCCTGCACGATCTTGGGGTGACCGAACTGCAACACTCCTCCGAGAGAACGGAATCGGGCGGCGTGCGGCCCCGCGTCCACCCCGCCTGGCTGGTCGCCGCCGCCGGATTCGTGGCGCTGATCGGCGCGGCCGGATTCCGGTCGGTGCCGAGTGTGCTGATGGATCCGCTGCACGAGGAGTTCGGCTGGTCGCACGGCACCATCGGGGCGGCGGTCTCGCTGAATGTGCTGCTGTACGGGCTGATCTCGCCGTTCGCCGCGGCGCTGATGGACCGCTTCGGCATCCGCCGGGTGGTGGCGTCGGCGCTGCTGCTGGTGGCGGCGGGCAGCGGCCTGACGGTGTTCATGACCGCGTCGTGGCAACTGCTGGCGACCTGGGGCCTGCTGGTGGGTCTCGGGGTGGGTTCGATGTCGATGCCGTTCGTGGCCACCATCACCGGGCGCTGGTTCGTCCGGCACCGCGGCCTGGTGACCGGCGTGCTCACCGCCGCCGGGGCGACCGGTCAGCTGGTGTTCCTGCCGCTGGTCTCGGCGCTGGCGCAGGCGCACGGCTGGCGGGTGCCGTCGCTGGTGGTAGCGGGCACGGCGCTGGCGGTGGTGCCGCTGGTGCTGCTGTTCATCCGCGACTTTCCCAGCGATGTCGGCACCCGGGCCTACGGCGCCGAGCCCGGGAGCGCCGCCGGGATGCGGGTCGCGGTGACCGGCGGTGCGACCCGTGCGCTGACGGTGCTGGCCAAGGTCGCGCGCACGTCCCAATTCTGGCTGCTGGCAGGCGGTTTCGCGGTCTGCGGTGCCTCGACCAACGGCCTGGTGGGCACCCATTTCGTGAGCGCGGCACACGATCACGGCATGCCCCCGACCACCGCGGCCGGGCTGCTGGCGGTCGTCGGCGTCTTCGACGTCGCCGGGACCGTCGCCTCCGGCTGGCTCACCGACCGCGTCGACTCGCGGTACCTGCTCGTCGGCTACTACTCGCTGCGCGGCCTGTCGCTGCTGATCCTGCCCGCGCTGTTCGCCCCCGACACCCGCCCCAGCATGTGGGTGTTCATCATCTTCTACGGCCTGGACTGGATCGCGACCGTGCCGCCCACGGTCGCCCTGTGCCGCAAGCATTTCGGCGACGACGGACCGATCGCCTTCGGCTGGGTCTTCGCCTCCCACCAGATCGGCGCCGCGCTGGCGGCCACCGGCGCGGGCGTGATCCGCGATCTGCAGGGCAGCTACGACCTGGCCTGGTACATCGCGGGGGCGCTGTGCGGGACGGCCGCGGTAATGTCGGGCCTGATCAGCGCGGCGTCGCGGTCAGCCGTCGATCGAGCGGTGGTGGCCTGATTCCAGGGCCTTGGCGGCGCGGCGGCCGTCCCAGCGGCTGGGCTCGTCCTTGCGACGCGGCGGGCGATCGTTGGCGATCAGCACCGCGATCCACGGCAGCGGGATCGAGACGCCGATGATGGCCAGCGAGATGAGCGGATTGGCCCACAGGCCGTAGGCCACCGCGGCCAGGACCAGGCAGGGGATGCGGAATGCCATGATGATCGTGTACCGGCGCACCCGCGCCCGATGCTGCTGCTCCAGCGACGGGGCGGCCTCGGTGATCAGCGCCGGGCGGCGCTCCTGCTCACCGGGGAAATAGCCCTCGGAGGGGCGGGCCGGGCGGGGGATCGAACCGGGCGGACGCATCTCGAACTCGGGGCGAACCTTGCCGTCGCGGTCTTCGGCATCGGGGGATTCGCCGTCACGCTGCATACCTCGAGTCTTCCACTCGGGCCCGCCGATTGCACACACGGGTCGGCCGGGATCCCGGCCCCGGACCGCGCCGAGATCGTGGAATCGGCCACGCGATGCGACCACCCGGACCGATGCTGGCATCATGGAACCCGTGAGCACCGACACCCTGGTCCGTCCGGATGAGACCACCGACGAGTCGACCTCCGACGACACCCCGAAGTACTTCCACTACGTGAAGAAGGACAAGATCGCCGAGAGTGCCGTCATGGGCACCCACGTGGTAGCCCTGTGCGGCGAGGTATTCCCGGTGACGAAGTCCGCCAAGCCCGGCTCCCCGGTCTGCCCGGAATGCAAGCGCATCTACGACATGATGAAGAAATAGGGCTGTGTTCGGCGCTGAGCGTCCGCGCTCGGCGAGAATCTCGGCGGGTCCTGCGCGCGGCCGGGGGTGATCTGTCACTCGCCGCCCGGCCGGTTGGTGCTGGTGGTCTGGCCGAAGAAGAATCCCAGGATCAGCAGGATCATGTTGGTGAGCACGTCCGGCACGGTCGTGTGGCTGAACGTTGCGATGATCAATGCGAGGGTCAGCACGAGGAGTAGGAGACCGCCGATCAGGACGGCGGCCGGCTCGCGTTCGAGCATGGATTTGCGCATGTCCCAGCGTCGTTGCTGGACTTCGATTTTCCTCAGCTCCTGGTCTACCGCATCATCGCTCTCGTCCAGGCGTGCAGCCAGCTCGTCCTGACGTCTGGCAACCTCGGTTACGAGATCCGAAAGCTCCTGTCTCACTTCCGGGTCCGCAACTTTCGATTCGACCGCTTCCTTGATCTCGCCGATTTCATCGCGCCGAGACCGTTGGGCTATCTTGTCGGCGACCATACGGCGTTGAAACAGATACGAATCAATGCGGTCGAGGTATTTCCTCAGCTCGGCTTCCGACGACGCGGGGCTGGGCTTGCGCGCTGCTTCGATCTTGGCACTGAGTTCAACGTACTTCTCCTCCAACTGTTCTCGACTCATGCCCACCAAGGCGTCCTCGAATGGTGTCGTTCGTACCCGGAGCGCATGGGTCCTGCCCGATCCCGTCGAGGTTGTGAGGATGTAGCGCCTAGGGCCGTCATCGAGGTCCCGTTTCTGCTCGCCCATCAGATGACGCCTCTCCCTCGATACCGTCTGCTCGGATGTCCGATACGGAGGTTACGGGCCGCGAGCAATGCGTGCGGGACTCCGGCGGGATGTTCCGTTGCGGGAATGGTAGAAATCGAGGAAGTGGCCAGTGGATGAGCTGGGACGACGGATATCGACTAGGAGATGCGATGGCGGTTGGGAATGTCCTGGACCTGTCGGTTGACGAAGTCCTGAGTACTACTCGGTCGGTGCGTAAACGGCTGGATCTGGAGAGGCCGGTGCCTCGGGACGTGTTGCTGGAGTGCCTCGAGTTGGCGTTGCAGGCGCCGACGGGGTCGAACAGCCAAGGGTGGCAGTGGGTGTTCGTCGACGACCCCGAGCGGAAGAAGGCGCTGGCCGATATCTACCGGACCTACGCGACGCCCTATCTCGACGCGCCGCGGCCCGAGTTCGGGGACGACCGCGACCTGCGGCGGTCCCTCGTGACGGAGTCCGCCAGGTATCTCAACGACCACCTCCACGAGGTCCCGGTCATGTTGATCCCGTGCCTCGAGGGGCGTGCCGAGAGCGGCCGCGGGGGGTCGAGCGCGGGCTTCTGGGGTTCGCTGTTGCCCGCGGTGTGGAGCTTCATGCTGGCGTTGCGCTCCCGCGGCCTGGGCTCGGCGTGGACGACGCTGCATCTCAGCGGCGACGGCGAGAAGCAGGCCGCCGAACTTCTCGGCATCCCGTTCGACAAGTACAGCCAGGGCGGTCTGTTCCCGATCGCCTACACGCGGGGCACCGAC
The DNA here is from genome assembly GCF_029869545.1 of Nocardia wallacei. Taxonomy (GTDB): domain Bacteria; phylum Actinomycetota; class Actinomycetes; order Mycobacteriales; family Mycobacteriaceae; genus Nocardia; species Nocardia wallacei_A. The sequence continues at coordinate 68,067 of NZ_JARWQD010000342.1, read as the reverse complement.
TTCCGCCCGGCGCACCGCCTGCCCGCGGACCGGCTGACCCACTGGAACGGCTGGTAGCGGGCGATCCGACGCCGTCTCGGCTGATCGGGTCGGCGGTGTTCACGGGGCCGCGCGGACCGAGGGTTCTCCCAGTAGTACGTCTGCGGGAGTGCCTGCGGCGATGAGATTGCCGGTGTGCAGTTGCAGGCAGTGGTCGGCGTGCAGGGCCTCGCGGTGATCGTGGGTGGCCTGGACGACGGCCACCCCGTCGGCCGCCAGTTCGCGGAGCGTGGACGAGATCTGTTGCTGGGCTTCGGAATCCAGCCCGGTGGTGGGTTCGTCCAGCAATAGCAGATCCGATTGCTGTGCGAGGGCCTGGGCGAGGAGGGCGCGTTGCCGCTGGCCGCCGGAGAGGGTGGTGAGGCGGCGGCGGGCGAGGTCGGCGATGTGCATGCGTTCCATGCAGGCCCGCACGATCGCGGTATCGGCGCGGGTGAGCCGCCGCCAGGGGCCGCGGTGTGCCCAGCGGCCCATGGCGACGGTGTCGCGGACGGTGAGGGGCAGGGTCGCCGGTATCGCGCCCTGCTGGACCACGAAGGCCGGGCGCCGGGAGCTGCTGCGCCGGACGGTCCCGGTCGCCGGAGCGACGACCCCGGCGATGACGCTGAGCAGCGTGGATTTCCCGGATCCGTTGGGGCCGACGATCGCGGTGACCTGACCGGCGGGAATCTCGGTGGTGATCCGGTGCAGCACGGTGTGCGAGTGATACCCGGCCGAGAGCGCGTCGATCCGGACTGCCGGGGTCTTTTCTTTGTGCACCACATCACCTAACTTGTATTGAAAATCGTTTCCATTATAAAGTGCCGTGCCATGGATGTCCTGTTTGCCCCGTTCGAAGTGTCTTTCGTACAGAGAGCGCTGTGGGGTGGACTGCTGGTCTCCTGCATCTGCGCACTGGCGGGTACGTGGGTGGTGGTGCGCGGCATGGCTTTTCTGGGTGACGCAATGGCGCACGGGATGCTGCCGGGGGTGGCGCTGGCCTCGCTGCTCGGCGGCAATCTGCTGGTGGGCGCCGCCTGCAGCGCCGCGGCGATGGCGCTGGGTGTGACTGCGCTGCAACGTAATCCGCGATTCACCGCCGACACCGGGATCGGCCTGATGTTCGTCGGAATGCTGGCGGCCGGTGTGATCATCGTGTCGCGGTCGCAGTCGTTCGCCGTCGATGTGACCGGGTTCCTGTTCGGTGACGTGCTGGCCATCCGGGACCGCGATCTCGGCTATCTCGTTGCGGCACTGGCGATCGCGGTGGTGATCGCGGTGCTGGGTCATCGCGCGTTCCTGGCGCTGGCGTTCGATCCGCGCAAGGCGCACACGCTGGGGCTGCGGCCGCGGTGGGCGCAGGCGGCACTGTTGGGCCTGCTGACCCTGGCGATCGTCGCCTCCTTCCATGTCGCGGGCACCCTGCTGGTGTTCGGCCTGCTCATCGCGCCACCGGCCGCGGCGACGTATTGGGCCGACCGGGTTCCGGTGATCATGGCGCTGGCGGCGCTGTTCGGCGGGTTCTCGACGGTGGTGGGCCTGCTGGTGTCCTGGCACGCGGGCACCGCCGCGGGCGCGACCATCGTGGCCGTCGCGGTCGCGGTGTTCTTCGCGTCGGCCGCGGCGGCGTGGCTGCGCGACCGGATGCGCCTGCCTGGGGCGAACGCGCTGGCTCTTGCGGCGGCGCTGGTAGCGGTGCTGCCGCTGGCCGGATGCGGCTCGGACACAGGCGATTCCGCGCCGGTCACCGAGACGCCGCATGGTTACGTGGAGGGTGCGGAGGAGACCGATGCGCCGCAGACCCGGGTGGTGGCCGCCGACGCCGGGGGAGCGGTGCGGGTGGTCGATCTGATCGACGGCGCGGTCACCGACGGTGGCCGGGCGCCGGGCGTGACCGGGATGTCCGGAGACGACCGGTTCGCCTATCTCGGCAGCGGCGCGGGGGTGCGGATCGTGGACGGCGGTGCGTGGACGGTGGACCACGGCGACCACGTGCACTACTACCGCGCCGCGATCCGCGAGGCGGGCACGATGGGGCGCGGTGGTTCGGTTGCGGCGCACAGCGATCCGGTGATCACCGCCGTGGTCACCGACTCCGGCACCACCCTGCTGGACCGGGCCGCGCTCGATGCGGGCCGGGTCACCGAACGCGGCGTGATCGCGAATGCCCTCGCGGTTCCGTACGCGGAACACCTCGCCGTGGTCGCGAGGGACACCGGCCGTGCGGAGATCCGGAACCGGGACGGAGCCGTGGTCGCACCCTTGACCGAGACATGTTCTGCACCACGGGGTTCCGCCGTGACGCGCCGCGGCCTGGTCTTCGGTTGCGCCGACGGTGCCGTGCTGGTGACCGCCGCCGAGGGACGGTTCGAGGCCGCGAAGATCGCCTACCCGCAACCGGTTCCGGATACCGAGCGTGCGACGGAGTTCGCCCACCGCCCCGGGAGCACCACGCTCGTCGCCCGGGCGGGTGAGCGCGGCGTGTGGGTGCTCGACATCCGCACGCGCACTTGGCGACTGGTGGAAACGGGTCCGGTGCTCGCGGCCAATACGGCCGGGGAGGGCAGTGTTCTGCTCACCCTGACCCGCGACGGCGTGCTGCACGGCCACGATATCGGCACGGGCGCGCAGACCGCGCAGACGCCGCTGCTCGCCGGTCCGGTCGCGCCGGGTGCGCCGCCGCCGGTGATCCAGATCGATACCGGCCGTGCCTACGTCAACGACGCGGCCGCCCGCGCGGTGTACGAGATCGACTACCGCGACAATCTGCGTCGCGCACGGACGTTCATCCTCGACATCGCGCCCGAGTACATGGTGGAGACGGGCCGATGAGAACCGTGATCCGGGCGTGTATCGCGCTACTCGTGCTGGCCGTGGCACCGGCCTGCGCCGACCGGGCCGACGACGGGCCCGAGATCGTCGTCACCACCAATATTCTCGGCGATATCACCCGCGCGATCGTCGGTGAGACGGCGGCGGTCACGGTGCTGATGCCGCCGAACGCCGATCCGCACCAGTTCGCTGTCTCCGCCCAGACGGCCGCACGCATCGAACGCGCCGCGCTGCTGGTCCACAACGGCCTCGGCCTGGAGGAGGGCGTGCAGCGGCACGTGCGCGCGGCCGAAGACGCCGGGGTGGCAACGGTTTCCGTCGGCGAGCAGGTGGATCCGATCCGGTACCGCAGCACCGAGGGCGGCAAGCCGGATCCGCACTTCTGGACCGATCCGGCGCGGGTGCGCCGCGCCGTGGAGGTGATCGGCGCCCGGATCGCCGGAATCGACGGGATCGATGCCGACGCCGCGCGCGCCAACACCGCCCGCTATCTGGGGGAGCTGGACCGGCTCGACGGGTGGATGACCGAGCGGTTCGCCGCGCTGCCGCCGGACCGGCGCAAGCTGGTCACCAACCACCACGTATTCGGTTACCTGGCACAGCGATTCGGGTTCGAGGTGATCGGCGCGGTCGTCCCCAGCGGCACCACGCTCGCCTCGCCCAGCGCCTCGGATCTCGCCGGGCTGGCCGAAACCGTCCGCGCCGCGGGCGTTCCCGCCATCTTCGCCGATTCCTCCCAGCCCGACCGCCTGGCCCGCGTCCTGGCCGAGCAGGCGGGGCTGCGGGTGCGGGTCATCGCCCTGTACTCGGAATCGCTCACCGAGCCCGGCGGCGGCGCTCCCACCTACCTGGACATGATGCGCGCCAACACCGAGGCCATCGTGCACGGCCTGACGGCGCCCTGACCCGAGCATCGAACAACAGATATGGAGAAGCACATGCGGTTACGTTCCCGCGCGGCCCGATCCCTGGCCGCCTCCGCGATAGTGGCGTCCGCGGTGGCCCTGAACGGTTGCGGCGCAGACGATTCGGATTCGGACCACCATTCCGACCACGCGGCGATCACCGATCCGATCGCGGTCACCTACGACGGCGGCATCTACCTGCTCGACGGGAAGTCCCTGGCGATGGCGGACGAGGTGAAGCTCGACGGGTTCAACCGCCTCAACCCGGCCGGCGACGACCACCACCTCATGGTGTCGACCAAGGACGGCTTCCAGGCCCTCGACGCCGTGCACGGCGAACTGACCGACACCACCTTCCCCGCCGCCAAGCCCGGCCACGTGGTGCGGCATGCCGGGCGCACCGTGCTGTTCGCCGACGGCAGCGGCGAGGTCACCATGTTCGATCCCCACAAGCTGGGCGACGGCACCCCCGAGACACAGACCTACAAGGCGGCCGCGCCGCACCACGGCGTCGCGATCCAGCTGTCGAACGGCGAGCTGGTCGTCACCCTCGGGACCGAGGAGAAGCGCACCGGTGTCGCCGTGCTGGACCGCAACCGCACCGAGATCGCGCGCAACGAGGACTGCCCGGGCGTGCACGGCGAATCCACCGTGCAGGGTGAGGCCGTCGTCATCGGTTGCCAGACCGGCGCTCTGGTCTATCGCAACGGCACCCTCACCAAGGTCACCAGCCCCGACCCGTACGGCCGCATCGGCAATCAGGCCGGTACCGATGCCTCCCCGATCGCGCTCGGCGACTACAAGACCGACAAGGACGCCGAACTCGAACGGCCGCAACGGGTCTCGCTGATCGACAGCCGCGACGGCAGCCTGCGGCTGGTGGATCTCGGCACCAGTTACACCTTCCGCTCGCTGGCCCGCGGCCCGCAGGGCGAGGCGCTGGTGCTCGGCACCGACGGCCGCATCCACGTCATCGACCCCGCGGCCGGGACCGTCACCCGGACCATCCCGGTCCTCGGACCGTGGGAGGAACCGCTGCGCTGGCAGGATCCCCGACCGGCGATCTTCGTGCGCGGCAACGACATCTACGTCTCCGACACCGCCACCAGGCAGATCCGCCGCCTCGACCTGACCACCGGCGCCGTCACCGCCACCGCCACTCTGCCCGAAACCCCGAACGAACTCAGCGGGGTCAGCGCGCACTGATCGGCTCCCGCGCATTCAATACCCATGGGAATCGAATACCTGGCGGTTTTCAATACCCGTGGGTATTGTGGCGGCATGACCGAAACGTGCCGTCGCGCCGCCGGGTGTGTTTCGTGACGGAGCCGATTCCACGCGTTCCGCGCGACGAGGTGCGCCGCAGGTTGCTCGACGCGGCGGCGGAGGTTTTCGCCGAACGTGGCTACCAGGCCGCCCGGCTGGACGAGATCGCGTATGCGGCGGGGTTCACCAAGGGCGCGGTGTACTCCAATTTCGCGAACAAGCACGCGCTGCTCGCCGAGGTGATCGAGCAGCGTGCCCGCGCCCGGATGGCGCTGGGCGCCGTCGAGGTCCGGGCCCGGAACCGGCCCGAGCGGGCGCTCGACGATCTCGCCGAGATGCTCGCGCGCGGAATTGTGGAGCAGGGCACGTGGACTCGGCTGCTCACCGAGCTCGCCCAGCAGGCCGCCCGTGATCCCGAGGTTCGCGCGGTGTACGCCGGGGTGCGGCGGGCGCTGCGCGAGGAATGGGCCGCGGCGCTGACCGGGGCCTGTGCCGAGCTGGGTATCGAGCTGACCGTGCCCGCCGAACAGCTGGCACTGACGCTGCAGTCGCTGCGGCTCGGGCTCGCGCTCGAACACGGCACCGATCCCGACCGGGTCGACCAGGCCGCCATCGCGGCGGTGTTCGCCAGCACGCTACGCGGAGCGATCCGCCGCCCTACCTCGAAGGTGTCTCATGCCCGCACCCGCTGACCGACCGTCGTCCGCACCGCACACCCGGGGGCCGAGTCGCAGGCAGATCCTGTCGATGATGGGCGCGGCCCCGCTGGTCGTCCCCGCCCTCGGCGCGCTGAGTTCGGCTCCCGCGGCGGCCGCACGGGGTGACCGGCCGAACATCCTGGTCATCATGACCGATCAGGAACGCGCCGATGTCGTTGTGCCCGAGGGGTTCTCGCTACCGGCGCGGGTCAGGCTGGAGGCGGGCGGGGTGCGTTTCGCCATGCATCACACGCCGACGGCGCCGTGCACCCCGGCTCGGTCGACCTTCTTCACCGGGCTGCAGGCGCCGGTGAGCGGGATGACCGACAACGTCAGCGGCAACGACCTCATGGGGCAACTGCTCGCGCACCTGCACGCCTCGAGTCCCAACCTCGACACCGCTGTTCCGACGCTGGGCACCCTGCTGCGGCAGTCCGGCTACCGCACCGCCTACATCGGCAAGTGGCACCTGTCCGATCCGGTGCCTGCGGCCCCGAACGCGTTGTCGGACTACGGATTCGACGAAGCCTACGACATCCTCTCCGGTGGCGGACCCAACGAAGGATCGCAGGAGGATCCCGGTGTCGTCACCCACGCCACCGATTGGCTGACCCGCAATGCCGCCGGTGGTGCACCGTGGTTGTGTGTGGTCAGCATGGTGAACCCGCACGACATGATGTACTGCCCGCGCTTCTACCGCCTCGAGGACGTCCCCGACTACGGCGCCGATATCCCGCCGAACTTCGAATCCGACCTGTCCACCAAGCCCCGGGTGCAGACGGCGTGGCGCGCGATGAACGAGATGATCGGCGGGCACATGCCGGGCGAGGTCGGTTCGCCACTCGCACAACGGCAATGGCGGCAGTGGGGCAACTGGTACCTCGAATTGCTGCGCCGCACAGACGAGTTGACCGGCAGAGTTCTCGACGCCCTCGACCGCAGCGGCGCCGCGGACGACACCGTCGTGGTGAAGGTCGCCGATCACGGCGAACTCGGCGGCGCCCACGGCCTGCGGCAGAAGGGCGCGATGATCTATCGCGAGAACAACCGCGTACCCCTGATCATCGCCGACCCGCGCAATCCCAGCGGTCACGGCCGCACGGTCACCGCCTTGACCAGCCACATCGATATCGCCCCGACCGTCGCCGCCCTCGCGGGCGCCGCCCTGCCCGGGGCGCTGCCGGGTCACGACCTGAGCCCACTGCTGACCGACTCTCGGCGCACCGTCCGCGACGCCCTGCTGCTCACCTCCGACGCCAAGACCAGCAGCGGTCAGGCGCCGGGCGTCAATTACTGTCTGCGCGGAGCCATCACACCCCGCTACAGCTTCGCCCGCTACAGCACCCCCGAGGCCATCGACGGACCCCGCACCGCGTTCGAATACGAACTCTACGACCGCGACAACGACCCGCTCGAGCTGCACAACCTGGCATACAACGGCGGCGCGGCCGCACTGGTCGGCGACCTGAACTCCCTCGTCGATACCCTGATCACCGATGAACTCGGAGGGCCTGGGTGACGTCCTGGATCGGTGTGTCGGGGTCGGCGCACATCGCCTGCGCGGCCGCGATCGTCGCGGCGACAAGGGATTCGATGGTTGAACGGTCGAAAAGCTCTGTCGCGTAGACTATTTCGCCGGTGATTCCGGAACACTCCCCGTCGGGGCGGTGTTGTTCCCGCAGGTTCGCCAGGAGGTCGAACGGGGTTCGGCGCACCGCCACCGGTCGTGGCCGGATCGTCAGACCGTCCGGGGCCGGGGCATCGGATCCGCGCAGGTAGGTCACCATCACCTGGAACAGTGGGTGGTGTGTGCGGGAGCGCTGCGGGTTCAGCATCTCGACGAGACGGTCGAAGGGGAACTCCTTGTGCTCGTAGGCGCCGAGGAGGCGTTCGCGAACCCGGTGGGCCAGTCGGCGATAGGTCGGTCGTCCCGCCAGTACGAGGCGGACGATCGCCGTATCGACCACACATCCGACCACGTCCTGCAGCCGGTCCGAGTCGCGTCCGCTCAGCGCGACGCCGATGGGCAGGTCCGTCCCCGCACCCCGATCGTGCAGGGCCACGGCGAGCGCGGTGTGCACGAGCATGTAGGTGCTCACCCCGCAGTCGGCGGCGGTCCGGGCGAGCGCGCGGTGGAGATCGGGGTCGAGGCGAACGGGCACCGTCGCCGCCGCATTCGAGCGCCGCTCGGCGCGGGGGCGGTCGACGGGCAGCACCGGCTGCCGCGGCATGCCGTCGAGTACGGTGCGCCAGTATCTTTCCTGCCGGTCGAGCAGGGGAGCCGGGGCCGCACTCGAACCCAGCAGGCGCTGCAACCACAGCGCGTAGTCAGCGAATTGTGTAGCGGGAGTGGGCCATTGCGGCGACCGGCCGAGGGATCGGGCACGGTAGGCGGTGACGAGATCGCGCTGGAGGATGCCCACGGATTCGCCGTCGGCAGCGACGTGATGGACGACGCCGAACAGGACATGGTGTGCGCCGCCCAAGCGGTACAGGCGAATTCGCACCGGCGGCTGCGTCATCAGATCGAATCCCCGCAGCATCTCCGAGGCCATCGCCCGATCCGCCTCCCCGAGATCCGCCGCGTCGATGATGCGGAAATCCGGCCGTGCCGACTCGATCGGCAGGATCCGCTGCTCCGGCCCGTCGGCGCCGTACGGCAGCACGGTCCGCAGGATCTCGTGCCGGGCGACGACATCGGTGACCGCCGCTGCCACCGCCGCCGCATCCAGCGGTCCGCGGATGTCGAGCGCGGTCGCGATCAGGTAGTCGGGCTGGTGCCCGCCGAGATAGTTCACGGTCCACAACCGCTGCTGCGCGGGTGCGAGCGGGATCGCGCCGGTGCGGGGTTCGATCGTGAAATCCGGGCGGGCGTCGACCGGCTCGTGCGCGCGCCGGTCGAGTGCCTGCTCGAGGGTCACGACGGTCGGCGCCTCGAACAGGTCGCGCAGCGTGACCGGGACGCCGAGCGAGGATCGCAGCGCGGCCACCACCCGGATGGCCGACAGCGAGTTGCCGCCGTGCGCGAAGAAGTCGTCGGTACTGCCGAGGGTCCGGCCGCCGAGCGCCTCCGCGAATGCCGCCGCGATGATCTGCTGACGCGGCGTCCGGACGGGCGTGTGCGTGCCGTCGGGCGGGGGCGGGAGTGCGTCCAGATCGACCTTGCCCGTGCCGGTCAGTGGCATCCGGTCGATCCGCACGACCACCGACGGCACGAGGTAGGCGGGCAGGCTCGCGGCGAGCCGGGTGCGCAGTGCCGCGGTGTCGATCTCGCCGCGGCCGACGACGTGCGCGACCAGCGACTGCCCGCTCCCGTTGCGTCGTGTCGTGACGACCGCCGCGGTGATGTCGTCCGCGCGGCGAATCGCCGCCTCGACCTCCCCGGGCTCGATGCGGAAGCCGTTCACCTTCACCTGCCGGTCGGTGCGGCCGAGGAAGTGCAGCAGACCGTCCGCGTCCCAGCGGCCCAGATCGCCCGTGCGATACATGCGGGCACCGGGCGGGCCGTACGGGTCGGCGACGAAACGCGCCGCGGTCGCGGCCGGGGCCCGGTGATAGCCGTTGGTGAGTCCCGCACCGGACAGATGGATCTCCCCGGGGACACCGACCGGCACCGGGCGCAGCGCCGCATCGAGCACCGCGATGCGGGTGTTGTCGGCGGGCCGCCCGATGGGGACGGGCCGTTCGGGCGAGGCGTCGGCCGGAATCGAGTAGGTGGTGGCGAATCCGGTGGTCTCGACGGGTCCGTAGAGGTTGCGCAGCGTCGGCCGGTGCTCGCCCCGGCGCACGGCCGCGACGGCCCGTGGCGAGAGCACGTCTCCGGCGACGGCGAGTTCCGGCAGCCGGGCGAGTTCCTCCGGGGCCTGTTCGGCCAGGACGTGAAACAGGCCCGCCGACAACAGCATCGACGTGACGCGTCCGGCGCGGAGCACCCGGGTGTAGTCGTGGAGATCGAGCACGCCGGGCCTCGCGATCACGGCGGTGCGCCCGGTCAGCAGGGGCAGCCACAGCTCGTACACCACCATGTCCCAGGTGTGCGGGAGATGCATCAGCACGCGTTCGTGCCCGTCGCCGTGGCCGACGCGATCACGTGCCCGCGCAACGATATTGCGGTGGGTCACCTCGACGCCCTTGGGGGCTCCGGTCGATCCCGACGTGAACATGAGTGTGGCGACGGCGTCGGGGGCGACGGTGATATCGAGGTCGCCGTCGTCGGCGAGCGCCGCGTCCGCGCCGGACAGGTCGTCGAGCACCACGTCGGTTCCGGTGAACCGCAACAGCTTACGTCTGTGCGCGGGCGGATGGCGGTCGCTGAGCGGCACGCAGATCGCCCCCAGCTTGTAGACGGCGAGAAAGGCCACCACGAGATCGACCGAGCGGGGCAGCGCGATACCGACGGGCACTCGAGGGCCGACGCCGCGAGTCCGCAGCCACCGCGCCACTCTGTTGGCCCGGGCATTGACCTCGGCGTAGCCGAGTTCGGCGCCGTCGCACCAGAGCGCGATACGCCGTGGATGCTGCCGGGCGATCTTCTCGAAACCGCCTGCGATGCTGTCGTTTTCGATCTCCGTGTGAACACCGCGCCCGGCGGCCAGTAGCGGCGCGGGGTCGAACAGGTGCATGCGGCCGATCGGCGCGGGGTGTGGGGCGGCGAGCGCCTCGCAGGCGGACAGGATCCTCGACCGGAGTTCACCGGCGTCGGCGAGACCGGCGATGCGGCCGGGCTGCAGGCCGATCCGGAAGGTCAGCTCCCCGTCGCCCGGGACGACCACCACGGTCAGCGGATAGTGTGTACTGCCACGGACTTCCACGGAGGCGACCGAGAAGTCCGCCTCGGGGTCGGCGTGGAGCGGGAAGTTCTCGAAGACGAGCGAAGTATCGAAGAGGTCGGACTGCCCTGCTGCGGTGAGGATCTCGGGCAGTCCGAGGTGGTCGTGCTCCATCAGTACCGCGCGCCCGGCCTGGATCCGGGCGGCCAGATCGAGCCCGGTCTCGGTGGGCGACAGGCGCACCCGCAGCGGCACGGTGTTCATGAGCAGCCCGACGATCCCGGCCGTCTCCGTGCCGCCGGTGCGGCCGGAGACGGTGATGCCGAAGACGACCTCGCCGCTGCCGGTCAGATTCGACAGCACCAGCGCCCACATCGCCTGCATCAACGAGTTGATCGTCAGGCCGCGTTCGGCGGCACGTTCGCGCAGGGCGGCCACCAGGGCACCCGGCAGGCGGAACGCGTGGTCCTCCGGATGCCGCCACCGCTCGCGGTCCGCCCGCGCCGCCTTGCTCGGCTCGGCGCCCGCGAGCGCGTGCGCCCACACCCGGCGGGCGGCATCGGTATCCCGGGCCGCGGACCACTCGAGGAACCTGTGAAACGGTACGGGAGGCGGTAATTCGCCGCCTCGATAGCCGACTGCCAGCTCACGCAGCAGGATTCCCACCGACCAGCCGTCGAGCAGGGCGTGATGATGGGTCAGGACCAGTACGGCGCCGCGAATCCCGGTGTGCAGCAGCGTGGTCCTGAGCAGTGGCGGCGTGGTGGGGTCGATCAGGGCGTCCTCCTGGCGGACCCGGTCGGCAACGTCCGCCTGCTCCTCGGGGGTCGATGCGGTGAGATCTAGGACACGCCAGGGCAATTCGATGTCCTGACGGATCTCGTACCGCGGCTGCCCACCGTCGTCGACGACGAACGCCCCGATCAGATGCGGATGTCGCGCGAGGACCGATCGCAGCGCATCACGCAGTCGGTCGGTGTCGAGCGGGCCGTCCAGGGTGAACGTGAACTGGACGATGTAGGGGCCGCCGCCTTCGCCTCCGTCGTAGAGGGAGTGGAACAGCAGGCCGGACTGCAGGGGTGTCGCGGGGAGAGATCGCCCGCCGCCGATATCCGGTGCGGAGTATGGGAGATCGGAGGCGGCGGGCCGTGTTTCGGCCGTCCGGGCGAGCGCGCGCACGGTCTGCTGTTCGAAGACGTCGCGGGGAGTGATCGCCAGTCCGGCCGCCCGCGCGAGATCCGCCAGCCGGATGGCCAGGATGCTGTCACCGCCGGAGGCGAAGAAGCCGTCGTCGATGCCGATGCCCTCGTGCCCCAGGACCTCGGTGAACAGGGTGTGCAGCCGGGTCTCGACGGCGGTGCGCGGTGCGGCGGTGGCGGTCCGCGCGGCGCCGTGGGTGGCGAGCAGGCGTAACCGCCGCTCGTCTATCTTGCCACTGGACGTCATCGGAAGGCTGTCGACGGCGACGATCGCGGCCGGAATCGCGTGGGCCGGAAGCAGATCGGTGAGACCGCCGCGGGCGTCGTCGACGTCGACCCCGTCACCGGTGACGAAGGCGACGATCCGCCGATCGCCGGGGCGGTGCTCGACGGTAAGGACCGCCGCCGCACGGACCGCCGGTAGCTCGCACAGCGCGGCCTCCACCTCGCCGGGCTCGATCCGGAAGCCCCGCACCTTCACCTGCCGGTCCGCCCGGCCGAGATAGTCCAGCGTGCCAGTGGCCGACCACCGTGCCACGTCCCCGCTGCGGTACATGACGGTGCCCGGCGCGCCGAAAGGATCGGCGACGAAACGTCCCGCGGTGAGGCTCGGTCGCCGCAGATATCCTTGGGCGACACCGGGTCCCGAGACATACAGTTCGCCCGGGATCCCTGGCGGGCACGGACGCAGCGCGGCATCGAGCACATACACCGACAGATCGGGTATCGGGGTGCCGATATCCGTGGCCGGGGAATCCGGCGCCAGGGCCGTTCCGGTGGTGAACACCGTCGTCTCGGTGATGCCGTACATGTTGGTCAGCCGCGTCAGCTCCGGAGCGCGCCGGGACCACCAGGCCGCCAGGCGCCACGGCTCCACCGGCTCGCCGCCGAATATCACCTGGCGCAGTGCCAGCCGCTCACCCGCGGCGGGTCGGCGGTCCAGGGCGTCGACGAGCATCCCGAAGGCGGACGGGGTCTGATTCAGGACCGTAACCCGGTGTTCCACAAGGAGGTTCAGGAACTCGTCCGGTGCGCGCGCCACGGCCGCGTCGACGACGACGAGGGTGCCGCCGTGGCACAGGGCTCCCCAGATCTCCCACACGGAGAAGTCGAAGGCGAGGGAGTGGAACAGCGTCCACACGTCGGCGGGACCGAAGCCGAAGCGGGGTCGCGTCGAGGTGAGCAGGCGAACGACATTCGCATGCGTGACTACCACGCCCTTGGGCGCGCCCGTCGTCCCGGAGGTATGGATGACGTAGGCGGGGTGATGCGCGGCCGGGCGTGTCACGACACGGGCCGGTGCGCTCGTCGGGTCACCGATGCGCAGGACGGGCGTGGCCGACATCGATTCCGGCAGTGTGACTTCGGAGTCGGTGACGATGAGGACGGGGTCGGTGTCCGCGACGATCGCCCGCAGGCGCTGCTCCGGATAGCCCGGATCGAGCGGCACGTAGGCGGCGCCGGACTTCACCGCGGCGACAACGGCGACCACCAGATCCAGCGTGCGCGGCAGCGCGAGCGCCACGAAATCCCCCGGCCCCGCCCCGCACCCGGCGATGCGTTCGGCCAAACGCTCGGCACGCGAACTCAACTCGGCATAGGTGAGCGACTCCGTGCCGCAGACGACAGCGGTGGCATCGCCGTGCGCGGCGGCGGTGCGATCGAACCACTCGGCGAGAGTGCCCGTGGCGGTGCCGGTCCGGTCGGCGTGGTCGGCTCGGTCGGCGAGAGGGTTTGCCGCGGAGGCGATGCCGATCGGCGCTGCGGGAGTGGCCGTCTCGATCCGGAGGCGCCCGATCGGGAGGTCGTCCGCGGCGGCCGCGAGGGCGGCGAGGGTGGTGGTGAGGCGGTGGTGGTGTGCGGCGAGATCGGTTTCGGTGTATCGGAGGGTGCTGGATTCGAGGACCAGGGTGAGGACGGGGTCGCCGTTGTCGTAGACGCCGATCGTCAGGCCGTCCGACCGCCCGGCCGAAAGGTGGCGCAGCACGGCGGATTCGGTGCCGAAGCGGAGATCCTTCTGCATCGGGAGCACGTTGACCGTGGGACCGGCGATTCCGCCCCCGCCGTCACCCGCCCGCAGATCGGCGAGCATATCGGCCTGCTGATACCGCTGGTGGCGCAGGACGATCAGGGATTCCGCGCGCACGGCACGAACGAGTTCGCCGACCGAGGCCGCCGGGTCGACGGCGATGCGCAGCGGGACGATATTGGCCGTCACACCGAGCGCGGTGCGGGAGCGCTTCGCGGGCACGGCCAGGCCCAGCGTGACCGTGCGTGCTCCCGAATCGGCGTGCAGCAGTACCGCGATCGCGGCGAACACCCACACCGGCCATGCGGTGCCCGACGCCTCCGCCCGGGCCCTGACGGCCCGCCAGGCCGATTCGCCGAGCACTCCGGCCTGCCTGAGGAACCGCGGTTCGCCTGTGGCCGCCGCGATCCCGGCGAACAGCGGTGCGTCGACCGGCCCCGCGACGGCGAGGCGCTCGGACCAGAACTCCCGATCGTCGGCGAACCGGGTGGAGGAGCGGTAGCGAATGTCCTCGGCGACCAGGGCTTCCACCCGGTCGAAGACCGACTCCACCACCGGCTGCCCGGTCACGAGCGCGGTGTAGGTGTCGGCCACCCGCTTGACCATGGCGGCCGCGGCCGCGCCGTCGAGCACCGCATGATGCGAGCGGACGAACCATGCGGTGCCCTCGTCGCCGAGGTCGATCAGATGGTGTTCGAACAGCGGGGCGCGGCGCAGGTCGAACGGGCGGTCGAGGGTCGCGTACATGAACCGCACCGCCGCTTCTCGCGGAGCGTCGGCCGCGCGAAAGCTGGTGCGGTGCAACGGCCAATCGGCGACCTCCTCCAGAATCTGTTCGACCCGGCCGTCGCCGTCGGTGTCGAATCGCACCCGCAGCGTCTCGGCTCCGGCCGTCACGATGCGCAGCGCCCGCTCGAACGCGGCCTCGTCGACCGCGCCCGCGATGTGGACGTAGCCGCCGATGACGAACCGCCGCCCGGTGTCGTCGAGGTGCTGTGCCGCCCAGACGTGCTGCTGCGCCCTGGTCAGGGGCCACCGGGAGGTCATCGCAGCGCCTCGAGGACGGCCTGCGGGTCGCGCGTCAGCGCGGCGAGCAGATCACGCAGCTCGTCACCGATCGCGGCCACCTCCGCCTCGTCGAAGACATCACGGAGATAACCGAATCGGATGGTGAGCGCGTCGCCCGGGGCGACGGTGAGCGTCAGCGGATAGTGCGCGGCGTCGTACAGTTCGACGACGCTGCCGGTGACCCCGTCGAGGGCGGCCGCCGCCGCGGTGAGATGTTCGATCTCGATCGGATAGGACTCGTACACCAGCGCGGTGTCGAACAGCATGTCCCGCTGCCCGGCCGCGGCGTGGATCTCGGTCAGGCCGAGAGGGTGGTGCTCGATCAGCGCCGCCTGCTCGGCCTGTACCGTGCGCAGGAGCGCGGCCGCGGTCAGGTCCGGAGCGAGGCGCACGCGCACCGGCACCGTGTTGATGCACAGTCCGACAATCGATTCCACGCCGGGCAGCGCGGCCGGGCGGCCGGAAACCGTCGCGCCGAATATCACGTCGTCACGGCCGAGCCTGCGCCCCAGCAGGATTGCCCACGCGGTCTGCAACACGGTGTTGACCGTGACGTCGAGTCCGGTGGCGGTGGCGCCGAGCGCGGCGGTGGCGTCCGGTTCGAGCGCCCACCGGTATTCGGCCACCGCCGTCCTGCTCGCGTGGGCGGGTGCCGACGGCGCCACCCGGGTCGGGGAGGATACGCCGTCGAGCGCGCGCCGCCAGGCCGCGGCGGATGCCGTCGTGTCTCGGGAGCTGTGCCACGCGAGGTACGAGCGGAACGAACCCTCGGGAGGCGGTAGCGGTTCGCCGGAGGCATAGAGCGTCATGAGGTCTCGCAGCACCAGCGGTACCGACCAGCCGTCGAGCAGAATGTGGTGATAGGTCGCGATCAGCGCCTGCCGGTCGTCGGCCGTGCGGACCAGGGTGAACCGCATCAGCGGGGGCCTGGCGGGATCGAATCGGCGAACCCGTTCCGCGGCAGCGAGTTCCGACAGCATGGTGTCGCGTCTGCGTTCGAGCCGCAGATCCACCTCGCGCCACGGGAGTTCGACGTGTTCCGGAACCACCTGCCGGGGTGTGCCGGTGCCGTCGGCGGCGAAGGCCGCGCGCAGGGTGGGGTGCCGCCGCAGGAGTTCGGTTGCCGCCCAGCGCAGCCGGTCGCGATCGACCGACCCGTGGATGCGCAGGACCGCCTGCACGCTGTAGACGTCGACGCTCTGGTCGACATCCGGCGGCCCGGCCAGTACGGCGTGGAAATACAGCCCCGGCTGCAGCGGAGCCAGCGGCAGCACGTCGGCGATCGGGCCGTGGTCGCGCTCCCACCGGGCGATATCGCCGGTGCTCACCCGGACCAGCGGGAAGTCCGAGGGGGTGTGCCCGCCCGCTCGCGGGTCGCGGGCGTGGGCGGCGAACGCCTCGAGCGCGGTCACCCAGAGTTCCGACAGCTCCGACACATCGGCGGCATCGAGAAGTGTTCGCGGGTAAGCGAATCCGGCGCGCAGCCGAGACCCGGTGACGATGGCGTTGATATCGATCGCGGCGGCCGCGGGGAGACCGGGGTCGACGGCAGCGGCGGGAGCCGACAGCAACTCGGCGCCGCGATCGTCGACGCGGCCGAGATAGTTGAATCCGACCTGGCCGGGCATCGGTCCCGGCAGCAGGTCCGCGGTGTCGGGGTTGAGATAGCGCAGCAGGCCGTAGCCGATCCCGTGGTCGGGCAGGGCGCGCAGCTGTTCCTTGACCGTCTTGAGCACGGTTCCGGTAGCGTCGGCTCCCGCCAGTGCCGCCTCGAGGTCGATATCGGTGAGATCCAGCCGGACCGGGTACAGGGAGGTGCACCAGCCGACCGTGCGCGACAGGTCGGCGCCCGGCACGGTCTGCTCCTCGCGACCGTGCCCCTCCAGCCGGAGCAGGGATACCGGTGTGGCCTGCCCGCGCCGGGCTCGCCAGGTCGCGAGTGCGACGGCCAGGGCGGCGACGAGGATCTCGTCGACCCCGGCGTGGAACAGCGCGGGCACGGTCCGCACGAGCGCCGCGGTGACGGTCTCGTCCACGAGGACGTCCACCGTCGCGACGCACGAGGCGACATCGACGGCCGGATCGAGCGGCCGCGACCCGAGCAACGGGTCCGGCGTGGCGCAAATGCGTTGCCACAGGCCGAGTTCGGCGAGCCGGTCGGGACCGTGCGCCGCATCGACCAGGGCGTGCGCCCACCGTCGCATCGATGTGCCGGGCGCGTCCCACTGCGGTGCGGTGCCGTTCGCCGCGGCCCCGAGGGCCGTGAGGAGGTCGGGGACGAGGATGCGCCACGACACCCCGTCCACCGCGATGTGGTGTACGCAGATGATCAGGCTGCCGGGCGCGTCACGCGGGACCAGCCGGACGAAGCGCACCACGGCGCCGGTGGCCGGATCGAGGCTGTCCAGCGCGGCGTCGAGTTCCCTCGCGGCGGCGGCCTCCAGGGTGTCGCCGTCCTCGATATCGCAGCGGCGCAACACATCCGCCGCAGCGACGGAGCCGGGCGGTGCGGTCTCGAGCAGCCATTCGCCGGTGCCGTCGCGGAGCAAGCGGCTGCGCAGCATGTCGTGCCGGTCGACGATCGCGAGGACGGCCGCGGCGACGACATCGTGGTCGATATCGGCGGGCAGCTCCACGGTCAGTGTCTGATGGACGCGCCGGAAGGGGCCGCCGCGTTCGACGAGCCAGCGCACGGCGGGCGGCAGCGGCATGTCGCCGACGCCGCCACCGGGCAGCTCGGTCAGTGCCGGTACCGCGCCATCGGGGTCGGATGTCCTTGCAGCCGCGGCTATTGCGGCCACGGTGCGGTGCTCGAACACGTCCCTCGGCGTGAGGTGCAGACCCCTGGCCCGGGCCCGGGAGGCGAGCTGGATCGAGGTGATGCTGTCCCCGCCGAGCGTGAAGAAGGAATCGTCCACGCCCGGCCGGTCGATACCGAGCACCTCCGCGAACACCTCGGCCACCGCCTGTTCGGCCGGGGTGCGCGGAGCCTGCGCGGACCGCGGCCGGACGACCGGATCGGGCAGCGCGCCCCGGTCCAGCTTGCCGTTCGCGGTGCGTGGGAGCGCATCGACGGTCATGAGGACGGCGGGGCGCATGTACGACGGAACCCGCTGCGCGACATGGTCTTCCAGCAGCACCGGGTCGATGGTGTGATCCGGCGCGGGGGCCACGTAGGCGACCAGCCGGGACACCGGACCGTCGGCCCGGACCACCACGGCGGCCTGCGCCACCGCGTCGTGTTCGAGCAGCGCGGCCTCGATCTCGCCCGGCTCGATGCGGTATCCGCGCACCTTCACCTGGTCGTCGCCGCGGCCTCGATATTCGAGGTGGCCGTCGTCGTTCCAGCGTGCCAGGTCGCCGGTGCGGTACAGGACCGTTCCGGGGGTGCCGAACGGGTCGGCGACATATCGCGACGCGGTCGTGGCCGGTCGTGCGTGATAGCCGCGGGCGATCTGGTGCCCGGCGAGATAGATCTCACCGACCGCGCCCACCGGGACCGGGCGCAGCCGCGAATCCAGCACGCGGACAGCCGTTCCCGGCAGGCCGCGGCCGACGATGCTGGCCCGTGCCGTGCGCACCAGCTCGCGGTCCATCGCCGAGTACGTGGCGTGCACGGTGGCCTCGGTGATGCCGTAGAGATTGGCGATCCGGGTCGGCGCCGCCGGGTGGGCGTCGTACCATCCGCGCAGCCGCCGCAGATCGAGGGCCTCGCCGCCCAGCACGATATGGCGCAGGGCGGCAGCGGGCGCGTCGGCGGGCAGCGTGTAGAACGCCGACGGTGTCTGGCTGAGCACCGTAATCCGTTCCCGCTCCAGCAGTTCGGCGAATTCGGTCGGCGAGCGCGTCAGCTCCGGGTCCACGAGGACGAGCGTCCCGCCGGACGAGAGCGCACCCCACATCTCCCAGACCGAGAAGTCGAAGGCGGGGGAGTGGAACATCGTCCACACGTCGGTGTGGTCGGTGTCCACCAGGGTCCGGGTGGCTTCGAGCATCGCGACGACGTTGCGGTGCGTCACGCAGACGCCCTTGGGCCGTCCCGTCGAGCCGGAGGTGTACAGCACGTAGGCGACATTGTCCGGTCGTGGCGGCGTGGGGAGGGTCTCGGCGGATACCGGTGGCTCATCGCTGCCCGCGGCGGGCGGATTCGCCGAGAGATCACCTGTGTCATCGAGGATCAGGCATGGTGGGGTGGCGGACGGTAGCGCGGAACGATCGGCGTGCGTCGTGATCACGCAGGCCGGATCCGTCTCGGCGAGAACGAATTCCAGGCGCCGTGTCGGATTGCTCACGTCGATCGGCACGTACCCCGCGCCGGATCGCAGCACTCCGAGGACTGCGATGATCAGCTCCACCGATCGCGAAACCGCAACGGCCACCAGGGATTCGGGTCCGACTCCGCGGGCGGCCAGGGCGCGCGAAAGCGTCACGGACGCTCGATCCAGCTCGCGGTAGGTCATCGACCGCGATCCGTGCCGAACGGCGACGGCATCCGGCCGTGCGTCGGCCTGCGCCCGGAACCGGTCGATGAGGGTGGTGTCGGGCAGCGGGGCGCCCGGGCGCTGCCAGCGCTCCAGCACCAGGCTTCGTTCCTCGGCGCCGAGCGGATCGATCTCGCCCACCGGGGCGTCCGGATCCGCGGCGAGCGCCCGCAGCACCCGCACCAGACGCTCGCCGAGCCGGTCCACGGCCGCCTGGCCCAGCAGGTCAGGGCGACGGCTCGCGAGGATGTGCAACCGATCGGTCTGGCGGACGGTCAAGGTGAGCGCGTAGTGCGTGGCCTCCCGCGACCGCAGCCCGGAGATGGCCAGACCCACGCTCACGGTGGCGTCCTCGCGTAACCGCGGCACATCGAACGGGTACGACTCGATCACCAGCAGCGTGTCGAACAGGCCGCGCTCGCCGCCGTCGATGCCCGAGACGATATCCGGCAGGCCCAGATGGTGATGCGTGGTCAGCTCGAATTGTTCGCGCTGCACGCGGCGCAGCAGCGTCCGCACTGTTTCGCCGGGCGCCATCCGGACCCGGACCGGGACGGTGTTGATGAACAACCCGACCATGGCCTCGACACCCGCCAGGTCGGCGGGCCGCCCCGAGACGGTCGTTCCGAAGACGACGTCCGTGCGATCGGTCATGCGTGCCAGCAGGATTGCCCATCCCGCTTGCAGCAGGGTTCCCATCGTCACCTCGAGGTCGGCGGCGAGACGGGAAAGCCGTTGTGTCCCAACCTCGTCCAGGACGATCTCGTGTTCCACCGGCAGGACGGACGGCGCCCCCGGCGGTGCGTCGACCGCCAGCAGCGTGGGCTCCGCGACGCCGGACAGCGCCTTCGTCCATGCCGCGAGCGACGCCGAGTTGTCCCGCCGGGCAAGCCATTCCACATAGTGCCGATAGGGCCGGGAGGGCTCGACCTCGAAACCCGCGTAGTCGGCGACGATTTCGCGCAGCAGCAGCGGTATCGACCAGCCGTCGAGCAGCAGATGGTGGTAGGTCACCACCAATCGGGTGCGGGCGGCGCCGGTGCGGACCAGCAGGAACCGCAGCAGCGGTGGATGTTCGAGATCGAACGGCGTCGTGCGCTCGGTATCCAGGACATGATCGAGTTCACCATCGGGCGCAGCGGTCAGGTCGAGGTCCCGCCACGGGAGTGCCACGTCGGCGGTGACGATCTGAATGGGTGTCCCGGCCTCGGTGACCGCGAATGCGGTGCGCAGGTTGGGATGTCGCGCGAGCACGGCCGCGGCGGCCGCGCGCAGCTTTCCGGCGTCTATCGCCCCGTCCAGGGTCAGTACCAGCTGCACCGTGTAGACGTCCACCGCACCGGGATCGAACAGGGCGTGGAACATCATCCCGGCCTGCAGCGGCGCGACCGGCCACACCTCGGCCAGCGCCGGGAATCGCCGTTCGCACGCGTCGATATCGGCCTGGGTGAGGGCGGCGAGCGGGAAATCGGACGGGGTGTGCCCGCCGCGCGTCCGCGGATCGCGCACATGCCGGGCGACGGCGGTCAGCGCCTCGCGCCACAACTGGATCAGCTCCGCACCGGCCGCCTCGGTGAACAGCGTGCGCGCGTAGCCGATGCTGGTCTGCAGCCGGTTGCCGAGCACGATGGAATCGACCTCGACGGCGCCGAGCGCGCCGCGCCGCGCATCCGGCCGGATCGGCAGCATGCCGTGTTCGGGGGAGGGCAGCCAGCCGATTCCGGCCAGCTCCTCCGGGATATCGATGCCGGTGATGTGCCCGAAATAGTTGAACGAGATCTCGCCTGGCTCCTCGCGCGGCAGCGCCGCGGCGGTCTCCTCGTTCAGGTACCGGAGCAGGCCGTAGCCGAACCCGTTGTGCGGCACGGACCGCAGTTGTTCCTTGACGGCCTTGAGGGCGATGCCGACGGCGGGCCCGCCCGCGAAGGCGTCGTCGAGGTCCACGCCGGTCGGCTCGAGCCGCGCCGGGACGATCGAGGTGAACCAGCCGACCGTGCGGGACAGGTCGGCGCCCGGCACCGCGTCCTGCTCGCGGCCGTGACCTTCGAGCCGCATCAGCACCGACCGTTCGCCGTCGCCGCGCCGCGACCGCCACCGGGCGACCGCGAGGACGAGCGCCGTCAGCAGCGCATCAGCCACGCGTGCCCCGTAGCGGTCGGGGACGGCGGTGAGCAGCGCGGCGGTGTCGCGCTCGTCGAGTTCGACGGTGGTGTGCGCCATTTCGGGCGCGAGATCCAGGCGCGGGTCGAACCGCCGGTCCCCGAACGAGGGCGCCGGTCCGTCCACGATCCGTTGCCAGACAGGCAGTTCCGCGACCCGGGCGGGCTGCCGCGCGGTGTCGGTCAGCGCATGCGCCCATGCCCGCATCGATGTGCCGATTCCGGGCAGCCGCGGTGTGCTGCCCGCCGCGACGGCCGCCCACGCGGAGACGAAGTCGGGCAACAGGATTCGCCACGAGACCCCGTCGACGGCGATGTGGTGCGCGGCGATGACGAGCAGACCGGCCGACGGGCGCTGCCGCGGGGTGAGCCAGACGAACCGCAGGACCGCGCCGGTCGCCGGGTCGATCCGGTCGACGGCGGCATTGAGCCGGTCGGTGGCGAATGCCGTCAGCTCGGCGCCGTCGAGGTCGTCGTGGACGACGTGGTCGATCAGGGAGTCGACGTCGACGCTGCCGGGCGGGGAGACCGTCAGCCGCCATTCGCCGGTGTCGTCCCGGTGGAGCCGGGATCGCAGCATATCGTGGTGGTCGACGACCGCGGAGATGGTGGAAACCATGGCGGCCCGGTCGATTCCGGCCGGGAGTTCGAGCGTGATCGACTGGCAGAAGCGGTCGAAGTTGCCGCCCCGCTCGACCAGGAACCGGATCACCGGCGTGAGGGGCAGCTCCCCGACACCACCGCCGGGCGGCTCGTCGAGGCGCGGCGCATCGTCCCCGTCCGCGGTATCGGCGATGGCGGCCAGGCGTGCGACGGTGCGATGCTCGTACACCTCCTGTGCCGTCACCACCACACCGCGAGCGCGGGCCCGTGACACCAGCAGGATCGACATGATGCTGTCGCCGCCGAGCGCGAAGAACGACTCGTCGACGCCGACGGTGTCGCGGCCCAGCACCTCGGCGAAGACGGCGGCCAGCGCGCGCTCGGTGTCGGTGCGCGGCGCACGGAAGGGCGCCGGTTCGAAGACGGGTTCGGGCAAGGCTTTTCGGTCGATCTTGCCGGAACGGTTCACCGGCAGCTCGGCGAGAGGGACGATCGGTGAGGGCACCAGGTGCCGCGGCAGCACCTCGCGCAGCCGCTGCTCCAGCGCCGCCGGATCGATGCGGTGGCCCGCGGCGGCCGTGACGTAGGCGACCAGTCGATCGCCCGCCACTCCGTCCCCGGGCCGCACGACGGCCACGGCCTGCCCGACGGACTCCTGCGCGGCGAGGACCGCCTCGACCTCGCCGAGTTCGATCCGGATGCCCCGCAGCTTCACCTGAAAATCGCTGCGGCCGAGGAACTCCAGCTCCCGCCGGGCATTCACGCGCACGATATCGCCGGTGCGGTAGAGCCTGTCTCCCGCGGCGCCGAACGGGTCGGCGACGAACCGCACGGCCGTGAGCCCGGGCCGGTCGACATATCCGCGGGCGAGGGCGGCTCCGCCGAGATACAGCTCGCCGGGTGCCCCGGTGGGCGCGGGGCGCAGGCAGTGGTCCAGGACGTAGGCCCGGGCGCCCTGCGAGGGTGTGCCGATCGGGATCGTGTCGATGGAGAATCCCTGGGCCGCACCGTTTCCGCCGGAGACTTGCCGGGCGGCCCGCATCTCGTGCCGGGTGACGGCGACGGTCGCCTCCGTCGGGCCGTAGAGGTTGTCGTGGCGGGCATCGGGGGCGAGGGCGGGCAACTGTGCGGCGAGGGCCGGTGTCAGCGCCTCCCCGGCGACCAGGACCCGGCGAACCGTCGCCGCCAGCGGTTCCGCCGCCGCCCGCCGATGCGCGGCGAGCGTCGTGGGCGTGTATTGCACCGTGGTGACCCCATATTCGGCGATCAGGTGCGCGAGTTCGGCGGGATCGCGGTCCGTGCCGGACGCGTCGACCACCACACGGGCACCGGAGACGAAGGGCCACAGCACTTCCCAGGACGAGACATCGAACGACAGCGCGGTCTTGCGCAGCACGGCGTCGGTCTCGTCCAGCGCGTGGATGTGCTGTATCCACGTGAGGTGTGTGCAGAGGGCGCCGTGCGTGACGCCGACCCCCTTGGGCCGTCCGGTGGATCCGGAGGTGAACAGCACGTACGCCAGGTTTCCGGGGCGCAGCGGCGCCAGGCGCTCGGTATCGGTGACCGCGTCGCCCGACTCGCCGGACAGGTCGAGTTCGTCGACGTGGATCACGGGCGTGCCCGGCGGCGGGTCGAATTCGTCGCGCCGGGTGGTGAGTACGCACACCGGGCGGGCGACGGCGAGCAGATAGGCATGCCGATCGCGGGGATGGGCGGGGTCCAGCGGCAGATAGGCGCCACCGGCCGCCAGCACCGCGTGCACCGCCACGATCTGCTCGGGCGAGGAGCCCATCGCCACGGCCACCACCTGATCCGGACCAGCGCCCAGACGAACCAGCCTGCGCGCCAACCGATTCGACGCACCGAACAGCTCCGCATAGGATGTCCGGTCCCCGGAACCGCAGAGCGCAACAGCATCGGGCGTCCGGGCAGCCTGCCGGGCAAGCAGCGCCGCCACGGTCTTCGGCGAAGTGCCGGTAGGCAGTTCGCTCGGTCGGATCGGCTCGGGGTGTGGTCCCTCGAGGTGGGAGAGGTCTTCGGGGCCGGTGAGATCGATGCGGGCGATGGGGGCGCGTGGCGCGTGGGCGAGGCGGTCCAGGAGGCGGGTTATGCGGTCGCGGTGGGTTCGCTGGTGTGGTCCGGCGACCGCGATGCGCCAGCCGGGGGCGGTGTCGTCGACGCAGATCGTCACGCCGCCGCCGGTTCCGAACGCCGCGCTCGGGCCCGGGTCGCCCGGCCGGAGCATCCCCGCACCGGGGAGCATCCGCACCGCGAGCGGCCATTGTCCGCGCACCGGTGCGTCGAGCCACGGATCATCGATGTCGGGGATGAAGCGGTGCCGTCGCGCCCGCCGCAACTGCAGTCCCACGCGCTTGGTGAGCGCGTCGAACGTGGCGTGCGGCGGCACCGAAATACGCAGGGGCACGGTGCTGTGCGAGTCGCCGACGGCAACGACGAGATCACCGGTCATGGCCGTGCGCGACGCATAGACGGCGACCGCGGCGACCACGACCGCCGCCGCGCCTCCACCCCCGGCCCGCGCGATCCTGGTGAGCGCGGGACCCGCCACCACCTCGGACCACAAGCCCCCACCCGCCTCGTCGGCGAGGGCGGTCAGCGATACCGGCCGATCCATGTCGGCCAGTGACTGTTCCCAGTGAGTGCGGTCGGCGGCCCAGGCGCCCGACTCGCGGTATCGCCGTTCGACTTCCAGTCGATCCGCCGTGGCACCGAAGGGTGCGGCGGTGGGCGGATCCGAGCGGGCGCCGTCGAGTATCTCGCGGACCCTGGCGACGATCGACAGCATGCCGGGTTCGTCGTTGATCAGCCGATGGTAGCGCTGGAACCAGCCGACCCGGCCGTCGGCGAAGGCGACCACGACGTGCCGATACAGCGGCCCCCGGCCGAGATCGGTGGTGCGCGAACGCTCCTCGGCGAGCAGGGCGGGCACGAACCGTGCCGGATCGTCGTCGGCCTCGAGCACCTCGGCCGGAGCCGTCGCGGTCTCGAATACCCGCACGGCACTGTCGGTGCCGCGAAATGTGCTGCGCAGCACGGGACATTCGCCTATGACGGTGTCGACGGCCACCGCGAGCGCGTCCGCGCGCACCGAGCCGTCCCATTCGAGATACAGGTCGACCCAGCGATCGCCGGACGCCAGCGCCGCGCGTTGCGCATCGGTGGGTGCCCATCCGCCGGGGGTCTCGGTCGTCGCCGCACCGATGGTCGTCTCACCGATAGTCATGGAATCCCCGTCCGGTCTTGCGGCCGTGATGTCCGGCGTCGACGAGCGCCGCGAGCGCGGGCGGCACCCGATAGTGCGGCTCTGCGGTCTCGTGCCGCAGCACCTCGAGGGTGTCGGCCACGTTGTCCAGCCCGATCAGATCGGCCGTGCGCAGCGGGCCCATCCGATGCCCGAGGCACTGTTCGAACAGGGCGTCCACGGTCGCGGCGTCCGTGCCGGTGTCGAGCGTGGCGGCGGCCTCCGCGATGCACAGCATCAGCACGCGGTTCAGCACGAACCCGGGCCGATCGCCGACCACGATCGCCTCCTTGCCCAGCGCCCCGACCAGATCCGTGGCACGCGCCAGGGACTGCGGCGCGGTCTGCGCGCCACGCACCACCTCGACGGCGGTCGTCAGCGGCGCCGGGTTCATGAAATGCAGGCCGAGCACGCGATCCGGCCGTTCGGTGGCGGCGGCCAGGCGTGCGATGGGGATGGCGGAGGTGCACGACGCGAGGACGGTGTGGGCGGGGCAGTGCCGGTCCAGCTCGCCGAACAGGGTCTCCTTCAGCGCGATCCGCTCGGTCGCGCATTCGATGACGAAGTCGGCCCCGTCCAGCTCGCCGATCTTCGCCACCCACCGCACGCGCTCGGCGGCACCGGCCGCGGTCGCGCGATCGACATGCCCCAGCAGCAGCGCCAATCGCACCGCCTCGCGGAGGTCGCGGCGCGATCGCTCGGCGGCCTCCGGATCCGGTTCGACGATCTCGACCCGAAATCCGGCCTGCGCCAGGCACTGTGCGATACCGGTGCCCATGGTCCCTGCCCCGATCACCGCTACGAGGCCGTCGGCCTGGCTCGCTGTCACTGGGTTACCTCCGCTTCCGTCAGGCAGTGCAGGGCGATATCCGGCACCGGTTCGCCGGGCGTGCGCGCCAGGCCGTGCAGCAGCCGGACCAGATCGCCGAGCATCTCCCGCGCCGTCGTCTCATCGAAAAGGTCACTGGCATAGGTCAATTCGGCGACCGTCTCGCCGTCGCGGGTCAGGTCGAGCGCCAGCTCGGCGCCGTCGGGCGCGGCGTGGTAGCGGACCGCCCGCGCACCGGTGGCCTCCGCCGGGGCCGCCAGCGCGGCCGCCGTCCGTGCCAGCAGTTCGGTAGCGTCGGGCTCGTCGGCGAGGTCGATGCGGGCGGCGCCCGCGGCGAGTCCCACCTCGACCGCATCGGACCCCGAGTACCAGGCCAGCAGCGCGACCCAGGCGCCGAGCAGCGCCGCGTCGGTGGTCTCCGTCGGCACGCTCTCGCGGACCGAACCCATCGTGTACCGCGCGACACCGTCCGGCCGCGGACGATCCGTGGGAATATCCGGTGCCGCAGCGGGTTCCGGCGCCGACGCGCCCGCGACGAGGAGTTCGTCGATCGGACGGTCCGGTTCCGACCCGACCAGATCCGCGAGGATCTCGAGGTAGGCGGTGGCGAATCCGGCGGCCGTGCGCCGGGTGAACAGCTCGGTGCTGAACTCGAAGCAGGCCAGCATGTCCCGGCCGTCGCTGCGGTCGTAGGTGATCAGGCTGAGGTCGAATTTGGCCGTCCCGGCGGGCAATCCGCCGAAGGCGTTCTGGATGGAGTGCTCCAGGTCGAAGAACTCCGCCTCGTCGTCGCCGAGGGGATTGCCGGTACCGGGGATCTCCTGATGGACGTACAGGACGTCGAACAGCGGGGTCCGCGACATATCGCGTTGATCACCGAGCGCGTGGACGACCCGTTCGAAGGGGATCTCCTGATTCTCCAACGCCCCCAGCACGATGGCGCGCACCCGCTCGAGCAGCTCGGCCACCGTGGCGGGCCCGGACAGGTTGGCGCGCAGCGCGACCGTGCTGTTGAAGAATCCGATGAGCCCCTCGAGTTCGCGGCGGGTGCGGCCGGTGGTCGGCGTGCCGATGACGATGTCGCGCTGCCCGCTGCGCCGCGCGAGCAGCAGGTACAGACCGGCCAGCAGCACGACGAACAGCGACACCGACTCCCGCTTCGCGACCGCGCGGGACCGCGCGAGGAGGTCGGCCGGTACCGTGAACGGCGCCAGATCGCCGACGAACGTCTTGCGCGGCGGCCGCGGAAAGTCGGTGGGCAGCTGCAGTTTCGGCGCATCGCGCAGCGCGTGGATCCAGTACTCGAGCTCGTGATCGAGGGCTCCGGACGCGATCAGGTCGCGGTGCCAGCGCGCGTAGTCGCGGTAGCGCACCGGCAGCGGTTCGAGCGCGGCGTCGCGGCCCTCCTGCCGCGCAGCGTACAGCAGGGGTATCTCGCGGGCGAGGATGCCCGGTGTGGCACCGTCGGTGACGCAGTGATGGCAGGTCACCTGGAGCACGTGCATCTCGGGCGACAGCGTCACCAGCAGCACCCGGACCAGCGGATCCCGGGCCAGATCGAACGGCACCAGGGCGGCCCGTGCGATCAGCTCCCGGGCCGCGGCGACGGGGTCGGCCGTGCCGGAAACATCGGCGACGCGGAAGAATTCGCCCAGCGACGGCCGGATCCGGACGGCCGGTTGCCCGTCGCTCTCGACGAGGTTGTACCGCAGCGGTTCGTGGCGCTCGGCGAAGTCCTCGAAGGTGCCCCGGACCGCGGGGACGTCGACCGGCCCGCGCAGCACGTTGACCACCGGATAGTTGTAGAGGGTCGTGTCCGGAACGAGCTGGTGGTGGAACCACATGCGCTCCTGACCCGAGGACATGACCAGCTCGTCGGTCCGCGTGATCGGCGGGAGCGACGGCTCCGGCGCGGTGGGGACGGCCCGCTCGCGCAGCAGCGCGGCGAAATCGGCGACGACCGGACGCTCGTAGACGTCGAGCAGCTTGGGCCGGAAGCCGTAGGCCTCGGCGACCCGTTCGACCAGCTGCACGGCGATGATCGAATTGCCGCCGAGGTCGAAATAGTCGTCGTCCGGGCCGATTTCGGCGTCGGAGTGCAGCAGTTCGCGCAGGATCGCGCGCAGCCACTGCGCCGGATCCGCGGTGGTGTCCGGCACGGAGCGCGGCGCCGGGACCGCGGCGGGCGCGGGCACAGCCGTGGGGAGCTCGACCCAGCATCGCGAGCCGTGCAGCGGATGTCCCGGCAGGCGCACCCGGCGGCCCTCGTCGGCATCGACCGCGGCCCAGTCCAGGTCGAGCCCGCTCTCGTAGAGGCGGCCGAGAATGCCGAGCGGGCCGCCCGAATCCGTTGCGCCGAAAAGTATCTCCGCGTCCGGGTGGTCGGCGAGGTCCTCGGCGAGGAAGCGTCCGAGCATGCCGTCCGAGGCGGGGTCGACGAACACGACCGGGCCGTCGCGCAGCAGCGTGTGCGCCGCGGCCAGCAGCCGATCCCGATCGACGGTGGGCGTCGCCGCGGCGGAGTCGAGTTCGCCGGGGTCGACAGGGGCCGTGGATCCGAGCAGATACCGGGCCGCGAACTTCGATGCCCCGCCGCTCAGGATCGCCTCGAACCCGATTCCGCAGGCGCGCAAGCGATTATGGGCCGCGATCTGGCCCGCCAGCACCGCGGCGACGGCTCCGGTCGCGGGCAGTGCCTCGGGCAGCGGCGTGGAGTCGATCCCGGCCGGTGCCGCACCGGGGGACAGCAGCAGCGCCACCCGCGGCGGGACCGGCCGCTCGCTGTCGAAATCGGGGGCGTCCCCGTACTTCTCCAGCCGGTCGGCGAGATCACCGGTGTGCGTGGCGCAGACGGCCACCCGATACCCGAAATGCGTACGTCCCCTGCCCAGCGTGAAGGCGACATCCGCGAGCGCGGGGGAGTCCGCGCGCAGCGTGTCGGCCAGCCGGTGGCAGAGTTCCGCGAGTGCTGCCGGTGTCCGGGCCGACACACCGACCAGCCGGTGCCCGGCCCGATGCGCCAGCACCGGCTCGTCCGGAGCCTGCTGGACGACACAGTGCGCGTTCGCGCCGCCGAGGCTGTACGAGCTGACGCCCGCCAGCCGCGGCCCGTCCCCGCCCACCCACGGCCGCGGCCGGGTGACCACCTCGATCCCGGCTGCGGCGAGGTCGAGATCGCCGGTGGGCCGGTCGAAGTGCAGCGAGGGATACAGGCTCCCCTCGGCGACGCTCAGCGTGGCCTTGACCAGCCCGGCGACGCCCGCGGCATGATCGAGATGCCCGATATTGGTCTTGACCGATCCGATCGGCAGCGGCCGCGACCGCCCGCCGAACGCCGTGCGCAGGCCCTCGATCTCGACGGCATCGCCCAGCCGGGTCGCGGAGCCGTGGGCCTCGAGATATCCGGCGTCGGCGGGATCGGCGGCGGCGGTGCGCCAGGCCTTCGCGATCACGCGGGCCTGGGCGGCGGCGCTGGGGGTGCTGATGGTCGCCGAGGAGTGCCCGTTGTGCAGGACCGCGCTGCCCCGGATCACGGCATACACGGGCGCGCGATCGGCGCGGGCCCGGGCGAGCGTGGTCAGCAGCAGGGCGGCGCCGCCCTCGCCCGGCACCGTGCCGTCGGCGTCGGCATCGAACGCGCGGCACTGCCCGCTGGGGGAGGCGATCTCCGTCATGGTCCGTGCGGTCCATTCCGGAGAGCCACCGGCGCGCACGCTGACACCGCCCGCGAGCGCGTAATCGGCATCACCGCTGCGCAATTCGCGACAGGCATGGTGCACCGCGATGAGGGAGGCGTTACAGCCGCTGTCGATCGCGTAGCACGGCCCGGTCAGGCCCAGCAGATGCGCGATGCGGGCGGTGGTGGCGAAGGGCAGATTGCCGAGCATGGCCAGGGGGCCGGGATCGACCGCCATAGCGTGATAGGTCGGCATCGGGGCGCTGAACACCACCGCGGTCGTGGCCTCGCGCAGTGTGGCCGGTGCGTATCCGGCGTCCTCGATCGCCGTGTGCGCCAGCTCGAGTGCGATGCGCTGCTGCGGATCCATCAGCGACGCTTCGCGTTTGGACAGCTCGAAGAAGGCGTAGTCGAAGGTGTGGATATCGGTGAGGTGCCCCATGGGCAGGTAGCCCAGGGTGCGGTCCAGGGCGGTCGCCTCTGCGCGGGACTCCGGCATCGGGCCGATCGAGTCCCGGCCCGCCGCGAGATTCGCGCGGAACTCGCCGAGGTTCGACGCGTCCGGAAAGCGAACGCCGATACCGACGATCGCGATGTCCTCGTTTCTTACGGTCTCCACGATCATCCTCACACCTCGAATGCCATCGGCATGCTGTCCGCGGCCTCGGACCGGTCGGCCGGGTTCGTCTCGAGCGCCGCCGCCTGCGCGGCCACGGTGTCGAGATCGAACAGCATCCCCACCGAGATCGCGCCCGGCCACCCGGCCTCCAGCCGCAGGTGCAGCGCCACCACGCGATGAGAATTGCCGCCGACGTCGAAGAAGCGGTCCTCGCGATCGAAGTCGTCCTGGCCGAGGACCTCCGACCAGATCGCGCCGATCGCCCGCTCGGCCGCGGTCCACCGCTCCCGCGACGGGGCCGCGCGCCGCTCGGCCGGGGCCTGCAGCAGGGCGCGCAGGGCGGCTTCGTCGAGTTTGCTGCTGCCCGCCGCGATCGGCAGCGACTCGATCATCACGAACCGTCCCGGAACCGATTCGGGCGCAAGATGTTCGGCGCAGAACGCGGTCAGCGCGCCGGTGGCGGGCGGTGCCGCGGCGGCGTCGCCGGGGACCCAGAAGGCGGCCAGGTAGGCGGTCTCGTCGGCGTCGGCCGCGTCGAGCACGACCGCCTGGCGCACGGCGGGATGCCGCTCGAGCACCGCCTCGACGGCGCCGCGTTCGATCCGCACACCGCGCACCTTCAGCTGGCCGTCGGCCCGACCGTGGAATTCGATGTCGCCGTGGGCATCCGAGCGCGCGAGGTCCCCGGTGCGGTACATGCGCCCGCCCGGCTCGGCCGCGAACGGATCGGCGACGAACCGGGTCGCGGTCAGACCGGGCTGCCGCGCGTACCCGTCGGCGACCTGCACGCCGCCGAGGTAGAGGTCACCGCGGGTGCCGCGGCGGACCGGCCGCAGCGCGGGGTCGAGAATGTGGGCCGTCGTGCCGTCGGTGGGTGTGCCGATCGGCACGACGCGCGGGGTGGTCGGGCCGACGACGTGACAGATGCAGGTGACCGTCGCCTCCGTGGGGCCGTACTCGTTGTGCAGCAACGTGTCCGGCAGGGCGGCGCGATGCTCCTCGACCAGGCGGACCGGCAGCGCCTCACCGGCGAGCGAGACGATCCGCGGCGCCGGTTTCAGCTCGGTCAGCCGGGGCAGCAACAGCCGGTAGAACGACGGCGTCGCCACGAGGTGCGAAATGCGGTGGCGGACAGCGAGTCCGGCGACGGCCTCCACATCGGGCAGCATCCCGGCGTCGGGCAGCACGCTGGTGCCACCGACGGCCAGCGCCCACGCGACACCGATCAGGGAGCCGTCCCAGATCAGCCGCATGGCGGCGAAGGTCACCAGTTCGCCGTCGCGATGCGGCGGGTAGTCGCGCGCACCGAGGAATCCGGCGAGGTTCGCCCGCGAGACGACGACGGCCTTCGGCTCGCCGGTCGAACCGGAGGTGGTGATCACGTACGCGGGCGCTCGCGGGGGCGGGGGATCCGGCAGTGCCACGGCGGGCGCGTCGGCGCCGTCGGCGATATCGAGAACCGCCGGTCGCGCGGTCGTCGCGGCGAGCAGCGCGGCCACCTCGTCGCGCGGGGTGAACCCGTCGTGCCCGTTGACCAGCACCGCGGCACAGTCGGCGGCGTCCACCACCGCGCGCACCGTCGCCGCCGGGCGTCCGGGTTCGACCACACACCACGCCGCGGCCGCGCGCAGGGCCGCGATCATGCCGATCACGGTGTCCACGCTCTGGCGCTGGAACACCATGACCGTCTGCCCCGGGCGCACACCGGCCGCGACCAACCGGCGCGCGAGATAGGCCGTGGCGGCGTCGAGTTCGCGATAGGT
This sequence comes from Nocardia wallacei, assembly GCF_029869545.1. Lineage (GTDB taxonomy): Bacteria > Actinomycetota > Actinomycetes > Mycobacteriales > Mycobacteriaceae > Nocardia > Nocardia wallacei_A. The sequence goes on along the minus strand of NZ_JARWQD010000342.1, from coordinate 35,891 downwards.
CAGCGAGCGGTCGCCCACCACGAGCGCGGTGCGGCCGGGTACGCGTTCGGCGTGCTCGAGGATCGCGCGCACCAGGTCCGGCGCCGGGTTCACCGGATCACCTCGACGTGCCCGGTACCGCCGATATCCTGTGGTGGCACCCGGCAGATCAGCAGCATGCGGTCGCCGTCGGACTCGAGCACCTCGAATCCCGCGAACCGCAGCGTCACCAGCATCACCCGATTGACCGGGGTGGCAACGAATTCCGCGGCCGGGCGCCTGCCCGCCGCGCGGGCCCGCCGGACGATCTCGCGGATCATGGCCGTTCCGACGCCGCGCGACATCACGCGGCACGACATCAACAGCAGGCGCAGCACCGAGTCGCCGCCCCGGATCTCCGAGACCGCGAGCCCGATCGTGCCGTAGCCGCCGAACCGGTCGCGAAGATCGGCCACGAGCACCTCGTGATGCGGTGACGAGCACATCCGGCGCAGCTCGTCGATGTCGAAAGTCGTTCCGGTGGTGTTGAGCTGATGGGTGCGCACGGTCAGCTCGTGGGCGCGGGCGAGATCGGACTCCGTGGCCGTGCGTACGGACATGACCAGCTCCAGCGAGGCGAGGAAGTCGGCGTCGGAGCCGTGGAACTCGGCCTCGCCCGCCCGCCGGGCACGCTCCGCGCGATAGTACGACCGGCGGTGCCGTGCCTCGGTGGTCACCGTGCCGGGCGTGAATTCGGGCAGCTCCGCCAGCTCGGCCAGGCGATGCGCCGGATAGCACCGCACCTGCGGGCACGCGGACGCCACCTCGGCCAGCTCGACGGGATCGTTGTCGATGAACGCCATGGTCTCGTGCCCGATGTTCAGCGATTCGGCGATGCGGCGGATCGCCTGCGACTTGGGGCCCCAGCCGATTTCGACGGCGGAGAACATGTCCTCGATCCCGTGCCGCCGCAGATGCGCCGTGGTGGCCGACGATTCGCCGCGGCTCGCGACGGCGTGCAGGATGCCACGTTCGTCCAGTGTCCGGATCGCCTGGAGCGCTTCGGGTTTCGGCGCCCCGCCATCGGATTCCAGGACCACGCCGGGCCACAGCGTATCGTCGAGATCCCAGACCAGGCACTTCACCGTCGCCGCCATCACACCCTCCGCATCAGGCCGGCGCTCCACGCCGCCACCGGGCTGCTGTTCAGCAGCAGCGCGTACTCGCCCGGCATCCGCGTGGCCGCGGCGGACTCCAGATTGACCAGCATGTCCATCGAGCCCAGGTGACCGTAGGCCGCGAGATTCTCCCGGCAGCCCTTGTCGATCGGGACCTCGAGCGCCTCCTCCCAGAAGGCGAACGCACCGGACGACAGGTTCTGCATGAGGATCGGACCGGTGTCGCCGATCCGGATCCCGTTGCGTTGCAGCAACTCCGGAATGATCGCCTCGAACCGCTTCTTGCTCTCCACCGCGAGCCGGAAGGAGTAGGTGGATTCGTCGGCGCAGTCCTCGGTCCAGTCGGCCGCGGGGATGTCTCGATAGTCGATCCGGAACAGATCCGCGTATCTGCCGTCGCTGCGCAGGATGTGGTCGACGAACTCCCAGCGCCCGCCGGAGCCGGTGACGAGGAATGCGGCGGCGCCGTCGCCGAGCAGTGTCATGGGCGGCCGATAGCGGCGGCGCGTCGGTGTCTTTGCCGCGACGGCGACGAGTACGGTGCGGCACCGGGCGTCCCCGCGCAGCAGCGCCGCGGCGAGGGTCAGCGCGGCGGAGATCGAGACGCATCCGAGATCGCCGACGCCCGCGGTGAAGGCGCGCGTGGCGCCGAGACGGTGTTGCAGCCGTGTGGTTTCCGAGGCGAGGAGGTATTCGGGGGCGCGCCCCGTCACCAGCAGCAGGGCATCGACATCGGCGGCGTCGAGATCGGCCGCGGCCAGTGCCGACCGCGCGGCCTCGGCGGCCAGGTCCACCTCGGTCAGCCCGTCCGCGGTCCGCACCGTGTCTATGCCCAGGGCCAGCGCGTGGTCGCGGCGGTTCGGCGGCAGATCGTGCAGCTCCGCCAGCGTCGCCACGCGCGCGGCGGCCTCGGGGAACCATGTCGCGACCGGGCCGATCCGGACCTGTTCGCGCGGTGGATCGTTCAGCATCGCGCACCTCGCAGCACGTGTTCTCCGATCGTCACCTCGGCGACCTCCTGCGCTCCCTCGATGATCTGCATGACCTTGGCATCGCGATAGAAGCGCCCGGCGCGGGCGTCCGGCCCGCAGCCCGCCGCGCCGAGCACCTGCACCGCCCGTTCGCTCACCGTCGCCGCGGCACCGGCCGCCGCGTACTTGGCGGCGATGGTCGCGACGATCGACCCGGGCGATCCGTCGCTCCGCTGTTCGGCCGCGTGCTCGCAGAGCCCCTGCGCGCCTTGGATATCCACCCAGCAGCGGCCGAGCGTCGCGCGAATCAGCTGCTGCTCGGCGAGTGCGATACCGCCCTGGGCACGGGTGGCGGCGTGCGCGGCCGCGTCGGCCAGGCATGCCCGCGCGAGCCCGACGCAGCCCCACGCGACGGTGTATCGGCCGTGATCGAGGGCCGTGCCGACGACATGGGACAGTCCGAATCCCGGCGGCGCGACGAGCTGCGCGGCGGGTACGCGCACGCGGTCGAACCGGATATGCGCGAGCCGGGCGCCACGGAGACCGAGCTGCCCCTCGACCGGCTCCACGGATACGCCGGGACTGTCACGCTCGACCAGCGCGGCACCCAGCCCGCCCTCCGATCCGCCGAGCACCAGGAATACGTCGGCGACCTGACCGAACGTGACCCACAGTTTCTCGCCCGACACCCTGCGGTCCGTGCCGTCGGCCTCGAAAGCCGTTGCCACAGCGGATAGTTCGGTCCCGGCCCCGGCCTCCGTGGCGGCCAGAGCCGCGATCGCGTCACCGGAGGTGAGGCGGGGCAGCCACTCCTGGCGCTGGCCTGCCGTTCCCCACCGGTCCACGGCGGCGGCGACCATGCCGTGCACCGTGACCAGCGACCGCAGGTTCGTGCAGTGTTCGCCGAGCGTCGCGGCCAGCTCGCCGAGTTCCCGCGCAGCCAGGCCCGCCCCGCCGAGCTGCGCGGGCCGGTCGGCGCCGAGCAGCCCGGCCCGGGCGGCGAGGGTGATCACCTCATCGGGCAGTCCCGCGCGATCCCAGTGCGCCGCATCCGATTTCGCGGCCGCCACCACCTTCTCGACATCGATCACGGCTGCCCGTTCCCGGACTGCTTGCGTTCGACGAACGCGGCAGCGCGGGCCGCGGTGCGGAAGTTGTCGAGATCGAGATCCTCGACCTCGACCGAGATCCCGTACGTCCGCTCCACGTGGACGACGATCTCCAGCGCCCGCAGCGAGTTGACCAGCCCCAGCGCGAAAATGTCGTCGTCGCCGGACAACTCGGCGGCGGCGATCGAGCCGAAGTACGCCCGCAACTCCTCGGTCAACGCCGTGCGCGGCCTCGCCACCGGCTCCACGTAGTCCACAGACACCAACACCTCTCGCCGTTCTCCCGCGGTGAGCAGCCGACCGCCCTCGTCTCCGCAGATCACAACAACACGGCCGGTGAGGCCCGGCAAGCCCCTGGTTTTCCCGGCGGGCGCGATCACTCGCCGGGATGATCGAGCAGCCGCAGGTCCGGCGGCACCAGGGTGGTGCTGTCCATGAGGGCGCGGATCAGGTTGTGGTTCAAGGTGTTTCCGACCGGTTCGCCGCGGCGCCCGGCACGCTCTGGGCGCTCGCGCTCACCGGCGGTCTGACCGCCGCGCCGGTCGAGGGACGGCGAATCCGGTTCGGCCGCAACAAACCCGACGTCGACGTCTGCCTCGGCGGCGACGACCGCAAGGTCAGCCGCTGCCACGGCCTGCTGATCTGCCACCGCGAGCAATGGTGGGTCGGCACCGTCGGGCGCCTGCCGGTCCGGCTGCCCGGCTCGCGCATGCTGTTCACCGGCGAAGACCCGTTCCCCCTGGCACCCGGCTACACGCCGCTGTTCGTGCGTGGCTCCGGCCGTCGCGAACACCTGCTCATCGCGGCAGAATCCGCTCAGCGGCGGGCGGCGGCACCGAACGTTTCGGCGAGCCGACGCAGGCTGCGCTCGGCCTCCGTGATGGTCGCGTGCTCGATGACCGACGCGTCCGCATGGCGCAGGGCCGCCCCGCCGAGGCAGGTCTCCAGGGTCACCAGCGACTCGGCGGCGTCCTCGCTGCTGAGGGTCAGCGTGTAGGTCAGGTGGGTCCCGGCGATGCCGACTCCGGTCAGTTGCAGGGTTTTCGGGGCGCGGCAGTCGGCGACGGTCATGACCATCGTGTCGACCATGCTGAACATGGTCACCTGGGCCCGGATCTTGGCCCCGGCCTCCAGGGACCGGGGCGTGCGCCCGATCCAGTGGTCGTGTGTCGCAATCCATTCGGACATCCGGTCCGGATCCGACACCGCGGTCCAGACCTCGGCTCGCGGTGCATTCACGAGACGGGAAACGCTGCTCCGCACCTGCGTCACTACCTTTGCCTCCCAGTAATTTCCAGATCTGCGCGCTTGCTCGGCCGGGCCGGACCGGTCCGCGGTCGGGAACAAAGAGTGCGTGTAAACCGGTGAAACAGGCAGTTCGGCCGGGAAACTGTGTGCGCGACAGCATATCCGGAGACGGCCGTCTATTGCACATCGAACCTTGCCGGATGAATCGATCGCCCGATATTCCGCGGATGAAATTCCGAATGCAAGAACAATCGCACATACATGCGCAATGCGAATTCCCGGACAACGATAATCGCTCGCGGCGGGCCGTCGCGCCGCGTCCCGCGCCGCTCGCTCAGTAGCCTGTGCCGGTGGAGTCGCCGCAGAACGCACCGAGCGCCGCCGCGCGGCCGGGCATCGCCCTGGCGGTCGTCACCGCCGTCCTGTTCGTCACGTTTCTCGACACCACGGTGGTCAGCGTGGCGCTCGGCGATATCCGAAGCGAACTCGGCACCGACGTGGCGGCGCTGCAGTGGGTGGTCAATGCCTACACCGTGGTCTTCGCCGGTCTCATGCTGGCGGGCGGTTCGCTCGGCGACCGGTGGGGCCGCAAGCGGGTGATGATCGCGGGGCTGGTGATCTTCTGTGCCGGATCGGTGCTCGCGGCGACCGCGGGCAGTGTGTCGATGCTCATCGCCGGGCGGGCGGTCATGGGTCTGGGCGCGGCCGCGTCGGAACCGGGGACCCTGTCGATAGTGCGGCAGATCTACCCGGGCGAACGGGCCCGCGCCAGGGCCGTGGGCGTGTGGGCCGCGGTGTCCGGCCTGGCGCTGGCGGCCGGGCCGGTCGTGGGCGGGGCGCTGGTTCACGCGTACGGCTGGCGCTCGATCTTCTGGTTCAACCTGCTGATCGGCGCGGTGGCACTCGTGGCGGCGCTGTGGTCGGTGCCCGAGAGCGCCGACCCACCGGCGGGCCCGATCGATCGTCTCGGAATCGTGCTCGGCGCAGTCTTTCTCGGGTCGGTGATCTATGCCGTGATCTCCGGTGAGGAGCGCGGCTACACGGCGCCCTCGGTCGTCGCGACCTTCGCGCTCGGCGGTATCGCGTGCGCGGCGCTGGTCGCCGTCGAAAGGCGGGCTCGCGCGCCCATGCTCGATTTCCGTTATCTGCGCGTGCCGATCGTGCGCGGCGCGCTGGTGGTCGCCTTCGCCGTCTACTTCGGAATCTTCTCGATCTTCTTCTTCACCGCGCTGTATCTGCAAGTGATGCAATCGTATTCGGGTACGCGCACGGCCGCGATCTTCGCGCCGCTGGCCGTCGCGATGGTGGTGGGATCGCTGGCCGCCGGATTCTGGGTGGGGCGGCGCGGCGCGCGCCTGCCGATGATCATCGGGTGCGTGATCGGTGCCGGGGGAATTCTGCTGACCCGTCAGGCGCTGGCCGGGCCGCTGCACGATGTGCCGCTCGCGGCCGCGATGGCGGTGGCGGGGTTGGGTTTCGGTGTCGCCGTGGTGCCGTTGACATCGGCCGTACTGTCCGGGGTCCCGGCGGAGCACTCCGGTATGGCCGCGGCGGTGACCAATACGATGCGGCAGGTCGGTGCGGCGGTGGGGGTGGCCGTGCTCGGGGCGCTGGTGCACGCATTCCTCACCTCGGATCTGAAGGCGCGCATGACCGAGCTGGGTCTGCCGACGGCGTTGCAGCCCAACGCCGTCGAGGCCGTCGAGCGCGGCCGCATACCGGAGGGCGTGGATATCGGCCCGTATCTCAAATATCTGTCGAAGGTGTCGGAGGTTCTGAACACCGGAAAGGCGGCATTCCACCACGGCCTCGACGTGGCCTTGCTGGTCTCGGCGCTCTCCATCCTGGCCGCCGCCGCGTTCGTCGTGTGCGACGCGGCCTTTCACCGATCGGACCGGTCGTAGCCACCGCTAGCTGTGGGTGCGGGCGGCCTTGAGTTCCTCGGCGAGTGCCTCCATCGCGGGCAGGGCCCGCAACAGGTTCTCGGCGGTGGGGCCGGGCAGGCGGGCGACGCATTCGGAGACCGCCCGCGTGCGCAGCGTGCGGACGCGTTCGTTGACCCGGGTGCCGTCGGGGGTGATCTCGACGCGGGCGGCGCGCATATCCGACGGGTCAGGCAGCCTGCGGATCAGGCCGTCGTCGTCCAGCTTGCGGACCACCCGCGACACCATGGTCGGGTTGAGCCCCTCCAGCTCGGCCAGCTCGGCCAGGCCGAGCGGGCCGCGGAAGGCGATCAAACCGAGCACGGACGCCTGGGTGGGGGTGAGGCCCTCCCCGGTGGCGGTCGCGTTGAGCTGCCTGGCCAGCCGGAAGATCACTGCCCGCAGGCGCGTCACGTCCTCGGCGTCCACTGCTCCCACCTCTGTCTGCTCGTGCGTGTTCCGGCAATTGTGACGTATCGGTCCGCGCCCGCCCGCGAGGGATCCGCCGCTCACGGTTGATTGCTTGCCAGCAGGCAATTATATTGGAGGGCGTGGCGTCGATCGAGATCAGCAGTCCGGACACTGCGATCGCGCGACCCTTTCCCCGGCGCGGGCTGGTCTTCGGCATCGTCTCGATGGCCCTGCTGATGGCGTCGGTCGATGCGAGCATCGTGGCCACCGCGCTGCCCGCCATCCAGCACGAGCTGGGCGCCCGGGTGAACTGGGCGGGCTGGACGATCACCATCTACGCGCTCGGGCAGGTGCTGACCATGCCGGTGGCCGGGCGCATCAGCGACCAGTTCGGCCGCAAGAAGGTATTCGTCGGTGCGGCAATGCTTTTCACCGCGGCCTCGCTGGCCTGTGGATTCGCCGGGAATATCGCCGTGCTGGTGGTGCTGCGCGCGATACAGGCCATCGGCGGTGGCGCCTTCATGCCGTCGGCGACGGGGATCGTGGCCGACCATTTCGGGCCGGGGCGCGACCGCGCGATCGGCATGTTCACCAGTATCCTGCCGCTCGGCGGCATCATCGGGCCGGTGTTCGGCGGAGTCTTCGTGACGTTCTGGTCTTGGCGCGGGATCTTCCTGGTCAATGTGCCCATCGGGATCGCGTTGACAGCCCTCGCGGTGGCGTTCATACCGGCCGACACTCCGCGACCGGCCGGGCGTGTCGACGTGCGCGGCGTGGCCCTGCTCGGCGCGATGGTGCTCGCGAGCATGCTCGGCATCACCTATCTCGGCAGCGGGGAGGTGGCGGTCTACGACCCGGTCTTCCTCGCGTGCGAGGCGGTCGCGCTGGTCGCGGCGGTGCTGTTCGTGCGGCACGCGAAACACCATGAGCGGCCGTTCATTCCGATCCGGCTGATGCGGGGGCGCGGCTTCGGCGTCATGAACCTGATCAATCTGTGTTTCGGCGCCGCCGCGATCGGTGTCGGCGCGCTGGTCCCGCTCTATGCCGAGGAACGCTTCGCCATCACCTCCCTGGAGGCCGGAACCCTGCTGACGGCCCGCGCGGTCGGTTCGGTCTGCGTGGCCGCGCTCGCGGTGTTCTCCATGCGCCGCATCGGCCATCGGTGGCCGATGCTCATCGGATTCTCCGTGACCGCAGCGGGTTTCGCGGCGATGTACACCGCGCCGGGGAATATCTCGCCGTACCTGTGGCTGTCGATCGCGGCGGGTATCACCGGCATCGGCATGGGCATGACGGTGCCCGCGACGAACAACGCGAGCCTGCAGCTGGCGCCGGACCAGGCGGCGTCGATCGCCGGTCTGCGCGGCATGTTCCGGCAGAGCGGCGCGATCATCGCCATCTCCGTCACCACCGCGATCCTGGCGCGCAGCCAGGATCCCGGCGCGGTCCACGCCGACCTCCTCCTGGCCTTCGCCGCGCTGCTGATTCTCATCCTGCCGCTGCTGTTCCTGGTGCCGGATCACCGCGGCCGCTGGTAGTCGCGGGCACCGAAGGTTTCTGCGTAGTTGCAGACCGGACCTGCATACTTCGGCATTGCCCGGCGCGCAGGGGACCTCTACTCTCACCGATCAGGCATGTGTGACGCGTCACATAGCGTCACGCCGATGCATGAGGGATGAGGAACAACTGCATGACGTCCATGATCGAACAGGGCAGCTCCGAGACGGGCCTGGCGCGGGTCGCGCAGTCGCTCGCGCGGTGGACGGAGAAGTGGTTTCCCGACGCCTATGTCGTCGCGCTGGCGGGTGTCGTGCTCGTGGCGGTCGCCGCGCTGGCCAACGGATCCTCGCCGCGCACGGTCGTGACCGTATTCGGCGACGGCTTCTGGGATCTGACCGCGTTCACGCTGCAGATGGCGATGGTGGTGCTCACCGGCTACGTCATCGCGACCTCGCCGCCCGTCGCCCGGTTGATCGACCGGCTGGCCGCCGTGCCGCGTGGCGCGCGCGGCGCGGTGAGTTTCGTTGCGTTCCTGGCGATGTCGATCTCGTTCCTGAACTGGGGGCTCAGCCTGGTGTTCGGCGGGTTGCTGGCCCGGGCGATCGCGCGGCGGACCGATCTGCGGGTGGACTATCGCGCGCTCGGCGCCGCGGCGTTCATGGGGCTGGGTGCGGTGTGGGCGCTGGGGATTTCGTCCTCGGCGGCGCAGCTGCAGGCCACGGCCGCCTCGCTGCCCGCGGCGCTGCTGCGGATCACCGGCGTGCTCGACTTCGGGACCACGATCTTCACCTGGCAGTCGCTGCTCATGTGCGCGATCATCATGGCGCTCACCGTCGTGATCGCCCATTTCTCGGCGCCCCGGGACGCGGCGGTCACGACCGCCCGGGACCTGGACGTCGATCTGGACGACCGGCCCGCGGAGGTGGCGCCGCGGTCTCGGCCGGGGGAGTGGCTCGAGTACAGCCGGGTCCTGCCGCTGCTGGCGGGCCTGATGACGTTGGGCTGGTTGATATCTCAGCTCGCCGCCAAACCGGTGCTGACGGTCGCCAGCAATCTGAACGGGTATCTGCTCGTCTTCCTCGTGCTGGGCCTGGTGCTGCACGGAACGCCGCGCAGGTTCCTGCAGGCGGTATCGCTCGCGGTGCCCGCGACGGCGGGCATTCTCGTCCAGTTCCCGCTGTACGCGGCGATGGCGGCGATCCTCACCAAGGCGAAAGGCCGTGGCGGACATACCGTTTCCGAGCATCTGGCGGAGTTCTTCACCAGTATCGGCGGGGGTGGCGCCTTCGCCGTCGTCATCGCCCTCTACACCGTCGTGCTGGGCATCTTCGTCCCCTCCGGCGGCGGTAAGTGGCTGGTGGAGGCGCCGTACGTGATGCAGGCAGCCACCGACGTGCAGATGAATCTCGGCTGGACGGTCCAGATCTACAACGTGGCCGAGGCCCTGCCGAACCTCATCAACCCGTTCTTCATGCTGCCGCTGCTCGCGGTCCTGCGCCTGCGCGCCCGCGACCTCGTCGGCTTCACATTCCTCCAGTTCCTGCTCCACCTCCCGGTGGTCCTCCTGTTGGTCTGGCTACTGGGCATGACCTTCGACTACGTCCCCCCGATCCTCCCCAGCCCATGACCGGCGTCGGACCAGTTCTCGCTTGGCAGCGTCATGGTGGGCCCGGTATTCGTCGTGCGCAGATGGTCGCGGATAGCCCGCAGTATCGGCGGCGTGGACGCCCGCCCGGTTAGACGATCTTGGCGTCGATCAGCATGGTCCAGATGTCGCCCTGGTCGACGACTTCGACGCCGAGTTTTTCTGCCTTGGTGAGTTTGCTCTCGCCGACTCCCGCGCCGGTGATGAGCAGGTCGGTGGAGGCCGAGACCGAGGAGGCCGTGGTCGCGCCTGCTTTCTCGCAGTGGCGTTGAAAGGTGGGGCGGGGGACCTTCTCGCCCGAGCGGGGGTCGCTGATGGCGCCGGTGATGACTACCGTTTTGCCTTCCAGGGGTGCGCCCGCGGCGACGGCCGGGGGGAGGTCCTCCTCGCGCACGTCCAGGGATACGCCCGCCGCGCGGAGGCGGTCCAGTTCGGGGCGCAGGCGGGTGAGGTGAGTAACGAGGGAGGCGGCGACCTTCGGGCCGATGTCCTCGACGGCCACGAGTCGCTCCTCGCCCGCGTCGGCGATCTCCTCGAGGGAGCCGAATCCCGCGCGGGCCAGGCGGGCGGCGGTGCCGTCGGAGGCCATCGGGATGGCCAGGCCGATCAGCGCGCGGCGCAGGCCGAGGGAACGGCTGCCGTCGATCGACTCGATCATGCGCGCGGCCGAGACCTCGCCGATGCGGTCGAACTCGAGCAGCCGCTCCTTGGTGAGGGTGTAGAAGTCCGACGGGCGCTCCAGGATGCCAGCCTCGGCCAGGCGCTCGATCCACACCTGCCCGATGGCGTCGATATCGGCGGCCGCCCGCGATGCCCAGTGGATGAGCCTGCGCACCGTCTGCGCGGGACAGGAGACGTTGGTGCAGAACAGTTCTCGGCTGTTGCCCTGCTCGGTCACCGGTTGCCCGCAGGAGGGGCAGGTCGTGGGCGGCACGATCTCGCGCTCGGCACCCGTGCGCCGAGACGCGTCGAGCACACCGGCCACGAAGGGGATCACGTCGCCCGCGCGGCGCACCAGCACGGTGTCACCGATCTTGATGTCGCGGGCGCGGATCACCTCCTGGTTGGCCAGCGTCGCCCGCGTGACCGTGGTGCCGCCCACGAAGACCGGCTCCAGCCACGCCACCGGAACGATCTTGCCCGTCTTGCCGACGTCCCAGATCACCTCGGACAGCAGCGTCGTCTTCTCCTCGGCGGCGAACTTGAACGCCAGCGCCCCGCGCGGGGAGTTCGATCGTGTCCCGGCGGCGGCGTAGGCGTCGCGGTCGGCCAGCCGCAGCACCGCGCCGTCGATGTCGTAGTCCAGGTCGTTGCGGCCCTGCTCGATCTCGGTGATCGTCGCCTGCGCCTGCTCGGCGTCGGCGCAGTGCCGCATCCGCGCCCCCGTGATGCCCAGCGCCGCCAGGCCCTCCTCCAGGTCGACCGCGGCGCCGCCGCCGGAGGCGTCCAGGTCGAATCCGAAGAACCGCAGGCGGCGCTCGGCGACCGTGGCCGGATCCTTCGCGCGCAGCGTGCCCGCGGCCGCATTGCGGGGATTGATCAGCGGTTTGTCGGGGTGCGCGGTGTTGTAGGCGGTGAAGGTGGACCGCAGCATGACCGCCTCGCCGCGCACCTCCACCCGGCCCGGGACCGCGATCCGCTCGGGGACGCCGTCGGTCAGGGCGCGGACCAGGATGGTCACGTCGTCGCCGGTGGTGCCGTCGCCGCGGGTCACCGCGCGCAGCAGCCGGCCGTCCTCGTAGACCAGCGACAGCGACAGCCCGTCGAGCTTCGGCATCACCACCACCGATTGGCCGGGGAAGCGGTCGAAGAACGCCGCGACCTGCTCGGCGGTGGTCGCCTTCTCGAGCGACAGCATCGGACGCGAATGCCGGATCGGGGCGTGCAGCACCGCGGGCGCGCCGACCTGTTCGAGTGGGTTGGGATCGGGCGCGAGCTGCGGATGCGCCTCGATCAGGCCGCGGAGCTCGTCCTCGAGCGCGTCGTAGTCGGCGTCGGCGACCAGCGGCGAGCCCCGATAGTAGGCGTCGCGCAGCTCCACGATGCGGTCCGCGAGCTCGCGGATACGTTCCCCAGTCTCCACGGCACCGACGCTACCGATACCCACCGACATCTTCGAAGGCAGACGGCATTTCCGGGGCGGGAGGTCGTCGAGCATCGGTCGGGGCGGACGTCGTGCCCGGGAGCGGCGACGGCGGGGCGCCGGATCGGATCGACCGGTGTGGTGAGAGCGAATTTGCCGGTCGGACAGCGAATCTCGGGCACATCCGGTGTGGGAGCCGTCACAGTCGTGGCCGCGCGCGTGAATCCGCGTGCCCCGGTGGGTGTTCGGGGCATGTTGTCATGCGGCGGTCACGCCACGGTAATCTTGGAGTATCGCGGCGTGCGGCGGCGCGCGCCGGCTCGATCGAAGGTCGGTGAGATTCGGTGTCGGTTTCGATGTTCGACCAACCGTTGGCGCGTGGCGAGGACGACGGCGTAGGCCTGCGGGTCGGCGCGATCATCGACCGCGGCGGCGAGATCCTGCTGTTGGAACCGCACAGCACGGGGCCGATCCGCCCCACCCGCAAGCTTCCGGGCGCGACGGTCGAGCCGGGGGAGTCCGTCGCGGAGGCGGTGATTCGTGGCGTCCGGCACGAGACGGGCCTGCTCGTCACCGACATCGGTCATCACGTCGGCGATTTCGACTATCTGTCGCCCGCCGGAAAACCGGTGCGGCGCTTGCATTTCGCCGTCGAGGTGGCGGCCACCGGGCCGATCGTGCTGGGTGCGCACGCGAGTTATGTGTGGGCGCCGCTCGAGGGCGACCTGTCCGTCACGTCCTCGATCCGCAAGATCCTCGATACCTACCAGGACCTCGTCCACGGCTGATCGGCCCGGGCCCCCGCGTCACGGGAGGGGATGGTTCCGGAACAGCTGCCACATGCGGTCGCGCACGTCCGCACCGCGGGCACCGGCGGGCCATTCGTGGCCGCCGGCCCGGTACTTGCGCCAGACCACGTTGGCGCCCTGCTCGCAGGAATACCGGAAGCCCTCCGCTATCTCGGGACCGGTCTCGACCGCCGCGTCGTTGCCGCACCCGATGGTGCCGCGCCACTGCAGGTGCGCCGCGAAGACCGGCGCCTGCGTGAAATCGTTGTCGGCGGTGAAGAATCCGAACGACAGCTTGCGCACCGGCACGCCGTCCTCGCAGCCGCCGTGGGAGCCGCCCGCGTACATCGCCACCGCGCCCAGCTGGGCCGAGGCCGCGCAGGCCATCCGGGAGGTCATCTGCCCGCCGTTGGAGTGCCCGGCCATGTGGACCCGCTTGCCGTCGACGCACCAGGTGCTCTTGATCTCGGCGATGACCCGCAGCAGGAAGTCCACGTCACGCCGGTCGCCGTTCTCGAAGTACCAGCTGCGGTCGTCGGGCCGCTGCGGATCGCCGATGTCGTCCTTACCACCGCGCGGGTAGGCGACGATGAATTTCTGCTGCGCGGCGAATGCCGTCCAGCCGGACTGGGTCTCGTGCCTGGCGGGGTTGCTGCCGCCGCCGTGCAGCGCCACCAGCAGCGGTGCGGGGCCGGTCAGGCCGCCCGGGACGCGGACCAGGTACGGCTGGCCGCCGATGTCGCGGGTCACCTCGGCCGGGCCGTCGAGCAGCCCTGCGGTGCGGCGTCCTCCGGGACCGGCTGGGCCCCGGCGACCGCGGCCGGTCCGCACAGCGCGACGATGGCGAACAGCACCGCGACGGCTCTGGGAAGCCGACCGAACCTACGCATGTGTAACAACGAATACTCCTGCCCGGCAATGTAATTCCATGGAAACGCACAGAATCTATCGCCGAGTGCAGGTGTTCACGGAGTTTCCCGGGTGGTTTGTGACAGTTCCCAGTCGCGAATCTCAGTGTCGCGCCGCGGTCAGGCGATGGTCCGCCTCGAGCAGCATCCATCCGCTCAGCTGTACCGAGAGATCGGGGCTCAGGTTCGCCCACGTGGGCGCGGAGGACCGTGGCGGCAGGGCGCCCGCCCGCTCCGGCGCCGAGACCGCGCGGGTCCAGTCCATGCCGAACAGCGGGAGTCCGTCCACCTCGGCGCGGTGCTCCCACGCCGCCCGCGCGGACGCGTGCACGATGGCCGCGGCGGTCGTATCACCCAGGGACAGCGCGGTTTCGGCGAGATAGCGGGCGAGGATGCCCATGAACAATCCGGAATCGTCCGCGGCGGCCCCCGCGATCACTCCGCCGTTCGTGAGATGGTCCGCGGTCGCCCGCACGAGGGCGGCCGCGCGGCGGTGGTGCAGGGGGTCGCCGGTGCGCATCGCCAGCTCGGTCTCCAATCCGATGGCCACACCCTGGCTGTAGGTGTGGACGGTCCGCTCCACCCGGCCGCCGGGCTCGTGGACACCGTCGAGGATCAGGCCGGTTCCGGTGTCGCGCAATCGGGTGTGCAGGAACTCGGAAAGCTGTCGGGCGCGGGACAATTCGCCCGACCGCGCCATGGCGATACCGGTCGGACCGATCGCGGGCGTGTTGTAGAAACCGTCGCCGGACCGCCAGGGCACCGCGCCCACGGCGGGATTCCAGCCGTCGCGCAGGGCGGCCCGGAGGTCCCGCACGGCGGCGCCGAACCGGATGCCGAGCAGCCGGTCGGCGCGCTCGAGCGCCAGCGTCAGCCACGCCATATCGTCGTAGTACTCGTTGGTCCAGCCGGTGAGATTGCGGGCCCGGATGCCGCGGGCGAGGGCGGCGACCCGGTCGGTGCGTTCGGGGGTACGGGCGCGGTGCGCGGCGTCCACCGCGCAGTCGAGCAGGTGGGCCTGCCACCAGTAGCACCACTGCGCGAACGACAGATCCAGCAGCGACGACGGCCACACGAGCATGCCCAGCCGCTTCCCGGACCGGCCCCACAGCGCGCGCACGTGCCGCCGGACGACGGCCTGTTCCGCCAGGTCGGCCCGCTGCCCGGGCTGTGCGGGACCGGTCGGCGCATGTGGCGTGATCGTCCCCGCCCGCGTCGGCTGCGCCATCGCGGTGAGCGCTATCGACGCCCCGGCCGCCGCCAGCACACCGCGTCGGCTGATCCCCTTGTTCCGGCGATCCATCCCCTCGGACTCCCTCCGGCCGAACCACGATCACCGGGATCGGCAACCGCGTCCTCAGCGTCGCGTGCCGGGGTGGCCGGAGGCTGAACTGCTCCGGAGTGCCACGAGAAGTTTCGGCGGGAGGTCTCAGGTGCCGTCCAGGTGGGGTAGCTCGCCGGTGGGCCAGCGCGCGTAGGTGCGTTCCGGTGCGATCGTGATCACGTCCGCGATCCGGACCAGGTCGGCGGGGACCATATTGTCGTCGAAGTGGTCGATGCTGGGGACGATGATCGCGTCGGCGGCCATATGGGTCACGGCGGCGGTCAGCTGGCGTACCGGATCGGTGGTGTGTTCGCCGAAGGTGATCGTTTTGCGCAGGTTGTATCCCAAACGCCGTGCGAGAGCGCGTATTTGGGCCTCATCCCACTGTTGACGCTGCCGGGATACATCCTTGCGCAGATATCCGAGTGCGTCGAAGGTCATCGATCTCCGTCCTCGAGTGTCGCTCGCGGGTGGGCGATTCCGGATATCGCCGACGGTTGCCTGCCGAGTTGCCAAGGCGATCAGCATCTTTCGGGCAAATTTGAGTCTAGGGCGGCGCCCGCCCCGTGGCGACCCCCGCGGCGGCGTACCGGCACGGCGCCTGTCCTGCGGTGTTTGCTGGCCGACCGGGCGGTGTGCACCCGGTGACCGGGAGGATTGCGGGTGCGCGGCCCGGAGGCCGGACGGGGAGAGAGGACATCTACCGGTCATCTACATCGCCGCCGGGACAGGCGGGCGTCATTCCGGCGTGTCCTCACAAGGGGGTAGCGGGGCCTTGTGATAGCGCGGCCCTGATTAGCATCGGTCCTACCCATCGTAGGAAACCCCTAGGACGCATTGTGACTGACGACCATCTGGACCGCTGGAACGCTCACGAGGCTTCGGCGGAGGCGATGATTCCGATCATCGGCAGGTTGTATCGCGGGAAGGGGGTGACCATCCTGCTGCACAGCCGATCGCTGGTGAACAAGTCGGTGATCAGCATCCTGCGCACGCACCGCTTCGCGCGGCAGATCGAGGGCGAGGAGCTGTCGGTCGATCAGACGCTGCCGTTCCTCGAGGCGCTGGCCGAGCTGGATCTGGGTCCGTGCAAGATCGACCTTGGCCGGTTGGTCACCGCCTACCGCACCGACGGCCGCGGGCGGTCGATCGCCGAATTCACCGCTGCGGTGCTGGCCGACGTCACCGACGGCAACAAGGCCGAGCCGCAGGGGCCGCGGGACGTGGTGCTCTACGGGTTCGGGCGGATCGGGCGCCTGGTCACCCGCCTGCTCATCGAGAAGGTCGGCTCCGGCAACGGGTTGACGCTGCGGGCCGTGGTGGTGCGCAAGGGCGGCGAGGGGGATCTGGCGAAGCGGGCCTCGCTGCTGCGGCGGGATTCGGTGCACGGCCAGTTCAACGGCACGATCAAGGTCGATGCCGACAACGACGCGATCATCGCGAACGGCAATGTCATCAAGTTCATCTACAGCGATGATCCGGCGGCGATCGACTACACCGAGTACGGGATCGACGAGGCCATCCTGATCGACAACACCGGCAAGTGGCGCGACCGGCAGGGCCTGTCGCAGCATCTGCGGCCCGGCATCGCGAAGGTCGTGCTCACCGCGCCGGGCAAGGGTGACGTCCCGAATATCGTGCACGGCGTCAACCACCGCGACCTGGATCTGTCGGACCCGATCGTGTCCTGCGCCTCGTGCACGACCAATGCGATCGTGCCGCCGCTCAAGGCGATGGACGACGAGTTCGGCATCGTGCGCGGCCACGTGGAGACGGTGCATTCGTTCACCAACGACCAGAACCTGCTGGACAACTTCCACAGGGCCGACCGCCGGGGCCGCTCCGCGCCGTTCAACCTGGTGCTCACCGAGACCGGCGCCCGGTCGGCGGTGGCGAAGGCGATGCCGCACTTCAAGGCCAAGATCACCGGCAGCTCGATTCGCGTTCCCACCCCGGACGTCTCGGTCGCGATCTTGAATCTGCAGCTCGAGCGGGAGACCACGAAGGCCGAGGTGCTCGAGTATCTGCGCCGGGTGTCGCTGGCCGGGCCGTTGAGCCGCAACCTCGACTACACGGCGGCCACCGACGTGGTCTCCAGCGACTTCATCGGATCCCGCGCGGCGTCGATCGTGGATGCCAACGCGACCATCGTCGACGACGACACCGCGATCCTCTATCTCTGGTACGACAACGAATTCGGCTATTCGTGCCAGGTCGTGCGGACGGTGCAGTACATCTCGGGCATCGAGTACCCGACCTATCCGCAGCTGGAGGCGCAGGACCCGGCGGGGGCGGTTCCCGAGCCCGCCGGGGCGCGGTAGCCGTCGGATCCAGGAAGTAGTTGCATTCCGCATTCGGACGACGTTGCCGATCCGAGTGATAGTAGAATGCAACTACTTCGAGGAGGCGCGAATGGAACCCCGGTCCGGATGTCCGATCAACGCCGCGGTGGAGGTGCTGGGAGATCCGTGGTCGATGCTGGTGCTGCGCGATGTGATGTTCGGTGATCGGCGCTACTTCCGCGAGCTGCTGAAGGGGTCCGAGGAAGGGATCGCGTCCAACATTCTCAGCAATCGGCTGCAGCGGCTGGTGGCCGCCGGACTGCTCACCAGGGTCGACGCCGGGCGCGGCCGCAGGGTGGAGTATTCGCTCACCGAGGCGGGCATCGCGACGCTCCCGGTGATGGTGGCGCTGGGCAACTGGGGCCTGGCGCACCGCGACGGCACCCGGGAACTGCGCGTGCGCGCCGAACTGCTGCGCGACGGCGGCCCGGAGCTGGTGGGGCGATTCATGGACGAACTGCGCGCCGCTCACCTCGGCATCCCGCTGCCGGATCCCGACGCGCCCACCGCGAGCGCCCAACTTCAGCAGGCATACGAGCGGGCCGTCGGGGCTACGAGGTAATACGTAAGGACCGAGACTCCTCCGACCGCGCCGGTTCCGGCGGTCGATCCGCCTCGGGCTGTGCTGTCTCCTGCCGCCCCGGCGCCGCACCCCGCACCTGCCGGGTGAGCCAGCGCCGCATGTGCTCGATCCGGGTGGTGCGGGCGGGCCAGAACTCCTGCACGGTGGCGTTGAACTCCGCCCCCAGAATCACCGCGAAACCGAGGAAGAACGTGAACAGCAGGAAGGCGATCGGGGTGGCGAGCGCGCCGTAGCTGATCCCGGTCCGGGTCACCCAGGTCAGGTAGCGCCGCAGCCCGTCGCTGGCGGCCATGAAGAACACGCCCGCCACCAGCGCGCCGCCGAAGAGCCGATGCCACGGCAGCGACCGGTGCAGCGCCAGCTTGTACAGCGTGGTCAGGCCGATGATGAGCAGCAGTCCGGTGCCCGGATAGTAGAAGCCGTCGAGCAGGCGCAGCCCCGGCTCGCGCCAGCTGTCGGGCAGCACCCGGCCGATCAGCGTCGGGCCCAGCGCGACCAGCGGCAGCACGAACACCGCCACCACCAGGAACAGCACGTACAACAGCAGCGCGAAGATGCGCTGCCACACCGGATGCCGGGCGTCCTGCTGGCCGTGCGCGGCCACGATGGCGTCGACGAAGGTGGCCATCGCCGACGAGCCTGCCCACAGCGACAGCACGAAGCCCACCGAGACCACCGCGCCGCGGCCGCGGCCGAGCACGTCGCCGACGGTCGGGGCGATGAGGTCGTCGACCACGGTGGGGCTGAACAGGTTCCGGCTGAAGCTGATGATCTTGCCCTCGACGATCTCCACGGTGTCGGGCCCGAACCAGCCGCCCACGTAGCCGAGGCTGCCGAGCAGCCCCAGCAGCAGCGGCGCCAGCGACAACGTCTGCCAGAAGGCGGCCGCGGCCGATTTCGCGAAGATCGAATCATCCCATGCCTTCACCGCCACACGCGCGACGAGCCGCCAGATCCGGCATGCCCCGCGCGTCACGCGTGCCCGCACCCCCGCATCGGGACCGGGTGCGGTGTGTGCCACGTGCGCGCCTGAATCGGGTGCGGTGTGTGCCCGCTTGTCCGGATCGGAGCTGGGCGGGGTGTGTGCCCGCATGTCCGCACCCGGACCGGGTGCGGTGCCTGCCGCGTCCGCACCTGAACCGGGTGCGGTGCGTGGGCGCATGTTCGCCCCCGGGCCGGGCGCGGCGCTGTCGGCCGGAGGAGGGTCGTGTGCGTTCATCCTGTCTACAGCATCGCCCACGGGCGGGGGGAATATGCGAACGGCCGGGAAACGTGTCGCGCGGTACGGCCCTGTCGTGGGGAACCTCACACGCGGCGACGGGGCGCTCGGCTGAGCTGCAGGTCCGGCGAATGCGCTGGAGGTAGCGGATTTTGGCGTTCCGCGTCGGGCCTGGTGTCGCAACCGCACCGTTACCGGAGAGCCGCGCGTAAACCCCGCGTCGGATTGGCTTCGTGTCGGTGCGGGTCGCTAATCTCTGTCGAGTGACTTCGGGTGGTGGTGGTTCGTTACGTGCGTGGCAGCGCAGGGCTCTCACCAAGTATCTGACGACGAAGCCACGCGACTTTCTCGCGGTCGCGACGCCGGGTGCCGGTAAGACCACGTTCGCCCTGCGGCTGGCTTCCGAGCTGCTCGCCGACCGCACCGTCGATCAGGTGACGGTGGTGGCGCCGACCGAGCATCTCAAGCATCAGTGGTCGGCCGCGGCGGCGCGGGTCGGCATCGCTCTGGACTCCAACTTCTCCAACTCCACCGGCGGCACCTCGGGCGACTATCACGGCGTGGTGGTCACCTACGCGCAGGTCGCCTCGCATCCGTTCAAACATCGCGTGCGCACCGAGAACCGCCGCACCCTGGTGATTCTCGACGAGATCCACCACGCGGGTGACGCGAAGAGTTGGGGCGACGCGACCGCCGAGGCATTCGGCGACGCCACCCGCCGGCTGGCGCTGACGGGCACCCCGTTCCGCAGCGACGACTCGCAGATTCCGTTCGTCACCTACGAGCCCGACGAGTCCGGATTCCCGCGGTCGCACGCCGACTACGCCTACGGCTACTCCGAGGCGCTGGCCGACGGCGTCGTGCGGCCGGTGGTGTTCCTCGCCTACTCCGGCGATGCGCACTGGCGCGACAGCGCGGGCGAGGAGTATTCCGCCCGCCTGGGCGAGCCGATGAGCCTGGAACAGACGGCGCGCGCGTGGCGCACGGCCTTGGACCCGGCCGGTGACTGGATGTCGAAGGTGCTCGGCGCCGCGGACACCCGGCTGCGCCAGCTGCGCGCGACCGGTATGCCGGATGCGGGCGGCCTGGTGATCGCCACCGACCAGGAACGCGCCCGCGACTATGCCGAACTGCTGGAACATATTTCGGGCTCGCGCCCGGCGGTGGTGCTGTCCGACGATCCGGGCTCCTCGGAGCGGATCGCCGAATTCGCGGCCGGTACCGAGCCGTGGATGGTGGCGGTGCGGATGGTGTCCGAGGGCGTGGACGTGCCGCGCCTGGCGGTCGGGGTCTACGCGACCAGCGCCTCCACGCCGCTGTATTTCGCGCAGGCGATCGGCCGGTTCGTGCGCGCCCGCCGCCCCGGGGAGACGGCGAGCGTGTTCCTGCCGTCGGTGCCGGTGCTGCTGGATCTGGCCGCGCAGCTCGAGATCCAGCGCGACCACGTGATCGGTAAGCCGCACCGGGAGAAGAACGGCCTCGACGACGAGCTGCTGATCGAGGCCAACAAGCAGGAGGACGAGCCGGGCGACGAGGAGCGTAAATTCGTCGCGCTGGCCGCCGACGCCGAACTGGACCAGGTCATCTACGACGGCGACTCCTTCGGCACCGCGACCTTCGCGGGCAGCGACGAGGAGGCCGACTACCTCGGCATTCCGGGCCTGCTCGACGCCGAGCAGATGCGCGCGCTGCTGCGCGACCGCCAGACCCGCCAGGTCCAGGAGCGTAGCGCGGCCGCCGCCGGGGGATCGGAGCCGGGCCCGAGCGTCGCGGCCGCGGCCGAACGCGTCGCCACGGCCGACCGCCTGAGCGAGCTCCGCCGCGAACTCAACAGCCTGGTCGCCATGCACCACCACCGCACCGGCAAACCGCACGGCGTCATCCACGGCGAACTCCGCCGCGAATGCGGCGGGCCCCCCACAGCCCTGGCCACCGCCGACCAACTCTCCCAACGCATCACGGCCCTACGCCGCATGTAACCCCAACCCGCCCACGCCCCACCAACTCCGGCGTCCCGGGGCAGGTGTTCCCGCTGCGCTTGCCGTGCCCGGCATCGTCCGCCGTACACCTGATCCGTCTGCACTCTGCACCGACCTCTACTTTCCCAGCGTGCTCGCCCCCTATCGCCCGGCGCGCTCGCTCCCTATCGCCCGGCGCGCTCGCTCCCTCTTTTCCCGGTGTGCTCGCCTCTTCATTTCCCGGCATGCTTTTGGCCGGGATCCCTGGTCGGCCAGGCTGCGAGGGCGCGGTCTATGGAGCGGGTCAGTTGGGTCAGGTCGGCGCCGTCTCGGGCTTGGACGGACAGGCCGAACAGGACGGTGGCGTAGAAGTCGGCGAGTTCGGCGACGTCGGTGGCGGCGGGGAGGTCGCCGTCGGCGATGCCGCGGTTCAGGCGGTCGCGGATGTCTTCGACTGTCCCCCTGCGCTTTTCGGTGAGGAAGTCGCGGATCGCGGTGTTGCGGGTGGTGTAGGTGGATCCGGCCAGCACGACCATGCAGCCGCGCGGCGTGGTGCCGTCGACGTAGGCGCGGGCATTGTCGCGCAGCATGGCCTCGATGGCGGCGTGGGCGGTGGACTCCTCGCGCAGGGCGCGCTCGGTGTAGCTGCCCTCGGTGCAGCCGTAGAGGCCCACCGCCTCGCGGAACAGCTGTTCCTTACCACCGAACGCCGCGTACAGGCTGGGGGAGTTGATGCCCATGGCGGCGGTGAGGTCGCTCATCGAGGCGCCCTCGTAGCCGTGCTCCCAGAACACCTCCATGGCGCGCCGCAGGGCGAGCTCACGGTCGAAGGCGCGGGGCCGCCCGCGTTCACCCACGTCCGCTCCTTTCTGTGTCGATCGTTAAATATACCCCTTGACGCGAACCGGTGCGGTCTGGTTGAGTCATTTATGTACTGATCGACACAGAATTAGGAGCGCAGAGATGAACGACCTGACCGGCACCGTTGCCCTCGTGACCGGAGGCAGCCGTGGCATCGGCGCGGCGATCGTGCGGCGGCTGGCGGCCGCGGGCGCGGACGTCGCGCTGACCTACCACAGCGGCGAGGAGAACGCGCGCAAGGTGGTCGCCGAGATCGAGGCGCTGGGCCGTCGCGGGCTGGCCGTGCGCGCCGACAGTGCCGACGCGGGGGAGATCACCGCGGCGGTGCACCGCGCCGCCGAGGAGCTGGGACGGCTCGACATCCTGGTCAACAACGCCGGGATCTTCCCGGCCAAGCCGTTCGAGGAGTTCACCGTCGACGAGATCGACCGGGCGCTGCACATCCATTCGCGGGCGCCCTTCGTCGCCGCGCAGGCCGCGGTGGCGCACATGGGCGCGGGCGGCCGGATCGTCAGCATCGGCTCGAACCTGACCGACCGAGCGCTGTTCGGCGGGCTGGCGCTGTACAACCTGAGCAAGTCCGCGCTCAACGGCTTCACCAAAGCCCTTGCACGCGAACTGGGCCCGCGTGGCATCACCGTGAATCTGGTGCAGCCCGGCTCGACCGACACCGATATGAACCCGGCCGACGGCGACCACGCCGACCAGCAATTGCAGTTCAATCCGCTGGGCCGCTACGCCCGTCCGGAGGACGTGGCCGCCACGATCGCCTTCCTCGTGAGTCCGGAGGGCAGGTCGGTCAACGGCGCCGTCCTCACCGTGGACAGCGGCACCAACGCCTGACTACCGCGCGAAGTACCGCCCCGGCGACACCCCGACCGCGCGCCGGAACGCGGCGACGTAGGCGCTGGCGGAGGCGTAGCCGACCCGCTCGGCGATGCGGGCCACCGAGAGTCCGCTCGCCAGCAGCGGCAGGGATGCGGCCAGCCGGATCTGAGTTCGCCACTGCCCGAAGGTGATTCCCGTCTCGGCAAGGAACAGCCGGGCCAGTGTGCGCGGGCTGGCGGCGGCCGCGGGGGCGAATTGCGCGAGGGTCCGGTCGTCGGCGGGGTCGCGCAGCAGTGCGTCGGCGACGATCCGGGCCCGGGGGTCCTCCGGCAGCGGCGCGCCCACCGGGATCACCTCGACCGGTTCCAGTAGATCGAAGACCACGGCCTCGGCGCGCTCGCGCTGCTCCGGCTCGAGCGCGTCGCCGTGACCGCCGAATTCCCCTGCGGGACCGGCACTTCGGGCCCCGCCGGTCAGGTGGTCGAACAGCTCGTGCAGCAGCCGCCCGACGCGCAGCAGGGTCGGCCGGGTGAAGGCGACCGGGCAGCGGCCCGGTTCGACATAGATCCCGCGCATCGCAGCACCCTGCAGGGCACCGGTGCGGTGCGGTGTCCCGCCCGGAATCCACAGCGCGCGTGTCGGCGGCAATACCCAGTGGCCCGCGCCGACCTCCACGGCGATGACTCCCCGTGAGGCCCAGGCGATCTGGTGCTGTGGATGCCGGTGCGGGTCGAACCAGAATCCCGCGGGCAGCACCCCGCTGCCGAAAACCATGGCGGTGGGCCCGGTCGGCGGGGCGGAGATGACGGCATGACCGTTCTGCGACACAATCTGGCAGCGTAGCGTCTCGTGGCCAGCGCCGCGGCGCCCTACCGTTGCCGACATGGGGATGAACCTGTTGCATCGCATGCTCTGCCGGTCCGCGTTCTGGGAGCGCGCCAGCGCCACCAAGATCGTGCCGTGGGCGCTGTCCGGCCTGGACCTCGGTGACTCCGCACTCGAGATCGGGCCCGGGTACGGCGCCAATATCGAGGCCCTGCGGCAGCGGGCGGCGACGCTCACCGGACTGGAGATCGATCCGGCGCTCGCCGCCCGGCTGCGGGACCGCAAGGGTGGGCGCCTGCGGGTGCTCGACGGCGACGGTACCGCAATGCCCTTGCCCGACAAGGAATTCAGCTCGGTCGTCTGCTTCACGATGCTGCATCACGTGCCGTCCCCCCAGCGGCAGGACGCCTTGTTCGCCGAGGCCCTGCGGGTCCTGCGCCCCGGCGGGCTCTTCGCCGGGAGCGACGGCCTCGACAGCCGCGGTTTCCGCCTGATCCACCTGGGCGACACCTGCGTCCCCGTCCCACCCGACACCCTCCCCACCCGCCTCGCCCGAGCAGGTTTCACCGACATCGAAGTCGACACCGGCGCAGGAAGCCTCCGCTTCCGAGCCCACCGCCCCACCTAACCCCCACCGGTCGGCAGACATCCGGTTCCCGCACCCTCTGCCGGTTCCCGCACCCACTCCAGGGCCCTGCAAGGCGTGCGGGAACGAACAAGGGGTGCGAGGAGTGGGCTCGGCCGACCGGTGGGGGTGTGGGGTCAGGTGGGGATTTCGAAGAAGGTTGCGGGGGTGAGGGTGTCGAGGGGGGTCCAGCGGGGTGGTGGGGCGTCGGTGGCGGTAGGTGCGGCTGTGTCTCGGTAGCCCTGTAGATCCAGTGCCAGCCAAGGGTTTTCGTCTACGGCGTGGGCGAGGGCGTAGCAGGTGGCGAGCAGGTGCAGGCAGCGGGACTTGCGGGCCGAGCAGGAGCAGTCGGTGCTGTGCAGCCGCGGGGCCACCGCCACCCCGGCGGCGCGCAGTGATTCGTGCACGGCGTCGGCGAGTTCGACCGCGTCCTGCGGGAGCCGCGCCGCGATCGCCTCGACGGTGGCCGCGGGCAGGGGCTCCAGTTCCACGTGAGTGACCGACGCCTGGCCGCCGCGGTGAACGGCCGCCCGCACCACCCGTCCCTCGATCTCCAGTCGGACGCCGCCGTTGCGGGCGATACTGCGGGCGCGGGGGAGCAGTGGTTCCGGCCGGGACACCCGCAGCGGTTCGGCCAGGCGCACCCAGTCCATGCCCCAGGCGGTGTACCCGAATTCGTTGTCGGCCATGTCAATTGCCTCGCTTGCGCCGCAGGATCTCGAGCAGGTGCTCGTCGTCGAGGCGGGCCAGCGCCGCGACACCCGAGCCGGAGTCCGCCGTGTCGGTGAGGTCGGCGAGCGCGGATTTGCGACCGTGCATACCGGCGATGTGCTCCTCCACGGTCGTGCCCGTGGTGAGCGTGGTGATGGTGACCGGCCGGGTCTGTCCGATCCGGTGCGCGCGGTCGGATGCCTGCGCCTCCACGGCCGGATTCCACCAGCGGTCGTAGTGCACGACGTCGGCGGCGCGGGTCAGCGTCAGGCCCGTCCCGGCCGCGCGCAGGCTCAGCACCAGCACCGGCGGACCGTCCGGCGATTGGAACCGGCGCACGATATCGGCGCGCTCGGCGGAGTTCAGACCACCGTGGAAGAAGGGCGCCGCCACCCCGAACCGCTCGGCGCAGTGCCGGACCAACAGCTCGCCGGTGCGCCGATACTGTGTGAAAACCAGTGTGGGCGAGCCGATCTCGAGATTGTTGGCGAGGATGTCGGCGCACACGTCGAACTTTCCGGAGCGCCCGGTCAGCTCGTCGAGTTCCCCGGTGATCAGGCCCGGATGGTTGCACACCTGCTTCAGTGCGGTCAGGGCGGCGAGTACGCGGCTCTGCCGCTGCGCACCGCTGCCGAACCCCTCGGCCTCGGCCTTGTCGAGCAGCTGGTCGTAGAGGCGCTGCTGCTCGTCGGTGAGGTCGCACACGAGATCGGTGTGGATCTTCGGTGGCAGCGCGGACGCGACCTGAATTTTCTTGCGCGCCAGCACGATCGGTTCGAGAGTGTCGCGCAGCCGGACGGCGGCCCCCTCCGAGCCCTCGTGGATCGGCCGCACGAACCGCCGACGGAACTGCGTCTTGTGCGTGAAGGCCCGGGGCGCCACCAGATTGAGCAGCGCCCACAGCTCGTCGAGGTGATTCTCCACGGGCGTGCCGGTGAGGGCGATCCGGGCGTCGGCCCGCAGGGCGCGTGCCGCGCGGGACACCTGGGTGCGCGGATTCTTCAGCACCTGTGCCTCGTCGAAAATAGCTGTCGCCCACGGTATCTCGGCGAGGGTTCGCCCGTGACCGCGCAGTGTCGGATAGCCGGTCACGACGATCGTCCCCGGCTCGGCGGGGTCGAGATCCCCGCCGCGCCACAGGATCGGCCGCAGCCCCGGCGCGAACCGCTCGATCTCGTGCGCCCAGTTGCCCACCAGCGAGGTCGGGCACACCACGAGTTGCGGGCCCGGCTCGGCCCGACCGAGCAGATACCCGATGGCCTGCACGGTCTTGCCGAGCCCCATCTCGTCCGCCAGGACCGCCCCGCCGTGCGTCGCGGCGGTCTCGCGCAGCCACGCGATGCCGCGCGCCTGATAGGGCCGCAGCTGCGCCTTCAGCGTCGTCCGCAGTTCCGCCGCGACGGCCTCGCTCCCCACGCAGGCTCGCACCGCCCGCTCGGCCGACACGATCGCCGTCCGAGCCGCATTGGGCACCGCATGCCCGACCGGCGGCAGTCCACCCACGCCATTCCCGACACCCGCGCCCGCCGCCGCGACCGTGTTGGCGGTGTTGTCGGTGCCCAGGATCGCGCGCCAAGCGGTGACCGAGGGGCCCGGGGCGGAGATCGGGAGGGACAGGAAGTGTTCCGGGTCGGTCAGGGTGCAATCCACCGTGGTGACGGTGAGCGCGGTGCCGTCGGGGGTGGGGACGGCGAGGGGGAGTGGCTCGCTGTCGGCGGGGCCGGGGCCGGGGGTGGTGCCGTTCCACGTCCACAGGGCGAACATGTGACGGTCCGGCAGGTAGGTTGCCTGGGTGGGCAGAGTGGACCTCCCGATCTGAGTACGCTGTACGAGGTATTATAACTCCGTACATCGTACTGATATTCCACGAGGAGTGCCATGGTCGAGGATTCGGCCGTCGAACAGGCGAAACAGCTGCTGAGCCTGCTGTGGCGGGAGGAGCTGCCGCTCCGGCAGGGGGCGCGCGGTCCCAAGCAGACGGTCAGCGTCGACGCGGTGGTCCGCGCCGCGGTCGCGATCGCCGACCGCGACGGGTACGACAGGATCTCCATCCGCGCGGTCGCCGCCGAACTCGGCCTCGGCCCGATGACCCTGTACACGTATGTCCCCAGCAAAGAGGCGCTGATCGTCCTGATGGTGGATGCCGTCGCCGCCGAGGACGCGCCCATCGATCCGGCCCTGCCCGCGCGCGAGCGGATGGCCGCGATCGCCACGCAGGTGCGCACCGAACTGCTCGCCCACCCCTGGCTGCTGGAGGTCCCGCCGTGGCGCCTGGTGCTGGGCCCGGGCCGGATGCGCCGCTACGAGCGGCAGCTGGCCGCGCTGGAGGGCATCGGGCTGACCGATCTCGAGATGGACCGGGTGATCGCGGTGCTGTCGGAGTTCGCCACCGGCAATGCGCGGATGGCGGTGGCCGCACGGCGCAGCGCCCGGGAGATGTCCGACGAGCGGTGGTGGGAAGTGCACGGCCCCTTGCTGACTCGGCTCATGCCCGTGGCGGAATACCCGCTGGCGGGGCGGGTCGGGGCGACGGTGGGGGAGAAGTATCAGGCGCCGGGCGATCCGGACGGCGCCTTCGACTACGGGCTGGATCGGTTGCTGGCGGGCATCGAGGCCGGGCTGCCCGGATAGCCCCGGCATGCGGAACGGGCGGCCACCCGGCCGCCCGTTCGGGATGTTCTGTTGGAGGGTTCAGTTTTCGATCGGACTGAAGGAGCTGATTACAGCGCCGGCGCCGACTCCGTGTCGATCACGGCCTCGAGCTCTTTGAGACGATCCATGTGCTCGTTGGCGTGATGCTGGCAGAAGAGCAACTCGCCACCGCCGGGAAGGGTCGCACGCACGCGCGCGGCCGCCCCGCAGCGGTCGCAACGGTCGACCGCGGTCAGTGGGGTGCTAGTCAGTGTTCCTGGCATGACTCCTCCGTCCTGGCTCCCGGCGCAGAAGACCGTTCGCCTGGGTGTGGGGCTCGCGGTCCCTTCCGCGAGCTCGCTACCGCTACTTCCCAGCAGTGGTGTATGACTACTCTGTCAGACGTTCGGGACGGGGGCTTTGTTCCCGGAGATGTTTCTTTGTGTTTTCCCTAACATGACCAGGCGTTTCGCCGAAAGCGAACAGCCGGTCAGCGCGGGGCGAAGCGTGGCAACCACTTCCGTGAACAGGCCGATCCAGTTGTCTATCGGCAGACTACCCCGCAGCACCGACAATCACACTCCGCTTACGGCAAACTCCGAGGCCACCGCCCCGCGGCAGCTGCGGGTCCCGGCGCCCGGCGGATAGGGTCGAGCGATGATCGACGACGAGGCCCGAAAGGTCAAGGCGGACACGCTGGTTCACATGTGCACCCGTGCGGAGTGGGAGGCCGCCCGGGCAACGGGGCAGCGCCGCCCGCCCTCACTGGACGAGGCCGGTTTCATCCACCTGTCCACGCCCCGGCAGGTGCACCTGCCCGCCAACCGCTTGTTCGCCGATCACGACGATCTGGTGCTGCTGTGGCTCGATCCGGATCTGCTCGCCGCCCCCGTGCGCTGGGAACCGGGGGTGCCCACCGATCCGGCGTCCATGCGCTTTCCCCACCTGTACGGTCCGCTGCCGGTCGCGGCGGTGACGGCCGTCACCGATTACCGGCCCGGGCGGGACGGCGTCTTCGCCGAACCGTCGCCACCGGTCTGAGGTCCGGGCCGCCCACGGTGTCCTGCCGCGTTCGGCCCCGGCCCCCGCGCCGCTTAGGCTGGACATGTGAACGTCGACGTGACAGCGCTGCCCGGCATCGGGGTACGCAAGGACTTCGAGGTGCGATCGGGCCGGCGGGTCGGAGTCGTCGCCCATCGCGACGGCGGGCTGGACCTGATCATCTCCAAGTCCGACGACCCGGACGCCTGCGCCGCCCAGGTCCCGCTGACCACCGACGAGGCCGCGGCGCTGGCGAATCTGCTGGGCGCGCCGCAGCTGGTGGAGAAGCTCAACGAGGACCACCGGGACATGCCCGGCATCGTCACCCGGCAGCTGCCGATCGGCGAGCGATCCCCGTATCAGGGCCGCATGCTGGGGGAGACCCGCATGCGCACCCGCACCAAGGCGTCGATCGTCGCGGCGATGCGGGCCGGGCAGGTGCATCCGTCGCCGGGCCCCGATTTCGTCCTGGCCACGGGCGATCTGCTGGTCGTGGTCGGTACTCCCGACGGGCTGGACTCGGCCCTGGCGATCCTGACCGACGGGTGAGGCGGTGGGCTCCACCGCGTTAGCTCTGGTTCAACTCGGTTCGATCTTGTTCGCCCTGGGCGTGCTCGGGCGCCTGGCCGGTCGTTTCGGGATGTCTCCGATTCCGCTGTATCTGCTGGGCGGCTTGGCATTCGGCCAGGGCGGCGTGATCAAGCTCGAATCCGCCACCGAGTTCGGTCATGTCGCCGGCGAGATCGGGGTGGTGCTGCTGCTGTTGCTGCTGGGCCTCGAATACACCGCGGCGGAACTGGTGACCGGGATGCGCCGCTCCTGGCTGGCCGGACTGGTCGACATCGTCGCCAACGCGACGCCGGGCGTGCTGGTGGCCTTGATGCTGGGCTGGGGCCTGGTCGGCGCGGTGACGATGGGCGGGGTCACCTATATCTCCTCCTCCGGAATCGCGGCGAAGGTGCTCAACGATCTGGGCCGCCTGGGCAACCGCGAGACACCGGTGGTGCTGTCGATCCTGGTGTTCGAGGATCTGGCGATGGCGGTGTACCTGCCGATCCTCACCACCCTGCTGGCCGGGCTCGGATACCTGGCCGGGCTGCGTTCCCTGGCGGTGGCGATGCTGGCGATCACGTGCGTGCTGGTGGTGGCGCTGCGCTACGGCCGGTACGTCTCGGCGATCGTGGACTCCGCCGACAAAGAGGTGTTCCTGCTCAAGCTGCTGGGTGCGGCCCTGCTGGTGGCCGGGGTCGCGTCGGCGCTGCACGTCTCGGCCGCGGTCGGCGCGTTCCTGCTGGGCATCGCCATCTCCGGATCCACCGCGCAGAGCGCCGCCAAGCTGCTGGAACCGCTGCGGGATCTGTTCGCGGCGATATTCTTCGTGGCCTTCGGGCTCAACACCGATCCGCAGGCCATCCCGCCCGTGCTCGGCTGGGCGGTGGCGCTGGCGGTGGTGACCGTGCTGACCAAGATCGGCACCGGTTGGTGGGCGGCGCGCTGGCAGGGCATTCGGCGGATGGGCCGCGCCCGCGCCGGGGCGGCGCTGGTCGCGCGCGGCGAATTCTCCATCGTCATCGCGGGATTGGCGGTGTCGATGGGTGCGGTCGACCGCGAGTTGGCAGCGCTGGCCTCTGCCTACGTGCTGCTGATGGCGGTCCTCGGCCCGATCGCCGCCCGGGTGGTCGAACCCGCGGTGCGCCTGGTGCAGCGCGGTACGCGGCCCACGCCCGCCAACGGCTGACTCGGGTTGCGCGACACGGTCATTCGGGTTCGGGCCGCGAGGTCCGGGCCCGCCGTTCCAGCCGTCGCGACACCCCCACGGCGATCGCGCCGACCAGGAATCCGAGCAGGGCGGCGGTCAGGTGGCCGTAGTCGGTGAAGGTGCGGCCGTGCCAGGCCGCCAGCCCGAACCAGGCGAGCAGCCCGCCCGCCCACGCCCACCGTGCGGCGCCGGGCAGGTGGTAGGTCAGGGCGGCGAGGACCGCCGAAAACCCGTAGGACGCACCGACATCCGACACGACCGCCACCTTCAGCGGAATCAGCCCGTGGTCGACGGCGTAGGCGATGCCGGTGACCGTCAGCAGCGTCGCGCCGACGTGGCCGACGGCGAACACCAGCACCCAGCGGACGGTGCCCAGCCAGCGCTCGGCGAAGGCCATCACGGTCAGGAAGCCGAGGATGATCATCCACGGGAACCCGCCCTCGGTCCAGAACGCCGATGCCACCAGCACCTGGACCGGATCGCGCTGCATATTGTGCAGATTGGTGGAGGCCGACAGGATCAGCCGGTGCCCGGCGATATCGCTGATGCCCCGCAGCGTCCACCAGGTGACGAACAGCGTGAACGCGTACGCGCAGCTGGCGGGGGCGCCGCCCAGATGGTCGTGCACCACCCGCGCGGCCCGGTAGACCCGCTCGGGCCCGCGCCACCAGTCCGCCAGCGCCCGCCGCATCGCCCCGGCATCGAGGGTCCGGGTCCAGGGGGAGCGGTAGTGGTGCAGGACGGAAGCGGGCACACCGGTAAGTCTCGCCCGAGCCGGGTTCGCCCGCCCGCCGACGCGCCACGCGAGGCGGGGTGGTCACCATCTGTGGTCGGGGGGATGGATGCGGTCCGGTTCGTGGAGGTCGGTGGGGCGGGTGCGGCTGGGCCAGTAGCGGCTGGCGTACTGGCCGCGGATGCGGCTGAGGTCGGGCTCATCGATGTCGGTGATGCCGACCTGGAACAACAGCAGCAGGGTGACCATGCCGACGCCGATGATCAGCGGGGTCAGCAGCTGATGCGCCTGCGCGCCGACGGGGGCCTGCAGATGGGTGGCCATGTGCGCGTGCATGGCGAACATGCCGGTGTAGTGCATGCCGCACACCGCCACGCCCATGATCAGCGCCGCACCGACGGTGGCCGCGAGGCCGCGCACGTGCAGGGCGAACCACAGCGCGGCGGTCGCCGCCACCACCGCGATGAGGATCGACAGCAGCACGATCCACGGGTCGTAGCGCACCGCCGCATTCGTCTTCATCGCGTACATGCCCGAGTAGTGCATGGCGGCGACCCCGAGCCCGGTGACCGCGCCGCCGGTCAGCAGCGCGAACAGGCCGCCGTGCCGCCGCATCACGATCGACAGCCCGACCCACACCACCGTCATGGCGATCGCCGCGCTGACGAGCGTGATCGGCACGTCGTAGCGAATGGTCGCGTTGTGGACCGAAAAGCCCAGCATCGCAATGAAATGCATGACCCAGATCCCCGTGCCGCCGAGCGCGACGGCCGCCGTGACGGTCCACCCGTCGCGCCGGCTGCCGGAGCGCGCGCGGACCATGCAGCGCAGCGCCAGCAGGGAGCCGGTGACCGACATGAGATAGGCCAGCGCGGGAGTCAGCCAGCCGTAGGTGAAGTGGTCGATTTCCAGCATGCGAGCTCCTTGCCAGAACGATTCCCGCCGGTCCCTCGACGGCAATACGCCGAACATTAGCCGCGAACCCGCAGGTAGTAAATTTGCCGCAGAACCATCCGTAGAATTAGCTGAGTTTGCTGGCGGGCATGCGCGCAGGTAGCTGCCGCGCCGATGATCGGTTACGGCGCCGATGATCGGTGTCTATCCCGCTCGACACGATCCGGCCGACAGTCGACCATCCCGCCCGCCGCGGCCGAAGCCGTTCCGGCACAGCATGTTCGGCACCGGCGGGTGGCGCTCAGCGGTTCTCGGGCCGGTGCAGATGGATGCGCAGGTCCAGGTGCCGGATGACGCGATCGACGACCTCGGTCGGTGCCGCGGGGTCGCGCCGCACGGCCACGGCCTCCCGCCGTCCGGCGGCATGGATCTCGGTCGTGATGCGCGAGAGCGGGCCGGTGATCCGCAGGGTGCGCCCGGTGGACACGGCGACCCGGGTGTCGGTGCCGGTGGCGAAGGTCGGCCGCTCGGCGAAACCCTCCCGCAGGGAGCGATAGATGTCGTCGGGAAGCCGCTCGGCCGCGGCGAGCTGGTCCAGGCGGGCGAGCTGGGCGTCGCGCACCCGCCGCCACAGGCGGCGCTCGAACTCACGGTCGGAGACGGCGTCGGCACGCACCCCGGTGGCCCGCACGACGGCGGGCAGCGTCGGCCCCTGCACCAGCAGGGTGAACAGCACGACCGCGAAGGCGATGAACAGGATCTCGCCGCGCCCCGGGAACGGCGCGCCGGTATCGGTGGTGAACGGAATCGCCAGCGCCAGGGCCACCGTGACCACGCCGCGCTGACCGGCCCACCAGGTGACCAGCGTTTCCCGCCAGGTGTAGGGCTCGTCCACCGCGCGACGGCGCCACCAGCGGTGCAGCGGCGCCCAGATCGCGGTGAGCCAGCCCAGTCGCAGCGCGACCACCACCGCGACCACCGCGGCCGCGATGCCGAGCAGGCCGGGCCACGCCGCGCCCACCCCCGTCAGCGCGCTGCGCAGTTCCAGGCCGACGAGACCGAAGGCGAATCCGGTCACCAGCATTTCGGTGATCTTCCAGAACGAATCGCCCATCAGGCGATAGTCGGAGGCGCAGCAGCTCAGGGCCGTCTCGCTGAAGTACAGCGAGCACACGAGGACGGCCAGCACCGCGGATCCGCCCCAGGCGGCGGCCAGTCCGTAGGCGGCGAAGGGCAGCAGCAGCCCGAGCGCCACCTGCCAGCTCGCCTCGTCCAGCCGCCGGGCGAGGCGGGTGCCGCACCAGCCGAGTGCCAGGCCGACGGCCAGCGCCACCGCGGCCGAGACGACCAGATCCCCCGCGGCATGCCAGGCCGAGAAATGGCCGGTCGACACCGCCCGCACCGCCACGGTGTAGACGACGACCGCGAGGACATCGTTGAACAGGCCCTCACCCTCCAGCGCGGCCACCAGCCGCCGCGGCAGGCCCAGCCGCCCGGCGATTCCCGACACCGCCACCGGATCCGGCGGCGCGACCAGTGCGCCCAGCACCAGCGCCGCGGCGAAGGGTATGGCGGGATGCCAGGCGTGCGCGGCGGCCGCGACCGCGACCGCCGTCGCGAGGACCAGCCCGACGGCAGTCAGGCCGATGGTGCCCCAGTTCGCCGCGAACTGCCGCCACGACGTCCGCCGCGCGGAGGCGTACAGCAGGGGCGGAAGTACCAGCGGCAGAATCAATGTCGGATCGAAGGGGGTGGTCGGTACGACGGGGAGCAGGGCCAGCGCGCAGCCGAACACGGTCATCAGGACCGCGGGCGCGAGTCCGGTGCGGCGCGCGATCGGCTGCGCGAGAACGGTCGCGAGCAGCAGCACGAACACCAGCACCAACTTGTCCACGCCCCGACTCTGCGGTGGCAGCCTGAGAGCCGCCCAACAGCAGCCTGATGGTCGGCGGGTGTAAACCGGGCCGCGTTATGTCGGTCGCAGATCCAGCCTGCGCATCAGCCGGTCGACCACGTCGGGCGGAATGCCGGGTTCGCGGCGAGCGGCCAGCGCCTCGGTGCGCCCGGCCTCGAGCACCTCGTTTCTGATCGCGCCCATCTTGCCGGTGAAACGCAGCGCCTTGTCGACCGATTTCGCATCGTCGGCGGCCTCGGCCGCCTCGGGGTCGGCGCGGGAGAGGCGGCGTTCGAAACCCTCGCGCATGCGCTGGTACACCTCGTCGGGCAGATCCTCGCTGTCGGCGATCTCCTCGAGCCGCGCGAGTTCGGCGCGCAGGATCCGCGTCCACAGCCGGCGTTCGAGCGCGCGCTCCTGCTCGGTGTCGGCCTGCACATGGGTGGCGCGCACGACCGCCGGGAGCGTCGGTCCCTGCAGCAGCAGCGTGAACAGCACGACGGCGAAGGCGATGAACAGCACCTCGGCACGCCCCGGGAAGGGCTCCCCGGCGTCGGTGGTGAACGGGAGGGCCAGCGCCAGCGCGACCGTGACGACGCCGCGCATCCCCGCCCACCAGGTGACGACGGATTCGCGCCAGGTGTAGGGCTCGTCGGCGTCGCGGCGGCGCCACCAGCGCTGAAAGACCTCGGTGGTGAGCAACAACCAGATCAGCCGCAGGAATACGACCACGGCGATGACCGCCCCCGCCACACCGAGCAGCCGCTGCCAGTCCGGTCCGGTCGCGGCCAGCACATTGGTGAGCTCGAGGCCGATGAGCCCGAAGGCGACACCGGTGACCAGCATGTCGATGACATCCCAGAACGAGTCGCCGACGATGCGGTAGGCGCTGTCGCTGAAATCCGTTGCGGCATCGGTCAGATACAGCGCGCACACCAGGACGGCCAGGACGGCGGACCCGTGCCAGAGCTCGGCGAGGCCGTACGCGGCGAACGGCAGCAGCAGGCCCAGCGCCACCTGCCAGGCCGCCTCGCTCAGTTTGCGCATGAGGCGGCTGCCCGCCCATCCCAGCGCGAATCCGACCGCGAAGCCCACCACCGCCGACACCAGGAAGTCGATCACCATGTGCCAGGCCGAGAAGCGCCCGGTGACCACCGCCATGACCGCGACGTTGTAGAGCACCACGGCGGTGACGTCGTTGAACAGCCCCTCACCCTCGAGCACCGAGACCAGGCGGCGGGGCAGCCCGAGCCGGTCGGCCAGCGCGCTGACCGCGACCGGATCCGGCGGCGCGACCAGGGCGCCGAGCGCCAGCGCCGTTCCCAGCGGGATCCCCGGATACCAGGCGTGGAAGACCGCGGCGACCGCGACGGCCGTCGCCACCACCAGGCCGACGGCACGCAGCAGGATCGCCCCCGCGCTGTCGGCGAACTGCTGCCAGGACGTGCGCCGGGCCGAGGCGTACAGCAGCGGCGGCAGCACCAGCGGGAGGATCAGCTCGGGATCGATATCGATGTTCGGCACGAACGGAATCACCGCGAGCACCAGCCCGAACACGGTCATCAGCACCGCGGGCGCCAGCCCGGTACGCCGCCCCAGCGGCTGCGCCAGGATCGTCGCGAACGCCAGCACGAACACCAACACCAACTGATCCACGACATTTCAGTCTGCTGGTGTGTCGCGGGAATGGGTCGCAAGCACCCCGGCGAGTCCTCACCCGGACGTCTCGCCAGGAAGGGATACGGTCTCCGCAACAACGAGATCGGGGCGCCCCAACGGAGTTTGGGGGGCCCCGCCCGGGGGGGGGGAGGGGGGGGGTTTGCGGCGGGGCCGGGGGGGGGGGGGGGGGGGGGGGGGGGGGGGGGGGGGGGGGGCCGCGGCGGCCCCCCCCCCGCCATGGTCGCGGCATTCTCCCGCGATCCGTCGTCGGGCTATCACGTGG
>NZ_JARWQD010000341.1 GCF_029869545.1 Nocardia wallacei | reverse complement strand
TCCTGCCCGGGGGCGGGCGTCAACCCCCCCATCCCCCCGGGTATGTCGGGGGGGGCCGGGGTCGCGGCGCCCGCGCCCCGCAGGCCGGGGGTGACCAGGAACCGGGCGCCGCTGCCGATTGCCTGCTCGGCCTGCTCGGCGGTCAGCACCGTGCCCGCACCGACCACCGCGCGCTCCGATGCGGCGGCGGTGCGCAGCGCCTCCAGCACGCCCGGTGTGGTGAAAGTCAGCTCCACCGTGCGGATTCCGGCCTCGGCGAGGGTATCGGCCAACGCCACGGGATCGGGGATCCGCGGCGCGCGCACCACCGTCAGCACGCGGTCGGCGCGGATCACGTCGAGGGCGGCCGTCACCGGGTCTCACCTCCGGTCATGCGCAGTGCACGCCCCGCGCGCACATCGGTCGGCACGCCCCCGTCGAGCGCGAACTCCCCGTTGACGAGGACATGGGCGATGCCGCGCGCCTGCTGTTTGGGATCTTCGAAGGTCGCGGTGTCGGAAATCGTTGCGGGGTCGAAGATTACGAGGTCTGCCGCATAGCCGGTCCGGATCAGTCCGCGCTCGCGCAGGCGCAGCCGCTGGGCGGGACGCCCGGTGAGGTGATTGACGCACTCCTCCAGGCCGAGCACCCCGAGCTCACGGACGTAGTGGCCCAGGTAGCGCGGGAAGGTCCCCCACGCCCGCGGATGCGGCCGGGCGCCCACCAGCAGCGCGTCGCTGCCGCCCATATGTCGCGGGTGGCGCATGATGGCCCGCACATTGTCCTCGTGCCCGACGTGCTGCAGGACCGTCGTCGCCAGCTGGTCGCGCCGCAGCAGATCGAAGAAGATCTCCACCGGCGCAACGCCTTCGGCGGCCCCGATCTCGGCGACCGTCCGGCCGACGTAGCCCGCGAGCCCGGGATCTGTCACGCCGCTGATCTGGATTGTCTCCCATTCGACGGTGACGCCGTGGCATCCGTCCGAACCGCGCACGTCGACGTCGAGGGCTATTCGCGCCCGCTGGTCCGCGTCGGCCAGCCGCGCCAGCGCCGCGTCGGGACCGCCGGACATCGCCCAGCTCGGCAGCAGCGCCGACAAGGTCGTCGCGCCGGGCAGATACGGGTAGGTGTCGAGGCTGATATCGCAGCCCTCGGCCAGCGCCGCGTCGACCATGGCCAGCAATTCCGGTGCGCGGCCGCGATTCACGCCGAAGTTCATGGTGGCGTGGGTCAGATTCAGCGCGCAGCCGGTGGCCCGGGCCAGGCCGATCATCTCGGCATAGGCCTCGAGTGCACCGGCGCCGTAGGAGCGGGTATGCGGTGCGTAGAAGCCGCCCGCCGCGGCGACCACCTCGCACAGTGCGGCCAATTCCGCTGTGTCGGCGTACATTCCGGGCGTGTAGGTCAGCCCGCTCGACATGCCGACCGCGCCCTCGGCCAGTCCCTGCGCGAGCAGTTCGCACATGCGCGCTGTCTCCGCCGCCGTGGCGGGCCGCCGTTCGGCACCGACGACCAGCAGGCGCAGCGTGCCCTGCGGTACCAGGTAGGCGGCATTGGGCGTGATGCCCTCGTCGAGCCGCTCGAGGTACTCGCCGACGCTGCGCCAGGAGATGTCGAGGTCGGCGGGATTGCCGTTCCACCCGGCGATCTGGCGGCGCAACACCGCCAGCGCCGCATCGTCGATCGGGGCGTAGGACAGCCCGTCCTGGCCGATCACCTCGGTGGTGACACCCTGGCTGAGCTTCGGCAGATGCTCCGGTTCGGTGAGCAGATGCAGGTCCGAGTGCGCGTGCATGTCGATGAAGCCCGGTGCCAGGGCCAGGTTCTCGCCCTCGATCACGCGGTCGGCCGCGGCCGCGGTACGCGGCGGGGCGATCTCGGCGATCCGCCCGCCGCGGACCACGACATCGCCGCGGTAGCGCGGTTCACCGGTCCCGTCCACGACGTCGATGTCGCGAATCAGTATGTCGCCCATGATGTTCCGCCGGATCAGAAGAAGGTGTGCAGGAGGTCGACCACGCGTGGCCGCGCGGCACCGGCGTCGTCGACGACCGGGATGAGCCGCCACTTGTCGAAGGCCGTGCAGGGGTGCGACAGACCCAGCCGCACCACGCTGCCGACCGGCACGTCGCCGCCCTCCGGCCATCGCAGGAAGGTGTGCTGGTCGTTGAGCGCCGACACGTGCGCGCCCGGCGGCACACCCTCCCCGCCCGATATCCGTTGCGGTACCGGCAGCCCCTCATCGAACGGCAGGTCCCGCTTCCCGGCGTCGAGCAGCGCCAGTCCCGGCTCCGGCCGCGACACCGCGCGCGCCCAGCCGTGCATGGCCGAGCGCAACGGACGCCCGGCGGACGGATCGGCCAGCGGCGAGATGCCGGAGTAGAAGCCGTCGTCATGTATGAGATAGGCGCCCGAGCGGAGCACCACCGTCGTCGGAACACCCTGTGCGCCTTGCTCGTCCGCCAATCCGGCAAGCCGCTCGACGACCAGGTCCGGATACGCGCTGCCGCCCGCGGTGACGACCGCGGGCCGCTCGTACCGGTCCGACAGGGCGCGGTGCAGCCGGGCCAGTTCGTCGAGGTAGCCGCGCACGGCCGCGACGGCGGCATCGGTACGGTCGTGCGCCAGGGCGCCCTCGTAGCCGCCGACGCCCGCCAGCCGCAGGCGCGCTGAATTATTCACCGCCGCAGCCACATCCAGCGCCTCGTCGACACTGCGGGCGCCGGTGCGGCCGTGCGGGCCGCCGAGTTCGACCAGGACCGACAGCCGCGCATCCTCGGGCAGACGGCGTTCCATCTCCCGCACGGTCGCGACGCTGTCGGCCCAGCTCAGCAATTCGAACTCGGGGTCCCGGCGCATGCGCTCCGCGGCCCAGCGCAATCCGACCGGATCGACCAGGGCGTTGGCGAGCAGGATCCGGGTCAGGCCGAAGGCGCGGCCCACCTGCGCCTGCCATCCGGTGGCCAGCGTGATGCCCCAGGCTCCGGCGGCCAGCTGCTCGCCCCACAGCTGCGGGGACATCGTGGTCTTGCCGTGCGGCGCCAGCCGCACGCCCGCGGCCGCCGCCCAGTCGGCCATGACCGCGAGATTCGAATCCAGCGCCGCGCGGTCGACGGTGAGTACCGGGGTCGCGAAATCGTCCAGATGCGGTGCCGTGGCGAGGAATTCACGCGCGGTGAGCCCCCAGGCGCTCGGCGGCAGCGACTTGTGCTCGGGCCCCAGCGTGCGATCGCTCAGGGCCGCTACCGCGGTGACGTCGATGCTCTCACCGATCTTGTTGACCACGGCGCTCCCTTCACCACAAACCATAGCTCTCATGCATTGCATATTTCACAACGCATGTTGCGCCTTGTGTTTTCGGTGGTTAGTCTGCACGAGACGACCCTCAGCCGCAAGCATTCGAAGGAGATTGGTGTGAGCTGGCCTACGCCGACCACGCCCCGCGCGGTCACCGTCGGCGAGGGACTCGCCGTCCTGGTCGCGCGGCCGGGCCCGCTCGAGGATTCACCGGTCTTCGACCGCTCGGCGGGCGGCGCCGAGGTCAATGTCGCCACCGTGCTCACCCAGCTCGGTATCGAGACGGCCTGGATCTCACGGGTCGGCGACGACGGATTCGGCCGCTATCTGCTGCGACACCTGGCCGAGCGCGGGGTCCACACGGGTGCGGTCTACACCGATCCGGCGCGGCCGACCGGCCTGTACGTCAAGGAGCGCGGCAGCGGGTCGAACCGAGCCACCGATCTGGCCACGGGCGCCAGCCGGATGCTGTACTACCGCGGCGGATCGGCCGCCAGCGCCCTCTCCCCCGCCGACCTGAGTGCCTGCTCCGCGCTTGTCGAGGGCTGCGAGCTGATTCACTTCACCGGCATCACCACCGCCCTGTCGCCGTCGGCCACCGAGCTCACCGACCGCCTGATCGCGCTGCCGCGGCGCGGCCGGATGGTCAGCTTCGACCTCAATTACCGTCCGGCACTGTGGATTCGGCGCGGCGAGTCGGCCGCGGACGTCCTCGCCCGGCAGGTGGCCGGGAGCGATATCGTCTTCCTCGGCGCCGACGAGGCCGAGGAGGTGTTCGGCACCGGCGATCCGGCCCGATTACGCGAATTATTCCCGCGCCCAAGGCATCTCGTGGTGAAGAACAGCGGCCATTCGGTCACCGGATTTCTCGGCGACGAGCATCGCGAGGTTCCCGCGCTCCGGCTGGAGGTCACCGAGGCCATCGGCGCGGGCGACGCCTTCGCCGGCGGCTACCTCGCCGCCCTCCTACAGGGCCGCCCCCACCAACAACTGCTCCGCTTCGGCCACCTGTGCGCCGCCGCCGCCCTCACCGGCACCGGCGACATAGCCGAACTCCCACCCCTCCCCCACCTCGAATCCCGCGCCACCGCACCAGATTCGGCCTGGCCAACACCCCCACCCCCCACCAGAGAGAATGTGCCCTCATGACCACCCACACCAGACATCACGGCACTGACGTCGCACCAAGGCCCAAGCGTCATCGAGGGATCGGCATGCGCAGTAAACGAACGACCGGCACGGCCCTGACTACCACACGCCCCGAGCGACTCGACACCCCGGCCCCCAAGGCCATTCCCCGACCCGCCCACACCCCCATCCCCCGACCGGCCCACACATCCAATCCCCGACCGGCCCACACATCCATTCCCCGACCGAGCGCCAGCGAGGGAGGGGCATGAGCCAAAGCCTGCAGCGCGCCCTCACCATCCTCACCGAACTCGGCGAGGATCGAAAATCGCTGGATCAGTTGGCGGCTCGGCTCGGCGTGCACAAGTCGACGGTGCTGCGCCTGCTGCAGACCATGGAGGCGCAGCGGTTCGTCACCCACGATGCCGAGCACCGGTATTCGCTCGGCGCGCGGCTGTTCGAGCTGGCGAACCGGTCGCTGGAGCGCCGCGACGTGCGCACCGTGGCCCGCCGTCATCTCGAGCGGCTCAATGCCGACACGGGCCAGACCGTGCACCTGGCCACCTACGAGTCCGGCGAGGCGATCTACATCGACAAGCTCGACGCCACCCAGAGCGTCCGGATGTATTCGCGGGTCGGGCGCCCCGCGCCGCTGCACTGCACCGCCGTCGGCAAGGTACTCGTGGCCGGACAGCCCCGCGCGCAGTGGCGGACGGTCGCCGAGCGTCTCGACTATCACCCGTTCACCGACCGCTCCATCCGCACCCCCGAGCAGTACCTCGCCGAGCTGGAACTCGTTGCGGCCCAAGGTTTCGCCGAGGATCACGAGGAGCACGAGAGCTTCGTCAACTGCATCGCCGTCGGCATCCGCAACGGCACCGGCACCGTGGTGTCCGCGCTGTCGGTCTCGGTGCCCGACATGCTGCTCGATCACGACCAGGTGCTCGGCCTGCTCCCGCGCGTGCGCGCGGCGGCCGACGCCGTTTCCGCCGAGCTCGGCTGGAACCCGAGCCCCGACCCGCGAAAGGCCGACCATGAGTGAGAAGATCGCCGTCCGCACCACCGCCGCACCCGCCCCCGCGCACACGTTCTCCCAGGGCGTGCGCAAGGGACCGTTCGTGCAGGTGTCCGGCCAGGGCCCGGTCGACCCCGCCACCAACGAGTATCTCTACCCGGGAGACGTTGCGGCACAGACGACCCGGACCCTGGACAACGTGCGTGCCATCGTGGAGGCGAGCGGCGCGAGCTTCGACGATGTGGTGATGCTGCGCGTCTACCTCACCGCGCGCGAGGACTTCGCCGCCATGAACGAAGCCTACGGAAGGTTCGTCGAGACCCACGCGGGTGACGTACTCCCCAGCCGCACAACGGTTTTCACCGGTCTGCCGCGCGCGGAGATGCTGGTCGAGATCGACGCCTTCGCCATCGCCGACTGACCACCGGCCGGTCAGCCCGCCAGGATCCCCAGCACCTGCTCCGAGGTGTAGAACGGCTCCAGTCGTTCGCGAATCAGCTTGGCCAGCACGCCGTTTCGCTTGGCGGCCTCGATCACGGCGGGGCCGTAGGCGAGGATCTCCTCGGCGATATCGTCGGGCGTCACGCCCAGTTCGGGCAGCAGCCCGGCCAGCGTGTGGTCGCCGTACTTGTCGAAGAACACCTCGACCGACTCGTCGAGCAGCAGCCCGACGTACTCCTTGTTGCGGGTGGTCACCACGATGCGATGCACGATCAGCGCCAGCTCCCGCAGGTCGGCCTGGCTCAGGTAGTCGCGCAGTCCGCTGACCGGCTCGCCCGCGTGCACATCCCAGAACTCCATGGCGGCGCCGTGCACCGGCGCATCCCGCAGGGTCTCCCGGATCGCGTTCGTCACCCGTTTCAGCGCGTACAGCGTGCCCTTCTCGGCCAGGGCGCCGACGCGGCTGCCCTCGGCGGCCTTGCGCGCGGACTTCACCGCGTTCTGCCCGATGGACATCAGCGAATTCACGCCGGGCACCTTGCCCGCGATCTTCTTGTTCGCCTCGAGGATGTCGTCGATCAGCATGTCGGTGAACTTCGCGGCGACCGGCCCGGCCGTCGGCGCCTCGCTCAGCCGGTCCAGCAGGCGCTCCTGGGCGTGGTGCATGCCGAGGATCTTGCGCAGCAGCGCCTCGACCGGCTCCCGCTCGACCACGTCGCCGAGGGTGTGGCCGTCGTTTGCGGCGATGTGGTCGTACAGGGCATCCGACAGCACGCCGACCAGATCCCGCACGATCGGGCTGTCGCTGCGGTCGACCACCTTGCGGACGGTCCGTTTGGCCTGCTCGACGGTCACCACATCGCGGAAGATGATGGTGTCGGCGACGCCGATCACCGACTCCACATCGCGCGCGACCACCTCGGCGAAGCGCTCTCCGCTCACCTCCGCGACGAGGAAAT
The DNA here is from genome assembly GCF_029869545.1 of Nocardia wallacei. Taxonomy (GTDB): domain Bacteria; phylum Actinomycetota; class Actinomycetes; order Mycobacteriales; family Mycobacteriaceae; genus Nocardia; species Nocardia wallacei_A. Next base: position 439 of record NZ_JARWQD010000341.1, on the reverse strand, counting down.
CCACCTGGGCATCGAGCAGGCGCTCAGCAATCTCCCGCGGTTCGGTCATCGAATCCACCCTCAATCCATTCCTGGCGTCACCCGGAATCGTTGCGGCGCACCGACTTCCGGATCCGATCCAGGCGTTCCCGCGCGGTCTTCTCCCGCGCCTCCCATTGTTCTTCGACGCTGCGGCCCGCCGGCGTCTGCGAATCGAGTTCGCCCATCCCCTGTGCGGTGCCGAAGCGATGCTCGACCTTATCCCGAACTGACTCGAAAGTAGGGACTCCGGATTCGGAGTATCCACCGGCCTCCTGAATACCCGTCGGTGGTAGGGGTATCTCGGAGCCCGGCGCGACCTGCCCGAATGTCCCAGACACCGGCCGAGCAGGCGGCGCTGATCGAGCACCACCCTCTCGGCCTGACCGAGATCCACGCCGCGGCCGGGCAGCGGGACATG
>NZ_JARWQD010000340.1 GCF_029869545.1 Nocardia wallacei | reverse complement strand
CCCCCCAAAGCCGTCCCGCCCCCCCCACATCGCACCCCCCCCCCAACTTCCCCACCGCTAACCCCTACCACACCAACCCCGTCAATTGGGTAACCGCCACCCCCCCGGGCGGCGTCGGCGAGGTGCCGTTGCTGTGGCTGGCCGGGGTCCATCCGGCCGCCGTCGCGGCCGTCGGCGTCGGAATCATCGACCGCGTATGCATTCGGTGCGATATCCGGCTCGCCACTCCCGCCGCGGACCTCGATGATGTGGTCGGCGGCGGCGAGGACGGTCGGGCGGTGGGCCACCACGACGACCGTCGCCCCGGCGCGGGCGCGGGCGGTCAGCGCGGCGAGAACGGTGGCCTCGGCGGCGTCGTCGAGGTGGGCGGTGGGTTCGTCGAGGAGCAGGACGCGGCGGTCGGCGGCGAGCACGCGGGTGAGGGCCAGGCGCTGGCGCTGGCCCAGCGACAGACCCGTGCCGCCCGTGCCGACGACGGTGTCCCAGCCGCCGGGCAGTTCCTCCAGGACAGTGTCGAAACCCGTTGCGGCGCAGGCGGCCTCCAGATCACTGACCACCCGGGCCGGTCCCGTCGCGGGCGCCTCGGAGCGCGCCCCGAACAGTTCCAGGTTCTCGCGCAGCGTGCCGGGCAGCAGCACGGGTCGCTGCGGCAGCCAGGCGACCTCGGCCCACCAGCGTTCGCGATCCAGCTCGAGCACCGGGACGCCGCCCACGGTGACCTCGCCGCGCGCGGGCGCGATCAGGCCCAGAATCGCCTGCAGGGCCGTGGATTTTCCACAACCGTTGGGTCCGGCGAGGACGGTGATCGACCCCGGCCGCAGCACCGCGGAAAGGTCATCGGGCGCGCGGCCGTCACGACCCTGCACGGTCAGATCGCGAATCTCGACGACCCCCGGGGCGTCTCCGATATCGCGACGGCCCGCAGTGGCCGGGCGCGCCTGCCCCGCAGGCTCCAGCACAGCGAAAGCCCTTGCGGCAGCCGCCATCCCGTCCTGTGCGGCATGGAAACGCTCGCCCACCGCACGCAGCGGCAGATACACCTCGGGCGCCAGGATCAGCCCCAGCAGACCGGCATACAGCCCCATATTGCCGAAGACCAGCCGCATGCCGATGGACACCGCGACCAGCGCGACGCACAGCGTGGCCAGCAGCTCCAGCACCATCGACGACAGAAAGGCCACCCGCAGCGCCGACATGGTCCGCGCATGCAGCGACTCCCCGAGCGCCCGCACGCGGTCCCGCTGTGTCCGCTGCCCGACCGGCCCTGGCGGATCGGCCGGGCGGGTCTTCGCGGGCGTCGAATCGCCTGTGGTCGTTGCCGATTCACGCCCCAGCGCCCGCAGCGTCGGCATGCCCGCGAACAGGTCCAGCAGTTGGTCGGACAGCCGAGTGGTGGCCGCCAGGGTCGCGGCGGCACGCCCCTGCGTCATCAGGCCGATGAGAACCATGAAGATCGGGATCAGCGGCAGCGTCACCAGAATGATCGCGCCCGCCGTGAGATCGTGGGCGGCGATGACCGCCAGCACGATCGGCGGCACCAGCACCGCCAGCAGCAGGGCGGGCAGATATCCGGCCAGGTAGGCGCGCAGCCCGCTCAGCCCGCTGCCGACCACCACCGCCAGTTCCGTTCGGCGCGAGTCCAATTCACGCGGTGGCAGATCGGCCGCGGTGGCCAGCACCGCCTGCTCCAGCTCCGCCACCACCTGGGCGCCCGCCCGATGCGCCAGCCGCGACTGCCACCAGGTCGCCGCCGCGCGACAGCCGACCGCCACCGCCAGCACCACCAGCTCGGCCGTCCAGGACCCGAGGGTCCGGCGCCCCGGATCGGTGATCACCCCCGCGAGGACCCGCGCCAGCGCCAGCGCCGCCACCACGATGCAGCCGGTGGTCACCAGCGAAAGCAGCACGCTGACAACGAGATACCGCCGTGCCGAGCGGGCATACCGCCACAGGCGCGGGTCCACGGGTCGAGCCACGGTTCAGCTCCTCAGCGCACCGGTGAGCGTTCTTGCAGCGGCAGGCCGATCGGTGCCGGAATCTGATCGGTCGTGAGCCGCTTGCGGAACACCCAGTACGTCCAGCCCTGATAGATCAGCACCATCGGCGTCAGGACGACCGCACACCAGCTCATGATCTTCAGCGTGTAATGCGTCGACGACGCGTTGTCGATGGTGAGGTTGTAGGCCGCATCGATGCTCGACGGCAGCACGTTCGGATACAGCGAGCCGAACAGCAGCACCACCGCGCCGATGATGGTCAGCGCGGTACCGAAGAACGCCCAGCCGTCGGCCCTCGTGCCGTGTTCCTTTCCGCCGCCCAGGAACAGCGCCGCACCGGCGAGCACCAGACCGACCACCGCCAGCACCACCATCGCCCAGGTCCAGCCCTTGCCGTGCGCGAACTGGGTCCACAGGCCGAAGGCCGCGACGGCGACCGCGGTCGGAATCCACAGCAGCCGTTCGAGTTTCACGGCCTCGGTGCGGATGTCACCGCTGGTCTTGAGGCTGACGAAGACCGTGCCGTGCAGCAGGAACAGCAGGGTGGTGGTCAGCCCGCCCAGCAGCCCGTAGCCGGTGATCATGCCCCACAGCCCGCCCTCGATCCGCTTGTCGGCGTTGAGCTGCACGCCGTGCACGATATCGGCGAACGCCAGGCCCCACGCGAAAGCCGGTATCCAGGAACCCAATCCGATGCCGATATCGGCCCAGAACCGCCACTTCGGATCGTTGATCTTGCCGCGCCATTCGATGGCGCAGGCCCTGGTGATCAGGCCGACCAGGATCAGGAACAGCGCCAGGTAGAACCCGGAGAACAGGCTCGCGTACCACTCGGGGAACGCCGCGAACATCGCGCCGCCGCCGACCAGCAGCCACACCTCGTTGCCGTCCCAGACCGGGCCGATCGTGTTGAGCAGCACGCGCTTTCGGGTCTCGTCGCCCCTGCCGAGGATCGGCATCAGCATGCCGACCCCGAAGTCGAAGCCCTCCAGCACGAAATAGCCGGTGAACAACACGCCGATCAGCAAGAACCAGAATTCGGGCAGACTCATCATCGGCTCCTAGTAGGCGAAGGAGAGCTTCTCGACGGGTTCGGCGCTTGTGGCCGAGGTCGTCACGTGTTCCTCGGGCCCGGCGACGACGTAGCGGCGCATCAGGTAGAACCACGCCACCGCCAGCAGGCCGTAGATCACCGTGAACCCGATGAGGGTGAACAGCACCGTGGCCGCCGAGTTCCCGGATACCCCGTCCTGCACGATCATTCGCAGGTTCAGGTCACCGGTCGGGTTGGGCGCGACCACCCAGGGCTGGCGGCCCATTTCGGTGAACACCCAGCCGGAGCTGTTGGCCAGGAACGGCGTCGGGATCGCGATCAGGCTCAGCCACGAGAACCAGCGCTGATCCGGGATCCGCCCGCGCCGGGTCACCCAGAATCCGACGAGCGCGATGGCCGCCGACCCGATCACCCATCCGATCATGGCGCGGAAGGACCAGTAGGTGACGAACAGGTTGGGCCGGTAGTCGCCGGGACCGTACTTCTCGTTGTAGCTGACCTGCAGATCCTTGACGCCCTGCAGGGTCACATCGCTGAACTTCCCCTCGGCCAGATAGGGCAGTACACCCGGCACCTCGATGAGGTGGGTGACCGAGTCGCAGTTGTTGTGGGTACCGACGGTGAGGACGGAGAAGTCGGGATCGGTCGCGGTGTGGCACAACGATTCCGCGGAGGCCATCTTCATCGGCTGCTGCTTGAACATCAGCTTGCCCTGGATGTCACCGGTGATCAGCAGCGCCACCCCGGCGACGATGATCACCCACATGCCCACCAGCCCGGCGGGCCGCCACAGATAACGCGCCTCCGCGATCTTGTGCTCGTCGCCGGAGCGCGCGTTGCGCACCATCCACCACCCGGCGATACCCGCCATGAACGTCCCCGCGGTGATGAAGGCGCCCGCCACCACGTGCGGGAACGCCGCCAGCGTGGTGTTGTTGGTGAGCACCGCCATGATGCTGTTCAGTTCCGCGCGACCGGATTCGGGGTTGTAGCGCGCGCCGACCGGGTGCTGCATGAACGAGTTGGCGGCGATGATGAAGTACGCCGAGGCGTTCACGCCGATCGCGACCATCCAGATCGTCGCCAGGTGCACCAGTTTCGGCAGCCGGGTCCAGCCGAAGATCCACAGCCCGAGGAATGTCGACTCCATGAAGAAGGCGACCAGACCCTCCAGGGCCAGGGGCGCGCCGAAGATGTCGCCGACGAAGCGGGAGTACTCGCTCCAGTTCATCCCGAACTGGAACTCCTGCACGATGCCGGTGGCGACGCCGAGGGCGAAGTTGATCAGGAACAGCTTGCCGAAGAATTTCGTCAGCCGGTACCAGCGGTCCTTGCCGGTGATGACCCATGCGGTCTGCAGCCCGGCCACCAGCGGCGCCAGCCCGATGGTGAGCGGCACGAAGATGAAGTGATAGACGGTCGTGATGCCGAACTGCCAGCGCGAGACGTCGACTACGTCCATGACCGCACCCCGCTGCCGCTCGGCACGATCGCCGCCCGCGCACAGCGCGGAACGGTTCGGACGCTGCACCTGCTCATGGGGACCTCCTGCCGTACTACGACATGTCGTAGTAAAGGCTACGCCGAGGATCCCACGGATCAATGAGTTCTACGCCACGACACTCCGGGAGATTTTGCTGTGCGATAACGGATTCCGGCCCGATTCCCGATTCCGGGCATGGATCGGACCCGCGCCCGGGAACGGTCCCGCGTTCCCTACGTCCAGTCGGCCAGATTCCACGACCGGGCGACGCCCCGATCCACCATCTCCGCGATCTCCGGCGCGCAGTCCGGCGGCGACATCCGCAGCCCGTCCAGCGTGGCCACCCGCGCTGCCAGCGTGACGCTCGACAGTAACCAGACGCTGTCGGCGGTAATGAGATCGGCGGTGAAGAAGGATTCGTAGCGGCAGTCCCACCCGGCCTTCTCGGCCTCGGCGAACAGCGCGCGCTGGGTGATGCCGGGCAGCACGCCGTTGCGCGCCGGCGGCGTGAGGAGCTGCTTGTCGCGCTGGATGACCACGGTCGACCGCGGGCCCTCCAGGACTCGGTGCTCGGTGCTGGTGTAGATGACGTCGTCGGCGTCCATGCGCGCGGCGAACCGCAGCGCCGCCATATTGGTGGCGTACGACAGCGTCTTGGCGCCGAGCAGCAGCCACGGCGCGTTCGGCGCCAGATCCACCGAGATGCCGCGCGACAGCGTGATGACCGAGATGCCTTCCGCGCGAGCCTTGTTCACGCGCTCGGCGACCGGCAGCACGAGGATGTAGGCGGTGGGCGGCGCGGCCCGGCCCGTCGGCTTGCGGGAGGCGGCGGGGACGGTGGATTCGATGCTGTCGCGTCCTCGGGTCAGCACCATGCGCAGCTGGCCCTCGCGCTCGCTGCCCCATTCCTTGGCCGCGGTCTCCACGGCGGTCCGCCACTGTCCCAGGTCCGGCTCGGGTAGGTCCAGCGCCTCGGCCGAGCGCCGCAGGCGCGCCAGATGCAGTTCGATCGCGCACGCCTTGCCGTCGCGCACCAGCACCGTCTCGAAAATGCCGTCACCGCGCAGCGCGCCGATGTCGTCCGCACAGAGCAACGGCTCGTCCGGATCCCGGACGGTGCCGTCTAGAGTCACCAGAACTCGATCCACCATGCGCAGCAGCCTAGGCGAACGGGCGGTTCTACGAGGGGGTACCGAACCTCCGGTAGGTAACCGTTCACCCAATCCTGAGATCAGATAGGTCCGACCGATCAGTTTGGTGACCGACGACACCTTGTCAGGGCTGCCTCCCAGGCCAGCACAGCTCGCCGCCGAAGGCAAGTGTCGTTCCTGCCGCGTTTGCGGCGCCGTCGCGGGCGGCACAAGTGAGCAGGGCATACAGTGGGTGTGTGTCCGTGGTCCTTCCGCCCAGTCCCTTGTCGACATCCCCGGGAGCCGTCCCGGGCCCGCCGGAGACTCCCGACGCCGCGGTCGCGTGGCATTACGGCGATCCGTTCGGTGAGCAACGCGCGGCCGCACAGCGCGCGGCGGTGGTGGACCGGTCGCACCGATTCGTCCTCACCAGCACCGGCGCGGAACGACTGACCTGGCTGCACACCATCTCGAGCCAGCACGTCGCCGAGCTGGCGGACCGCCGATCGGCGGAGAACCTGGACCTCGATCTCAACGGCCGCGTCCTGAATCATTTCGTGCTCACCGATGTCGACGGCACCCTGTGGATCGACACCGAGGGCGAGCGCGGTCCGGCGCTGCTGGAATTCCTGCAGAAGATGGTGTTCTGGGCCGACGCCAAACCGGAGGCGGCGCCCGGGTACGCGGTGCTGAGCCTGCTCGGGCCGCAGGCCCAGGCGGTGGCCGACGCGCTCGACCTCGGCCCGCTGCCGCCGACCTACGCCGCGATCTCGCTGCCGGAGGGCGGTTTCCTGCGCCGGATGCCCTGGCCGACGGACGACTCCTTCGACCTGGTGATCCCGCGCGACCGCCTGACCGAGTGGTGGTCGCGGCTCACCGCCGCGGGCGCGGAACCGGCCGGGCTGTGGGCCTTCGAGGCGCTGCGGGTGGCGGCGCTGCGGCCCCGGATCGGTGTCGACACCGACGACCGGACGATCCCGCACGAGGCGCGCTGGATCGGCGGCGTCACCGAACATGGCGCGGTCCACCTGGACAAAGGGTGCTACCGCGGCCAGGAGACGGTGGCGCGGGTGCACAATCTGGGCAAGCCGCCCCGGCATCTGGTCCTGTTGCACCTGGACGGATCCGCCGATTCCCGCCCGGCGACCGGTGATCCGGTGACCGCCGGTGGCCGCTCGGTGGGGCGCCTGGGCACCATCGTCGACCACTACGAGTTCGGGCCGATCGCGCTGGCCTTGATCAAGCGTTCGATACCGGCGGATGCGCGGCTGGAGGTGGGCGAGACGGCGGCGTCCATCGACCCCGACTCGATGCCCTCCGACAACGAGCCGCAGGCGGGCCGCATGGCCGTCGAGCGGCTGCGTGGACGATGAGCGACCCGTGCGTGGGGGGGGGGGCCCCCCCCCCCGGGGCCGCGGGGGGCGGGGGGGGGGGGGGGGCCCCGCCCCCGGGCCGCCGGGGGGGCCCCCCCCCCCCCCCCCCCCGGGGAACGGTGCTCGCCGTGTGCGTGGTACACGCCGAACTCGAGCTGTCGCCGAAGGTGAGCAGGGTGGGCCGGACGGCCATCGACAAGCGCCCGGTCCCGCATCGGGTGGCGGTGCGGCCGCTGGGTCTCGAGGGTGATCACGTGTGCGACACCAGGAATCACGGCGGCGTGCACCAGGCGGTGTACGCCTACGCCGAGGAGGACGCCCGGCGCTGGGGCGGGGAGCTGGACCGCCCGCTGCCCCCGGGCTGGTTCGGCGAGAACCTGCGCATCTCCGGACTGCCGGTGAGCGATGCGGTGCTCGGCGAGCGCTGGTCGGTCGGCGACACCCTGCTCGAGGTGAGCGCACCGCGCGTGCCGTGCGCGACCTTCCAGCACTGGTCCGGTGAGCAGCACTGGGTCAAGCGCTTCACGCTCCGGTCGGACACCGGCGCGTATCTGCGGGTGCTGACCGAGGGAACGGTCGGCACCGGCGACGAGGTCCGCGTCGAGTACGTCCCCGAGCACGGCGTGACGGTCCGCGACGTATTCACCGGCACCGACCCGGACCGGCTCGACCTGCTGCTGGCGGCCGAACCGACCATCTCCGACGACATCCGCATGCAGGTCGACCGCCATCGGCGCCGAGCCGCGAACCGAGCGCGGGCGGCCGGGGCGGGTGGCGGCCCGTCGAGCGTTCGAACCGCGCACCGGGCCGAGCCGAGCGTCAGCGAGGGCCGACAGTGAGCGTGGACCTGGTCGAGGTGGTGCGGTCCGGGTTCCGCGAATGCGTGCATCGCGGATCGCTGGTGATTCTCGAGCCCGACGGGGAGCCGCTGGTCGCGCTCGGCGAGGTGCACCTGCCGATCTTCCCGCGCTCGACCAACAAGCCGATGCAGGCGATCGCGCTGCTGCGCAACGGTTTCGAACCGGTCGACGACGCCGAGCTGGCGATCGCGACCGCCTCCCATTTCGGCGAGCCCGACCACGTGGCGCTGGTGCAGCGGCTGCTGGACCGCTTCGGCTTCGCGGACAAGCAGCTGGAATGCCCGCCCGACCTCCCCTTCGACGAGGTGGCCCGGGCCGCGGCGCTGGCCGGGCGCGATCGCGCCGAGGCCGCCCGCCGCATCTATATGAACTGCTCGGGCAAACATGCCGCGATGCTGGCCACCTGCGCGATCAACGGGTGGCCCACCGAGGGCTACCTGGACGCCGCGCATCCCCTGCAGCGGGCGGTGGCGGAAACCATCGCCGACATCACCGGCGAACCCGAATCCGATCTCGGCATCGACGGCTGCGGCCTGCCGATCGTGCCGGTGTCGCTGGTGAATCTGGCGCGGGCCTACGGATCGTTCGCGACGGCCGCTCCGGGGTCGCCGCAACGGCGGGTCGCCGATGCGATTCGCACCCATCCGCGAGTGATTTCGGGCACGGACGGACCGGACCTGCTCACCATGCGCTCGACCCCCGGCCTGGTGTGCAAGATCGGCGCCGACGGGGTGCACGCGGGGGCGCTACCGGACGGCCGCGCGTTCGCCTACAAGATCGACGACGGGCACGATCGCGCCCGGATCCCGCTGACGCAGGCAATTCTGCAGCGCATGGGTGTCGAGTGGACCGACGAGCACGCCGCCCTCGCCGCACCCGCGGTGCTCGGGGGCGGGGCCCGGGTGGGCATCATCCGGGCAATTCCGGGAGTCCTCTGACGGCGGCCCGCAGGGTGCGACAACCGGGCAAACCCGGGCAGATCGGGAGTCTTCCCCCACTCCTGGAAGCGAGACCGGCAGACACACGCTAAAGTGTCTGTCAGGAAGAGTATTAATTCGAACGGGGCCGCCAAACCACCCCAGGCCGCCCCGCAGTGACGCGAGGGGGTCAGCCATGGGCCGTGGCCGGGCTAAGGCAAAGCAGACCAAGGTCGCACGCGAGCTGAAGTACAGCTCGCCGTCGACCGACTTCGCGAGCCTTCAGCGCGAGCTCTCGGGGGGACACTCCCGTGACTCGCAGCGCAGCGGCGTGCTTTCCGATGAGCACGACGCGGACGACTCGCTGCCGCGCTGGGAGGACGACGAGGACCACGACGACTGGCGCCGCTGATTCGGATCGACGTTCGCAAGGGGGGGGCGGGGGGGGGCCCCCCCCCCGGGGGTGGGGGGGGGCGCGGCGGGGGGGCGGGGCCCCCCCCCCCGCCCCCCCCCCACGACCCCGCCGATCCGGCGGGAAACGACATACCGGCGTCCCGCCCCTCAGGACGGGAGCATCCGGCGTACAGCGAGCCTCGGCTCGCGGTGCGTGACCTGACGAGCCTCGACGGTGGCGCGAAGACGCGGGCGACCGGGCACTGAAACCGTTGCGGGGGTGGGAAGGGGGGGGGGCGCCCCGCGCGCCCCCCCGGGGGGGGGGCCAACCCGCGGGGTGAGGCCGACGCCGACGGGGTGCGCGGGCGGGGGGCCGCGGCCGAGCACTCCAGCGAGCAC
>NZ_JARWQD010000339.1 GCF_029869545.1 Nocardia wallacei | reverse complement strand
CTCAAACATTTGAACGGCCTTGCTCCGCGCGGTCCTCCGGCGTGTCGACCACCGGAACGCGTTGCCGCAGAAGGCCGTACGTTTCCGCGCCCAGCACGATCAGCAGCGCACCGACGACGGTGAGGAACAGGGTGCCGGGGCTGTAGAAGTCGAATCGCTGCAGCACCGCGACCACCACCATGACCACCAGCAGCTTGCCCACCCAGCTGGCGAGCATCACCATGCCCTGGATGCCGGTTTCCAATTTCGCGCTGAACAGCACCAGCGCGGCGGTGGTGAGAATGAAGAATCCGCCGATGGCCGAGCCGATCAGCGCGCCCCACAGGCCGGGCAGCCCGGCGAAGATCGACCCCAGCACGGCGGACAACACCACCAGCACGATCAATCCGGCGATGCCGTAGCGCAGTGCCGCGCGCAGCGGGGCGTCGGGATGGTACTCGGATGCCGTGCTCACGCGGGCCACTCTACTCGGCGCCGGCATCCGGCCCGCGCGGCGCCCGCCGCCGCAGACCGACCGCCTCGCGCAGCGACGGCACCGCCGTCACGACCAGCGCGAACACCAGCCCCGCCGCGAACATCAGCACCACCACCTGGCGATTCATCAGCGACGTGCCGACCGCCCCGAAGGCCAGCACCCCGACCCACAGATAAATCGTCAGCACGACCCGGCGCTGCGAATGCCCGATCTGCAGCAGGCGGTGATGCAGATGCATTTTGTCCGGAGTGGAGAAACTGACCCCCGCCCGCACCCGCCGCACGATTGCCAGCACAAGATCCAATACCGGAATGAACATCACGGCGCCCACCAGCAGCAGCGGCGAAAGCAGACCGACGATATCGCGGGGGCCGTATCCGTTCAGCGGAATTCGGCCGGAGGCACCGGTGGAGATGGCCGCCAGCATCAATCCGATCAGCATGGAACCGGAATCGCCCATGAATATCCGGGCGGGCTGGAAATTATGCGGCAGGAAACCGAGACAGGCACCGGCCAGCGCGGCCGCGAGCAATGCGGGCGGATAGGTGCTGACATCGCCGCCCTGCGCGTAGAGCAGCCCCATGGAGAACACGAACACCGCGCCCGCACAGATCAGGCCGAGTCCGGCGGCCAGCCCGTCCATGCCGTCGACGAAATTCATCGCGTTGATCATGGTGATGGTGACGATGACGGTCACCAGGCCGCCCTGCAGCGTGTCCAGCACCACCGTGGTCTGGTTGAACGGGTTGTAGATGACCACCCAGCTCAGGCCGATCACCGCCATGACCCCGGCCGCGGTGATCTGCCCGACGAATTTGGTCAGCGCGTCCAGACCCCACCGGTCGTCGACGATGCCGACCAGCACGATCAGCGTGGCGGCCACCAGCACCGCCGGAATATCGGGCACGAAATCGAATCCCCGTCGCAGCGCGGGCAATTGGTGCGCGAACAGCACCGCGGCGAGGACGCCGATGTACATGCCGACGCCGCCCATCCGCGGGGTCGGCTTGGAGTGCACGTCCCGCTCGCGCGGCACGGCCACCGCACCGAAGGCGATGGCCAGCACCCGGATCCCGCCGGTGGACAGCAGTGTCACCACCGCCGACACGAGCAGCACCAGCAGCAGCTCGCGCAGCGGAACGACCGCGCTCTGACTGAAACCCATCTAGCAGGCCGTCACCGCGCGGCTTCGGGGGCGAGCTCGTCCGGCGACATGCCCAGTACCTCGGCCACCTGCGCCGTGGTCACCGCACCCTCGCGCAGGATGCGCGGCGTATCGGCGGTGAGGTCGACGATGGTGGAGGCGACGCTGTGCTCGGCCTTGCCGCCGTCGAGGTACACCCCGACCAGATCGCCCAGCTGGCCACGCGCCTCGTCGACGGTCGTGGCGGGCGGCTGCCCCGAGACGTTGGCGCTGGAGACCGCCAGCGGCCCCACCTCACGCAGCAACTCCAGCGCCACCGGATGCAGCGGCATGCGCAGCATGACCGTGCCGCGGGCGTCGCCGAGATCCCACGCCAGCGAGGGCGCCTGCTGCACAACGAGACTCAGCCCGCCGGGCCAGAACGCCCGGATCAGATCGCGGGCCTGCGACTGCACCGAGAACACGAGCCCGTCGATGGTGCTCCAGGACCCCACCAGCACCGGCACCGGCATATCGCGCCCGCGCCGCTTGGCCGCGAGCAGCGATTCGACGGCGGCCGAGTCGAACGCGTCGGCCGCGATGCCGTACAGCGTGTCGGTCGGAATCACGGCCAGCCGCCCGGATTTCAGGGTCGTCCGCGCGGCGGTCAGGCCGGCGGTCCGCGAGTCGGGGTCGGAGCAGTCGTAGACGGTACTCACGGCAGGGAGTCTATTGAACGTGTCTCACCGCACGTCCCCCGGCGGGGGGTTGGGCGATCGCGGGGACGAAATTCCGCCAGCGGCGGGCGGCGTGGGGACCGATAGTGGTTGCCATGACCACTTCTTCTGCGTCGAGTGCTGTTGCTGTTCTCGAAGGGATGTACCGGGCCGAGGCGGAGTATCTCGCGGCCGGAAGGCCGGGGTTCGCGACGCTGGCGCCGTACTTCGCGCCGGATGTGGTGTTGCACCAGGCCGCGGCGCTGCCCTACGGCGGGATCTGGCGCGGGCATGCGGGGATGGAGCAGTTCTTTCGTGCGATGAGCGGGGTGTGGGAACGCTTCGACATGGTGGAGCAGTCGTTTCTGAGCGAGGTGAGCCCGCTCGTCGTGCTCACGCGGGTGCGTGCCCGCGCCCGGGCGACCGGCCGGGAGCTGGAGTTTCCCATCCTGCAGACCATCGAGATCATCGACGGGCAGATCACCGAGGTACGCCCGTTCTACTGGGATACCGCCGCGATCGCCGAGATCTGTCGTCTCGAGGTCGCTACACCAGGACCACGAAGATGATCGTCGGCTCGGCCGCCCCGATTACTCGGCACGCACGCGACGAGCGGCGACGAAGCGGGGCTTGCCCGCCAGGTCCGGATGCTCGGCCACGCCGAGGAACCCCGCGCGCCGGAACAGCTCCGCGACCTGCGAGCCGTTGGAGTCGTCGTGTTCGACCGCCGCGACGCCGTCGGCGCGCAGCAGGCGGGCGATGGTGGCGACCATCGGGCGGATCACGTCCAGACCGTCGGCGCCGCCGAACAACGCCAGGTGCGGATCGTGGTCACGCACTTCGGGATCCAGCTCCGCGGAGACCGGCACATAGGGAGGATTGGCGACCACGACATCGACCCGGCCGTCGAGTTCGGACAGGATCCGCGGCGCGGTGACATCGCCGGAATGCAGGGTGATCGGGGTATCGCCGTCGGCCGCGCAGCGGTCGGCATTGCGCCGCGCCCAGCCCAGCGCGACCGGATCGAGTTCCACCGCGTGCACCTCGACATCCGGCCGGGCGTGCGCGATGGCCAGCGCCAGCGCCCCCGACCCGGTGCACAGATCGACCACGACGGGCCGATGCTCGTGCCCGGCCGCCTCCAGTTGCGCCAGCGCCCAGGCGAACAGCAGCTCGGTCTCCGGCCGCGGCACGAACACCCCCGGCCCGACCGCCAGGTCGATCTCCCCCATCGCCGCCGTGCCCGTGAGATGTTGCAGCGGAACCCGTGCCGCCCGCCGCGCCACCAGCTCCCGAAACTCCCCCACCTGCTCGGCCGTCACCATCGCAACCAACGCCAGCCGCCCCCGCTCCACCCCGAGCACATGCGCCGCCAAAGTCTCCGCATCAACCTCCGGGCTACCGACCCCCGCCTCCCGCAGCATCCGCACCCCCTCCGAGACCACCCCCCGCACCGGAACCCGACTCACGCGGTGGGTGCTCACTCGGCGGCGAGGCGGGCCGCGCGGTCTGCTTCACCCAGTGCGTCGAGGAGGGCGTCCAGATCCCCTCCCAGTACCGAATCCAGATTGTGGGCCTTGAACCCGATGCGATGGTCGGTGATCCGGTTCTCCGGGAAGTTGTAGGTCCGAATGCGTTCGGACCGATCGACCGTGCGGATCTGGCTGGCCCGCCCGGCCGCCGCCTCCGCGTCGGCCTGCTCCTCCGCCAGCGCCTGCAGCCGCGCCGCGAGGACCTGCATGGCGCGGATCTTGTTCTGCAGCTGCGAGCGTTCGTTCTGGCAGGTCACCACGATGCCGGTGGGCAGGTGGGTCAGGCGCACCGCCGAGTCGGTGGTGTTGACGCCCTGGCCACCCTTGCCGGAGGACCGGTAGACGTCCACGCGCAGATCCGATTCGTCGATCTGCACCTGTTCGACCTCGTCCGGCTCGGGATAGATGAGCACGCCCGCGGCCGAGGTGTGGATGCGCCCCTGCGATTCGGTGACCGGCACGCGCTGCACCCGGTGCACGCCGCCCTCGAACTTCAGCCGCGACCACACCCCGTCCCGGCTGTGTTCACCCGCCCCGTCGGCTCCGCCTCCTGCCATCCCCCAGTGCTCGCGTCTCTTGATCGACAGCGTCGCCTCCTTGTACCCGCCCAGATCGGAGACGTTGGCGTCGAGCACCTCGACCTTCCAGCCGTGCCGCTCGGCGTAGCGGATGTACATCCGGGCCAGGTCGGAGGCGAACAGCGCCGATTCCTCGCCGCCCTCGCCGGATTTCACCTCGAGCACCACGTCGTCGGCGTCGTGCGGATCGCGCGGCGCGAGCAGATCGGTGAGCGTCTGCTCCAGCTCGCTCACCTGCTGCTCCAGGTTCGGCACCTCCGCGGCGAACGAGGCGTCGTCGGCGGCCAGTTCCTGGGCCGCGGCCAGGTCGTCGCGCGCGGCCTGCAGCTTGGTGTAGGTGGACATGATCGGAGCGAGCTCGGCGAACCGCTTACCGACGCGCCGGGCCTCGCCCGGGTTGTTGTGCAGCGCCGGATCCGACAACTGCATCTCCAGACCGGAATGCTCGGCCAGGATGTCGTCGATCGCGGACGGGGCCGTCTTATCGGCCATGGCTACTACTCCTCGAGGTTCCAGGGTCCCGAAACGCGTCGACGCCCGGCCTGCGGTGCAGGACGGGCGTCGGCGGTGCAGCTATTTTGCGTCTTCGGTCTTCTTGGCGCGCTTGCCGTAGCGGGCCTCGAAGCGGGCGACGCGGCCGCCGGTGTCCAGGATCTTCTGCTTGCCCGTGTAGAACGGGTGGCACTGGGAGCAGACCTCGACGTTGATGTGGCCCGACTCCTTGGTGCTGCGAGTCTGGAAGGTGTTGCCGCAACCGCAGACGACGGTCGTCGGCACGTATGCCGGGTGGATTCCTGCCTTCATGGGTGTCCTTTCGATGTGGTCGCCGGGTCGCCCTCGATATTCGGGGACGTGAACCGGAACCGACTAGGCGGGATGGTCTGCCTGCTGTCGGCAGACGCACCAGCGATCCAGTATGCCAGAACCGCTGACCCGCTCTCAAAACGCACTCCGGGTCGGGTTTGTTCCCCCCTTGCCCCCAACTCCTTCCCCCCAGAAACTTCGGGCACGCGTCTTCACGACTCCCCAGGCACCCTGAAGTCGAGTAGCCGACTACTCGGGAACACGAACACCGTTGTTCATAGAGTATCGCCAGGTGAGAAACCGTGCGATCACAGGAGAGGACAGCAGTGAATCTCTACGCCGCTCGGGGGGCGACGAGGTCCAGGTCCCTGACATCCGGCAGGGACCCGACGCGCTCGAGGCGCCGCGCGCTGCCGGGGGGTAGGCACGCGGCCCACGCTGCGGCCGGTGCGGTACTGGCCGCGCTGGCGTTGACGGCCGGAATCGGATGGCTCGCGGCACCGGATGACCGCGGCACTCCCGTGGCGGCGCCGCCACCGGGCACACCCGAACTCGAATACACCGCCCACACCGTTCCCACGGGCGGCATCACCTCGGCCACCGCGCTGATCCTGGTGCTACTGATCCTCGGCGCGGCCGTCATCGGAGCCGTGGTGTTGTCCCCGAAAACGCCCCCGGGGGGGGGGCCCCCGCCCGGGGTGCGGGCGCGCTCGGACGGCCCCCGGGCCCGGTCCACCCGGGGGGGGGGGCCGCGACTGCTGCGGATCTCGGCGTTCGGTCCAGCCGCCGGTGCCCGCGAGGGCCCGGACCGATCGCGTTTGCCG
>NZ_JARWQD010000338.1 GCF_029869545.1 Nocardia wallacei | reverse complement strand
CCCCGGCGCGCCCCCCACACAATCCTTCCGGGTAGCAGGATCATTTCACGCTTGCGTCCGGCTCTGCGGTTTACGGAACGCCCGCGTCCGGGTCTGTGGTGGTTGTAAAGTGGGCGTCCGGGTTTGTGGTGGTTGGGAAGTGTGGGGCCGGGTTGGTGGGTGGTGGTTGGTCGGGCGGGGCGGGGAGTGGTGGGCCGGGGGTGGTGAAGAGGGTGACTCGGTGGCCGAGGCGCTGGAGGGCGCGACGTTGTGAATTCACCGAACTTTGGATCCCGCCCACCGTGGCCGGGTGAAAATCGGTGAACATCGCGATGTGCACGGGCTCACCCTACGGCGGTGGCGGCGATGCGGCAGCGAAGTTGGACGACGCGGACCGGAGAGGACACCGTATGCGAGTGGCGATTCCGCTGACCGGCACGCGGGGCGATGTGCAGCCCGCGGTCGCGCTCGGCCTGGAGCTGCGGCGGCGCGGCCACGAGGTGCGGCTGGGGGCGCCGCCGAACCTCGTCGACTTCGTCACGCGCGCGGGGCTGACCGCGCTCCCGTGCGGGCCGGATGTGCAGCAGCTGTACTCCTCCGACCAGGGTCAGCGGGCGCTGGCCGCGGGCAGCAGCTTCCGGCTCATGCAGCTGGTCGGCAAGCAGATGGCCGACTATGCCGACCGGATGAACCGCGAGGTGATCGAGGTCTGCGCCGACGCCGACCTGATCGTGGCCACCATGCTCACCGAGGACCGGGCGCACGCGGTGGCCGAGGCGATGCGGGTGCCGATGGTCTCGCTGCACGGCTTCCCGTGCCGCAGCAATCCCGCCTACCCGTTCCCCGGCGCGCTGCCGCCGACATGGCGCCCGCCCGCGGCGGTGAACCGGGCCACCTGGGCGCTCGCGGAGAACCTGCGGCGCGTGGTGTTCCTGCGCTATCTCAACCGCCTGCGCACCGAACTGCGGCTGCCGCGCACCGCCGCGAGCACCGCGGCCCAGCTCGCCCGGGACGGCGTCCCCGAGGTGCAGATCTACGATGCGGCGCTGGTCCCCGGCCTGCCCGAGCAGTGGGACAGGCGGCGGCCGTTCGTCGGCTTCCTGCCGCTGGAACGATCCGCGCGCGAGGCGATCGGGGAATTGGCGACCGATCACGCCGACCTGGTCTCCTGGCTGCGCCAGGACGCGCCGCCGGTGTATTTCGGCTTCGGCAGCATGCCGATCCGGGATACGCACGCCGTGCTGGCGATGGTGCGCGAGGTGTGTGATCGCCAGGGCCTGCGCGGGCTGGTCAGCGCCGGGTGGAGCGATCTCGACACCGCGAACGCCGAAGCCGGGCCGCACATCAAGGTGGTGGGCCCGCTCGCCCACGACCTGGTGTTCCCGCTGTGCGCCGCCGCCGTCCACCACGGCGGCATCGGCACCACCTTCGAAACCCTGCGCGCCGGGCTGCCGACGCTGGTGTGCTCGGTGTCGTTCGATCAGCCGATGTGGGGCGGGCAGGTCGAACGCCTCGGGGTGGGCGCGCATGTGAGCTTCCGGAAACTCGATCGCGACCGGCTCGCGCAGGGCGTGCGCCGCATCCTGCGGCCCGAGGTCGCGCAGCGCGCGAAAGAGCTTGCGGCCCAGCTGCACTCGAGTTCGGATGCGACCGCGCGCACCGCCGATATAGTCGAGGCCGCCGCCCGGTGACCGATTCCGTCCGGCGCCCGCCATCCCGGTGTATGCCGGGAGCGAGGACGCGGCGCGCGATCACGGGAGCGGGGACGTGGCGCGCGATCACGGGAAGCGGTGCGCGATGACAGCGCCGGTGGTTCGGGTGTGCGCCGACAGTTGGGTGATGGTGCGGAGGTGTCTGCGGCGGACGGTGCGGAGCCGGGATACATTGGTGATCTCGATGTTGCTTCCGGTGCTGATCATGCTGCTGTTCGTATACGTGTTCGGCGGCGCGATAGCGGTGGACATGCCCTATATCGACTACGTGGTGCCGGGAATCGTCCTGCTGTGCACGGGATTCGGGGCGTCGATCACGGCCACGGCGGTCGCGCAGGATGTGCGCGGCGGGGCGATCGAGCGGTTCCGGACGCTGCCCGCCTTCCGTCAGGCCCTGCTGGCCGGACATGCCGGTGAGGGCGTGCTGCGCAATCTCGGCGTGATCGGCGTGCTGTTCCTCGTGGCGCTCGCCCTCGGATTCCGGCCCAGCGCAGGGTTTTTCGCATGGCTCGCGATAGCAGGCATGATCATCCTGCTGGTCCATGCCGTCACCTGGATCGCCATCGCGCTCGGCCTGCTGGCCCGGAGTCCGGAGGCGGCAGGCGGTTTCACCTACGCCATCATGTTCGTCCCGTACATCAGCAGCGCCTTCGTGCCGGTCGCGACCATGCCGGGCTGGCTGCGCGGTTTCGCCGGACACCAGCCCGCGACGCCCGTGATCGGTGTCCTCCGCGGTCTGCTCACCGGCACCCCCGTGGGCTCGGCTGGGCTATCCGCCGTGCTGTGGTGCCTCGCCCTCGCCGCAGCGGGATTCTCCTGCGCCGCATGGCTTTTCGAACGCGCTTGACGCGGGACGGTTACACCTGAGACCAGTAGCGAATGAGGTTGTCGGCCAGGGCTTTCGGATGGCTGAGCATGACGCAATGGCTGCCGTCGATCTCGTCCGGTTCGATGCCGAGGCGCTCGCGGACCAGCGGTCGCATGAATTCCGGTGGGAAGAAACGGTCGTCGCGGCAGAGCAGGAAACGGGTCGGAACCCGCGGCCAGTCCTCGAGGGGAACCGGTTCGGAGCCCTTGGCACTCGCGTCGTTGCGTTCGCGCCGCAGCGCCTCGGCCGCCAGGTCGGCCGGGACATCGTGCATGAACGCATCGATGATCTGCTCGCGGGTATCCATCGCGACATCGCGGAATCCGGCGTCGGCCCACCAGGCATCGGGTGCCGCGCCCGGCACCGGGATCATGCCGCTCACCAGTATCAGCAGCTCGGTGTCGAGCCGGGAGCACACCACCGGCGCGGTCAGGCCGCCGTAGGAATGCGCTACCACGACGATATTCGAGCGATCGCCGATCTCGGCGATCACCGCGTCGGCGTACTCCGAGATCCCGTTCGCCGGATTCTCGATCGGCAGGTCCACGGCGACCACATCGTGCCCGTACGCCCGCAATTCGGGGACGACCAGATGCCAGTCCCACGAGCTGCTGCCGCCGCCGTGGATCAGGACGAAGGTCGCCGGGTTCGGCTCGGGGCTCATCGTGGACCTGCCTATCGCTCGGCGAACGTTCGGCATGAGCCTACGTCTATTTCAGGGAGCCGAAGAACTCTCGCAGGTCCCGGGCCAGGTCCGCCGGTGCCTCCATGGCCGGGAAGTGCAGGGCGTGGTCGAATTCGGTCCAGTGCGCGTCCGCGGGGGCGGGCACCACGTGGCGCACGGTCTCGTCGGCGCCGAAGACGGCGAAGCCCTGCGGCACGCTGGGCGGCGCGCCCCAGTCCGAGGAATGCGCCTGCTCGTAGAGGGTGTGGGCGGCGCCGACGCCCGATCCGGTGAACCAGTACAGGCTCGCCGTGGTGAGCAGCAGCCGGTCGCGGTCGATCGGTTCGGTCGTCCATTCGTCGAATTTCTCTGCGATCCAGGCCAATTGGAACAGCGGCGAGTCGGTGAGGCCGTAGCCGACGGTCTGCGGTCGGCTGTTCTGGATGGCCAGATAGCCCGAGCTGTCGCGCCGGAAATCCTCCATGCGGGTGAGGATCAGCTCGTCGACCGGATCGTTCGGGTTCAGGCCCTCGGCCATGCCGGGCAGGAACGTGGCGGTGGCGGCGGCCGTCAGCGGATCGGTCACCACGTGCACGCCGGTCACGTGCTCGCCGTCCAGACCGGCGACGGCGCCGGACACCCCGGCGCCGACATCGCCGCCGTGGACCCCGTACCGGTCGTACCCGAGCCGGCGCATCAACTCGATCCAGGCGCGGGCGGTGCGGGTCATCGCCCATCCGGTACCGCTCAGCGGGGTCGACAGCGTGTACCCGGGCAGCGAGGGCGCCACGACGTGGAATGCCGGGCCGTCGGCGGGATCGGTCAGCAGTCCGATGAGATCGGTGAACTCGACCACCGAGCTCGGGTAGCCGTGGGTGATGAGCAGCGGTGTCGCATCCGGGCGGGCGGAGCGCACGTGCAGGAAGTGGATGCGCTGCCCGTCGATCTCGGTGGTGAACTGCGGGAACGAGTTGAGGGCGGCTTCCTGTGCGCGCCAATCGAATTCGGTCCGCCAGTGCTCGGCCAGCTCCCGCAGGTGGTCCACGGTGATGCCGCGCTCCCGCCCGATCCCGGGCAGGGTGGCGGGCCAGCGGGCGTGGGTGAGCCGGTCGCGCAGGTAGTCGAGGTCGGACTGGGGGATATCGATCCGGAAGGGCCGAATGTCGTTGGTCATGAGGGTGACTCCGTTCTGACTTTCGCATCGAATCACGAACCGGTCGTGATCACTGGATAACCGTACGAAGAATTGCGGAACATTCCGTTCCTAGTTTCGAGATAGATTCGAACCATGTTGGAGACCTCGGCCCGGTTGCTGCGTTTGCTCTCGCTACTGCAGGCGCGGCGCGACTGGACCGGCACCGAATTGGCTCAGCGGCTGCATGTCACCACGCGGACCGTCCGCAAGGACATCGACCGGCTGCGTGAACTCGGCTATCCGGTCCAGGCACGGCCGGGGGTGGACGGCGGCTATCGGCTGGGCGTCGGAGGTGCGCTGCCGCCGCTGCTGCTCGACGATGAGGAGGCGGTCGCCGTCGTCCTCGGATTGCGCACGGCCGCAAGCGGTTCCATCGCAGGTATGGAGGAAGCCTCGCTGCGTGCGCTGACCAAGCTGCAGCAGCTGCTGCCGTCGCGGCTGCGTCATCGGATCGGGGCCTTCCAGCACACGCTGCCCGTGCCGTTCCGCGGCCCGCTGGTCGATCCGGATGTGCTGACCGTGATCGCGGGTGCGTGCCGCGATCACGAGCGGCTGCGGTTCGACTACCGCGCGCACTCCGGTGCGGTGACCCGCCGGACGGTGGAGCCCTATCGGCTGGTCAGCCACCGGCAGCGCTGGTACCTGGTGGCCTGGGATCCGGAGCGCGACGATTGGCGGACCTTCCGGGCCGATCGCATGCGACCGCGGACCTCGGCCGGACCGCGGTTCACCCCGCGCGCCCTACCGTCGGACGACGAGATCGCCGACCGCGTCGTGCGCGGAACCGGCGAGGCCACCTGGCAGTTCCGCGCGCGGGTGGTCGTGCACGCGCCCGCCGCGCGGGTGCGGGCGCGGCTGCCGATTCCGGCCGATATCGAACCGCTCGGCGACGACCGCTGCGCCTTCGAGCCCGGCTCGGACAACCCGCTGCTGCTCGCGCTCTACCTGGGCATGCTGGATGCCGATTTCGAGGTGGTGGACTCGCCGGAGCTTGCCGAGGCGGTGCGCACGCTGATCGATCGATACCGGCGGGCGGTCGCCGGGCACGAGTGAGACAGGGGTGCGGCGCCCTCGAATCGGGCCTCGTCATTCCGGCGTGTGGTCAGTATCCGGCGACGACATCGATCCGGGCGATCAGGTCGCGACCGTCGGCGAAGCGGCGGACGTTCTCGGTGACGTGATCGGCGAAGGCCGCGGTGCGCAGGTGGGGCGGATTCGAATCATGCGGGGTGACAATGGCATTCGGCAGTTCCCAGAGCGGGTGGCCGTCGGGGAGCGGTTCCGGATCGGTGACATCCAGGCCCGCGCCGCCCAGCGTGCCGTCGCGCAGTGCCTGGACCAGCGCGTCGGTGTCGACGAGGCTGCCGCGGGCGATATTGATCACCCACGACGTCGGTTTCAGCTGGGCGAGTTCGGCCTTGCCGACGAGATGGCGGGTGTCGGGTGTGGCGGGGGCGGCCACCACGACGTGATCGGTGCGCGGCCACACCTGCGACAATCGGTGTGCCGGAACGGTTTCCACGACGCCGGGTGCGGAAACGGGCGTGCCGGACCGGTTCACGGCAATGACCCGCACACCGAACGGATGCAGCAGGGTGATCAGTTCACGGCCGATGCCGCCCGCGCCGACGATGGTCACGGTGGCGCCGCGCAGCGTGCCGACGTGCGGGAAGAATTCGGACTGCCGCCAGCTGCGGGCCCGGAGGTGTTCGGGCAGGTACCGCACGCCCGCCAGCAGCAGCATCAGGGCGTGCTCGGCCACGCTCTTGGCGAAAGCGCCTGCGGCGGAGGTGAATACGACATCCGGATGGCGTTCGAACACGCCGGAGTCGAACCATTCCTCGACGCCCGCGGAGAACAGCTGCACCCATTCGATGACTTCGGGCAGCTGCCGCGGGAAGCCTGCGGGCTCGCCGTCCCAGATCAGCGCGCGGGCCGAGCCCAGCTCGGTGAGGGTGCCGCCGCCCGCGACGATCGCCTGCTCGAGCAAGGGGGTACGGGCGGGGCCCAGTGCGATCGGCACCGACGTCATATGCGATCTCCTTCGCGGTCGCGCGTGTGTTCGTCCGGCCGTGCGCCCGGACACCGGGCCGATGTCACCGGCCAGGTGCACTGTATCGAGTTGCTTTCGGGCGGAAGCTCCGGATCGTCCCCGGCGCCGGGCGAACCGTCACCCCTCCGCCATGTCTTCGTCCAGGTCGACCTCCACCCGGTCGCGGTCGGCCCATTCCAGCAGCGTGTCCAGTTCGTAGACCGCGTCGTCGATGCCCGCGTGCAGGTCGCCGAGCTTCGCGTAGCGGTCGGGCACGGTGGCCATGGTGAAGTCGCGCGGGTCGATATCGGGGATCTCGTCCCAGCGCACCGGGGTCGACACGGTCGCCTCCGGTACGCCGCGCACCGAATACGCGGCGGCGATCGTATGGTCTCTGGCGTTTTGGTTGTAGTCGACGAACAACAGCTTCGGGTCGCGGTCGCGGCGCCACCAGGTGGTGGTCACATCGTCGGGGGCGCGGCGCTCGACCTCGCGGGCGAAGGCCAGGGCCGCGCGGCGCACGTCCTGGAAGCCGAATTCCGGCGCGATGCGCACATAGACGTGTAACCCCTTGCCGCCCGAGGTCTTCGGCCAGCCGACCGCGCCGAGTTCGCCGAGGACCTCCTCGACGACGCCCGCCACCCGCTGCACCCGCGACCACGGGCAGTCGGGCATCGGATCCAGGTCGATGCGCCATTCGTCGGGCTTCTCGGTGTCGAATCGGCGCGAGTTCCACGGATGGAACTCCACGGTCGACATCTGCGCCGCCCAGATCACGTCGGCCAGTTCGCTCACGCACAGCTCGTCGGCGGTGCGGCCGTAGCGGGGGAAGTACACGCGGACGGTCGGGATCCAGTCCGGCGCGCCCGCGGGCACGCGTTTCTGATGCACCTTGCCGCCCGGTAGGCCCTTGGGGAACCGGTGCAGCATGCACGGCCGGTCCCGCAGCGCATTGACGATCCCGTCGCCCACGCTCAGGTAGTACCGCACCAGATCGAGCTTGGTCGCCCCGGTCTCGGGGAAATACACCCGCTCCGGATTCGACACGCGAACTGTGCGCTCGCCGACGGTCAGCTCGATCGCGGGCGACGCAGACTTGCTGGCCACCCGTCCGACGATAGCCACTCGATCATGCCCTGGCACGCGAACGCGCCCCTCAGCGGCGGCAGGACGGATGATCGGCCGCGGGTCAGCTCGGCGTGGCCAGGGCGAAGGGCAGGACGGCCGGGGCGCCGGCCCGGCGGAGGGCGCGGGCGGCGAGGGTCAGGGTCCAGCCGGTATCGGTGAGGGTGTCCACCAGGAGGAGGGGACCGTCCAGGCCCGTGAGGTCGGGGACCTCCCAGGAGTCGAACAGGGCCGCGACGCGGTGGGCGGAGTTGGCCGCCGAGACCGGTGGGCGGTCGGGGCGGGGCGACAGGGTGCCGAGGTCGCGCAGGCGGCCCACGCGGGCCAGCCGGGCGGCCAGGTCGGCCGCCAGCCGGGGCTGCGCGGGGGATTGCAGGGCCATGACCGAGGTGGGGCGCTCGGCCCAATCCCATTCGCGCAGAATGGCAATGCACGCGTCGAAGACGTGGTCGGGCACCGGGCCGTCGGGGCCGTCGAGCAGGGAGCGCAGGCGCTGCCCCCAGCCGAGATCGCTGAGCCTGCCGAGCACCCGCCCGGTCTCCGCGCCGTCGGAAATCTTGCCGGACAACGGGACTCCGAGCTTCGCCATACCGGTCGGCCACTGTTTGCGCGGGGCCAGATCGATGCCCGGGCGGTCCAGCCGGGCGCGGATGGCGGCCAGCTCTCCCGTATCGACCCCGGTGTCGTGGCGGACGCCCGTGCAATTGTCGCACCGGCCGCAGCCGTCCTCGGTCAGGCCGGGGTCGTCGAGCTGGGCGCGCAGGAAGTTCATGCGGCATGCGGTGGTCGCCTGGTAGTCGATCATCGCCTGCTGTTCGGCCTCGCGCGCCACCGACAGGCGTTCGTAACGCTCGGTGTCGTAGGTCCACGGCTCTCCGGTCGCGAGCCAGCCGCCCCGCACCCGGCGGACCGCACCGTCCACGTCGAGGACCTTCAGCACCATCTCCAGCCGGGAGCGATTGAGCTCCACCAGCGGTTCCAGTGCGGCCGTCGACTGCGGGCGCTCGCGGTCGAGCGCGTCGAGGACCGCGCGGACCACGTGTTCGCGGGGGAAGGCCACCGAGGCGAAGTAGCTCCAGATCCGGCGGTCCTCCGGGCCGGGCAGCAGCAGCACCTCGGCCCGCTCGGTGCCGCGACCCGCGCGGCCGACCTGCTGGTAGTAGGCGATCGGCGAGGACGGGGCGCCGACGTGCACGACGAATCCCAGGTCCGGCTTGTCGAAGCCCATGCCCAGCGCGGAGGTGGCGACCAGCGCCTTCACCTCGTTGTCCAGGAGTGCCTGCTCGAGCACCTCGCGTTCGGCGGGGTCGGTCTGGCCGGTGTAGGCCGCGACCCGGTGGCCGTGCGAGGTGAGCACATCGGCCAGGTCGTGGCCGGCGGCGACGGTGAGGGTGTAGATGATGCCGGAGCCGGGCAGCTCGTGCAGGTGCTTGCTCAACCAGGCGGTGCGCTGCACGGCGTCGTCGATGCGGAGCACCGACAGGTGTAGCGATTCGCGGTCGAGCGTGCCGCGCAGGACGAGCGTGTCGGCGTTCGTGCCTTCGCCCGGATCGCGATCATCCGAGCCGACCCGGATGCCGCCGATCTGGGTGGCGACGTCGGTCACCACCCGGTCGTTCGCCGTCGCCGTCGTGGCCAGCACCGGGATATCGCTGCCGAGGTCGGCGACGAGGGTCCGGATGCGGCGGTAGTCGGGACGGAAATCGTGCCCCCAGTCGGAGACGCAGTGCGCCTCGTCGATCACCACGAGCCCGGCGTCGGCGGCCAGCTTCGGCAGCACCGAATCGCGAAAGTCCGGATTGTTCAAGCGCTCCGGGCTCACCAGCAGCACATCGACCTCGCCCGCGGCCACCCGGGCGTGGATCGCGTCCCACTCGGTGACATTGCCGGAGTTGATGGTCTCCGCGACCACCCCGGCGCGCTGCGCGGCGGCGACCTGGTTGCGCATCAGCGCCAGCAGCGGCGAGACGATCACCGTGGGCCCGCGCCCGGCGGCCCGCAGCAGCTTGGCGGCGATGAAATACACCGCCGACTTGCCCCAGCCGGTGCGCTGCACCACCAGCGCCCGGCGCCGCTGCACCACCAGCGCCTCGATCGCCGTCCACTGGTCCTCCCGCAGGCGCGCCCGCGGCCCCGCCAGCTCCCGCAGCAATTCCTCGGCAGATCCCCGCAGCTCGCTCATAGTCACGAGCCCCATCGTGCCGGACACCACCGACACCGGCGAGGACCTCCGCATTCCCGCACCCCTTGTTGGTTCCCGCACCGGTTACAGGCCCCCGTAACCGGTGCGGGAACGTGTAGGTGGTGCGGGAACGTCAGCTGGATTCGTAGGCCTTGCGCATGGTGGGCAGGTCGATCTTTTTCATGGTGTACATGGCCTGGAGGGCGCGGTCTACGGCTGCGGGGTCGCCCTTCATGAGGTCGTTGGCCTCGGCGGGCCAGATCTGCCAGGGGACGCCGTATTTGTCGTTGAGCCAACCGCATTGGACCTCCTCGCCGCCGTCGGCGAGCAGGGTGTCCCAGAGCCGGTCGACCTCGTCCTGACTGTCGCAGTTGACCAGCAGCGACATGGCGTGGGTGTAGTTGTACTCGCCGCCGCCGTTGATCGCGGTGAACCGCTGGCCCGCCAGTTCGAAGTCGACGACCATCGCCAGATCCGCGGGGCGGGGGCCGGACTCGGAGTAGTACTGGACATCGGTGATCTTCGAATCCGGGAACAGCGAACAGTAGTAGGTGGCGGCCTCCTCGGCCTCGGTGTCGTACCACAGATTGGTGACGATCTTCTGCATGATGGCCTCCCGGTCGGATGTGACGAGTTCACCACTGCAGACGTCGCCGCCGGGCCCGATTCATCGTTTCGATGCCGATGTGCCCGAAGTGGGGACCTAAGTCCCGAACGCCCGCGACTAGGCGCTGCGCCGCGCGGTCGTCGCGGCCAGCTCCAGCAGCCGCACACGCACCAGATCCGCGCGCTCCTCGGGAAGGAAGTGCCCGCAGCCGGAGACGTATTCGACCGTGTAGTCGTCGGCCTTCGCCGGGTCGGCGGAGGCCAGGGAGCGGTGGATCGCGCCGTCGTCGGTGCCGAACAGGGCGCGGATCGGAATCGAGGCGCGGCGGCGCTCGGGGCGGCGCTGGGCGGGGATCTCGCGCAGCAGGAAGGTGCGGTAGGTGTCGGTGGCCGCGCGGGCGGCGATCGGGTTGCGGAAGCTGTCGCTGTAGGTGCGCACGACCTCGGGGGTGAACTCGCCGCGGTCGGTCACGCCCATCCGCAGTACCCGGTCGATGAAGCGGGTGCGCCGATGCAGCGGCATCCCGAACGCCGCCACCAGCGGCTGATACAGCAGGAAACGCCAGAAGTGCGGTGCCATCGTGCGTGCCGTGTTCCACGGGTGCGCGATATTGAGCGGCAGATAGCCGTCGAAGCGCCCGGGATCGCGCAGCACCATCAGGAAGCCGACGTAGCCACCCCAGTCGTGCCCGGCCAGCAGCGCCCGCGACACGCCGAGCTCGTCCAGCAGCGCCAGCACGTCCTGTGCGACATCCTCCTTCGCCCAGCGGTGCGGCGCCGGGCCCGACCAGCCGTAACCCGGCAGGTCCGGCGCGATGATCCGCAGCCCGGCGGGCGGATCCGCGAGCAGGTGCCGGTAGGTGTAGTGGTGCTGCGGCCAGCCGTGCAGCACGACCACCGGCCGCCCATCCGCCGGACCGGCCTCGGTCACGTGGAATCGCACGCCGCGCGCGGTCACGAAGGAACGCCGGACGCCGGGGAGCGCGGGTGGTTCGGAGGTCACATCGGTCGAGCCCATACCCGATGCTAACCAGCGACGACGACAGAAATGCCGCGCCGAGAACGATTTCCGCCTCCGGTCGGACATATTTCCGACTCAGGCAGGACAATGGGTGGTGCAGAGACGACGAGGTCTCCGCGGCACCGCGGGAATGCAGGGAGGACGGGGCGATGCCGAACAAGTTCGAGTCACCTGCGGGCTGGTCCCCGCCGGGGTCGCAGTTCCAGAACCGCGGCATGACCGGCCGCACCGTGGGCGGCGTGCTGTTCGGGTTGTTGTTGACCCCGGTCGGTATCGCCTTCGCCGCCAAGGGCGGCGCCGACATCCGCTACTGGGTGATCGTCGGCGCCGTCACCGACCGCTGGACGGCCGCCCTGGAGATCGTGGGCGGCTCGCTGCTGCTGATGCTCGTCGTGGTGCTGGCCGCCTACTCGCCGCTCGGCACCACCGTCGCGGGCCTGGTGTGGGGTGTCCTGCCCGGCGTGCTCCACATCCTGTTCCCCGACGAAACCTTCGGCCTCATCGCCGATCTGCCGTGGGTGAACGACGCGCTACTGGTGGCGTTGCACGCGTGGATCACCTACGGGTTCGCGCTCGTCTCGGGATTCATGCTGCTGGGTGCGGGATTGGTGGGGGCGCTGCGGAGATAGAGCGGCCCTCAGCCCTTCACGCACAGCACCTGCCGCAGGGTCGCGACAACATCCACCAGATCCTGCTGGGCCGCGATGACCTCATCGATATCCTTGTAGGCGGCGGGGATCTCATCGATCACCCCGGCGTCCTTGCGGGATTCGACACCCTCGGTCTGCGCCACCAGATCCGCCACCGTGAACTGCCTCTTGGCGGCATTGCGGCTCATCCGGCGTCCGGCGCCGTGCGAGGCGGACTGGAACGAGGCCGGATTTCCCTTGCCCCGCACCACATACGAGCGCGTGCCCATGGATCCGGGGATCAGGGCCAGCTCTCCCGCACCGGCCCGGACCGCGCCCTTGCGGGTCACCAGCATCGGCATACCGTCGATGGTCTCCTCCGCCACGTAGTTGTGGTGGCACGAGATCGGATTCTCGAAATGCACGGGCAGCGTGGCGAATTCGTCACGGACCGCCTTGCACACCAAGGCCAGCATCACCGCCCGATTCCGGGCCGCGTACTCCTGTGCCCAGGTGAGGTCGCGGCGGTACGCATTCATTTCCGATGTGCCGGAGAGGAATACGGCCAGATCGCGATCGGGCAGATCCTGATTGTGCGGCAGCGCCCGCGCGACCGACATGTGCCGCTCGGCCAGTTCCTTGCCGATATTGCGGCTCCCGGAATGCAGCAGCACCCACACGTGATCCTCGGTGTCCAGGCAGATCTCGACGAAGTGGTTTCCGGAACCGAGGGTGCCCATCTGCTTGTGCGCCTTGGACTCCCGCGACTGCACGCCCTTGTCGAGATCGCCGAACGCGCCCCAGAACCGATCCCACCCGGCGCGCAGCGAGGTGCGCGATCCGGCGAGCTCGCCCTGCAGCCGTGTGACGTTCACCGGATCCTCGTGCGCGGAGAATCCCACCGGCACCGCCGCCTCGATCCGCGAGCGCAGCGCATGCAGGCTGTCGGGCAGGTCGGCGGCGGTCAGCGAGGTGCGGACCGCCTCCATGCCGCAGCCGATGTCGACGCCCACCGCGGCGGGCGCGACCGCGTCGCGCATCGCGATGACCGAGCCGACCGTGGCACCCTTGCCGAGGTGCACGTCCGGCATCACGCGGACGCCGTGCACCCATTCCAGTTGCGCGATGGTGCGCAGCTGTCGCAGCGCGGCCGGTTCGACCTCGTGCTCGTGGGCCCACATCAGCGTCTGCGCCCGGGTGCCGCGCAGCTCGACGGGAAACATGTCTCGATCCTCTCTCGTGGTGATGGAGTCCACGGTAGGGATCGGGGATGCGCGGCGCACCTGAATTTGCGCTGGTCGGCGGTCAGATGTTGGTGGGGGCGAGGGCTTCGCGCAGGGCGGCGAAGGCGGCGTCGTCGGCGCGGCGGGCGTCCGGGAGGACGTCGAACATGGTCATGAAGCCGTGGAACATGCCGTCGTAGCGGTGGGTTTCGACCGGCACGCCCGCGCTCGCCAGGTGCCGCCCGTAGTCCTCGCCCTCGTCGCGCAGCGGATCGTACTCCGCGGTGACGATATACGCCGGTGGCAGGCCCGCCGGAGCGGCCAGTAGCGGGGCGGCGTGCGGGTGGTCGCCGCCGGCGCCGCCGAGATACTGCTCCCAGTACCAGCGCAGGTGGTCGGCCGTGACGAAGTAGCCGTGTGCGTTGTCACGGTGGGACGCGCTGGAACAGGTCGGGTCGAGCATGGGATACATCAACAGCTGCAACGCGATCGGCGGTCCGCCCAGATCCCGCGCCAGTTGCGCGGCGACGGTGACCACATTGCCGCCCGCGCTGTCACCGCCCACCGCGATGCGACCCGGATCGCCGCCGAATTCGGGGGCGTGCTCGCCGATCCAGCGCAGGACCGCGTAGCCGTCGCGGGCGGCGGCGGGAAAGCGGTGCTCGGGCGCCAGCCGGTAGTCCACCGAAACCACCAGGGCGCCGGTCTCGTTGGCCATCGTGCGGCAGAACCGGTCGTGGCTGTCGATGCTGCAGATCACGAAACCGCCACCGTGGCAGAACATGACGACCGGCAGCGGGCCCGGCGTATCCCGTGGCCGATACAGGCGCACCGGTATCGGGGGATCGCCCGCCCGGCTGGGCACCGTCCGATTCTCCACCGCCGCAACGGGAATGGGGTCGAGTGGCGCCGCGGGCCGGGCCGCCAGCAGTCGCCGCGCCTCGGCGGCGTCGAGCACCTCCGTGCCCAGCTTCGGAAATGCCGCCGCGGCCGCGTCGACCACGGCCCGGGTCTGCGGTGTCATCGCCATGATCGTGCCCCTACGACTGCATGTCCGGGATGAACTTGCCCGCCGCCAGGCCACCGTCGATCGTGATCTCGGCGCCGGTGATGTAGGCCGAGGAATCGGAGGCGAGGAAGGCGACAAGGTCGGCGACCTCGGCCGGGAGGCCGGTGCGTTGCAGCGGCAGCGTCGGGAAGCTCCCGGCGCCGGTCGTCAGATGCGGCACCATCGGCGTCGCGATGGGTCCCGGATGCACCGAGTTCACCCGGATTCCCTTGGGGCCCAGGTCGAGTGCGGCGTTCTTGGTGAGTCCGCGCAGTCCCCATTTGGAGGTGCCGTAGGCGACGTGGTGGGACAGGCCCTCCATGCCCGCCTGCGAGGAGATGTTGACGATGGAACCGCCGCCGCCCGCCGTCATCGGCCCGGCCGCCGCCTTGATACCCCGGAACGCACCGACCAGGTTCACCCGCAGAATCCGTTCCAGCTCACCGGGATCGGTGTCCGTCAGCGGTTTCGTGAGGTAGACCGCGGCGTTGTTGACCAGGATGTTCAACTTCCCGAACTCCGAGAGCGCGACCGCCAGGGCGGCGTGCCAGTCGTCCTCGGAGGTGACGTCGTGCCGCACGAAACGCGCTGACTCGCCGAGGGATTCGGCCAGCTCCTTGCCCTCGGCCGCCAGGACGTCGGTCAGCACCACCTGGGCGCCGCACTCGACGAACATCCGCGCCTCGGCGGCGCCCTGGCCGCGGGCGGCGCCGGTGATGAGGGCCACCTTGCCGGTGAGATCGGTCATGGTTACTTCCTTCATGGTTGTGGCCCTCATCCGTTCCGGAAGTGGGGGATGACCTTCTCGCCCCAGTGCCGGATGGTTTCCAGGCAGGCTTGCTGCGGCACGGTGCCCATCTGGATCAGGCACAGGATCTCGTCGGCGCCGGCGTCCCGCAGCCGCTCGACGTAGGCGATGGCGTCCTCGGGGCTGCCGTAGGCGTGGTCGGCGTTGAAGATCGCGGTGGCTCCGGGTTTCACCGGGATCTCGGCCTCGTGCAGGTAGGCGACGTGTTCGTCGGCCGCGGCCCGGATGGCCGCGAGCTGGTCGACGGCCGGATCCACGGCCTCGTCCGGTACCGGGCCCGCGCCGTAGTAGTGCTTGATCGCCTGCGCGAAGAAGCGCTGTCCGCGGGCGCCGATCTGCCGCGCCTGCTCCCGGTCGTCGAGCACGATCGTCGGGCACAGCGCCGCGAAATGATCGTTGACGACGGTGGAGACGAACCGCCCGCCGGTGCGCGCGGCGATCGCCTCGTCGTAGATCCGGCGCAGCTCCGCGATCTCCTGCGCACCGGCGAAACCCAGTACCAGGGCACCGATTCCGTACTCGGCGGCCAGCTTCAGGGTGTCCTTCTTCGTGCACGCCATGTAGAGCGGCGGATGGGGCAACTGCACCGGCCGCGGCAGCAGTGCGTGCGGCTCGATATCCAAAAGCTCGCCGTGGTAGGAGAATTCGCCGTCCGGATCCTGCCAGACCGTGCCGATCAGCCGCAGCGCCTCCTCGACCTCACGGTAGGTGCGATCGGGATCCACTCCGCACAGCGAGGTTTCGACCGGCGTCGCCCCGCGGCCCGCGCCGAGTTCCAGGCGGCCGCCGGAGAGCACGTCGAGCATGGCGGCGCGTTCGGCCGCGCGCACCGGATGATTGAAGTTGAACGGCATGCACACCACGCCGTGCCCCAGGCGGATTCGCTCGGTGCGGGCCGCCACCCAGGTCAGGAAGATCTCCGGGGCGCTCATATGCGCGTACCACTTCAGCCCGTGGTGCTCGACGGCCCAGACGGTGTCGAAGCCCATGCGGTCGGCGAGCACCGCCTGCTCGACGCAGTCGTGCAGCACCTGTCGCTCGTGCGCGGCGGTGGGGTCGGTCATCTGCGCCTCGAAGATCATCGAGAACTTCATCCGCGCCTCCCTCGACGGTATTCCTGATCGAAATAATCCGTCCCGGATTCGTGGAGGTCAGCCGCAAGTCCCGCTGGTCGGGACGGTTCGGTGTCGCGACCGCCGGGCGGCCATAGCGTCGAGCACGGGTGCCGCGGTGGCGGGCGCGCCCACGGACGCGAAGAAGGACGGATGACACAGGAATTCGAATTCGATGTGGTGGTGGTCGGCTCCGGGGCGGGGGGGGTGGGCGCCCCCCCGGCCCCCCCCCACCCCCGGGTGGGGGGGGGGGGGGTAGAGAAATAGCCGCGGTTTGGGCGGGGGCCCGGGCAAACGGCGAGTGTGGGGGAGCCAAAGAACCGTCCCCCCCCCGGCGAGGAACGGCGACAGCGCGGGGGGCAATAGCGCAGAACCGACGGACAGCCAGATAGGGGTGACGCAGT
>NZ_JARWQD010000337.1 GCF_029869545.1 Nocardia wallacei | reverse complement strand
ACTCACCCCCCGGCCCCCCCGTACCTGTCCCTCCGCGTTTTTCACCGCCCCCCCCCCCCCCCCCACCCCGCGCCCGCGCGGGGCCCCCCCCCCCGCCCCCGGCCGCCCCGCGCCACCCCCCGAGCAGCGGTACCCGCGCGGCGGACAGCCCCGGCCACCGCACGAGCCCACCCAGGTGATGCGCCGCGACGCCGCCCGCGAACAGGCCCTGGCCTGGTCGCAGGTGCCGCCCGCGGACAACCCGCCCCGCTACCGCCAGGCCCCGCCGCGCCGCCCGGCAGACCATGCGCCGACGCAGCGGCCCGTGCCCTATCGCGAACCACCGCCGCCTCCGCCCCCGGGGCCGCCGCCGCGCCGGCGCGAGCGGCCGCCCCCGCCGCAACCGCGCATGCGCCGCAAGCGGCACTGGGGACGCTGGCTGGTCGCACTGCTGCTCGTCGTGCTCATCACGCCGATCGTGGCGGCGGTCTATCTGGACCGCTCGCTGCACCGCATCGACGCGCTCGGCGACTATCCCGACCGCGTCGGCGACACGCCGGGCACGAACTGGCTGCTGACCGGATCCGACAGCCGCCTGGGCCTGACCAAGGATCAGGAGAGCGAGCTGTCCACCGGCGACACCGCCGATGCCGGGGGCGAGCGCAGCGACACGATCATGCTGGTGCACGTCCCGAAATCGGGCGCCACCACCATCGTCAGCCTGCCGCGCGATTCCTATGTGCCCATCCCCGGCATCGGGCGGGACAAACTCAACGCGGCCTATTCCGCAGGTGGCCCGAAGCTGCTGGCGCAGACCGTGGAAACGGTCACCGGTCTGCATATCGACCATTTCGCGGAGATCGGTTTCGGCGGCTTCGCCGGAATGGTGGACGCGGTGGGCGGAATCGATATGTGCCTGCCCTACGCGATCGACGATCCGCTGGCCGGAATCGATCTGCCCGCCGGCTGCCAGCACCTCAGCGGTGCCCAGGCGCTCGGCTTCGTGCGCACCCGCGCGACGCCCCGGGCGGACCTCGACCGCATGCAGAACCAGCAGCTGTTCCTGGCGGCGCTGCTGAAGAAGGCGACCAGCACCGGCACGCTGGTCAACCCGCTGCGCAGCTGGCCGCTGGCGCAGGGCCTGGCCGACTCGCTGCAGGTCGACAACGACGACCACCTCTGGGATCTGGCCCGGCTGGGCTGGGGGCTGCGCGGCGACACCGTGACGACCACGGTCCCGATCGGCGGATTCGACGACGTGTCCGGCAGCGGCAACGTGCTGCTGTGGGACAGGGACAAGGCGAGCCGGTTCTTCGACGCACTCGCCTCGGACAAGCCGATTCCCGAGGATCTGCTCACGCGGTAACGTCGATCACATGCCGAACGACGCTCATCCCCCGGACAGCGCTCCCGCCGCGAACGGCGAGCGGTCGTTTCCCGCGGCACTGCGCGACCAGATCCGTCACGAATTCACCGCGGCGCAGCAGTATCTCGCCGCCGCGGTGTATCTGGACGCGATGCGGCTGCCGCGCCTGGCGGGCGTCTGTTATCGCGCGGCAGAGGACAAACGCGGGCACGCGCTGCGCATGATTCAATACCTGCTCGACCGCGACGTCGCGATTCGGGTAGGCGGGCTGGACGAGATCGTGTCCACCTTCGATTCGGCGCGCGCGGCCGTCGGTTTCCTGCAGCGGCGCGAACAGTGGCTGGCCACGCAGATGAATGCGCTGAGCCGCATCGCGTCCGACACCGGCGATTACCTGGGCGAGCAGTTCCTGCAGTGGTTCCTGCGCGACCAATTGGAGGAGGCGGCCCGCATGACCACGCTGCTCGCCGTCTGCGATCGCGCCGACGGAAACCTCTTCGATGTCGAGGACTTCGTCACACGCGAACTGCAGCGTCCGCCGAAACCGGATCCGGCCGCACCGAAAATGGCAGGAACAACACGCATTTAATTAGGCAATACTTGCCTCAATAAGGTTGTACTCAATAAGGGTGCACTTGGATGACAAGCGCGATAACCAGCATTAATGTCGTGCTCATGTCCAGCCACCCCGAAACCCCACGCAGCAAGTTCCACAGCTTGCTCCACGACCAGATTCGGCACGAATTCAATGCCGAACATCAGTACATCGCAATCGCGGTATGGTTCGACAATGCCGATCTTCCGGTGTTGGCGAAGTACTTCTACAAGCAGGCCGTCGAGGAACGCAACCACGCGATGATGATCGCGCAGTACTTCCTCGATCGCGATATGAGTATCGAGCTGTCCGGTATCGACGGCGCGAAGTCGAAATTCGAGAATGCCCGCGAGCCCATCGCCCTGGCCCTGTCCCAGGAGAAGACGGTCACCGATCAGATCGTCCAACTGGCCAGCACCGCCCGGGAAGAGGGCGACTATCTGGGCGAGCAGTTCATGCAGTGGTTCCTGAAGGAGCAGGTCGAGGAGGTCGCGCGGATGACGACGCTGCTCACCGTCGCCGACCGCGCCGGCAGCAACCTGTTCGATCTGGAATATTTCGTCTCCCGCGAGATGAGCGGACCGGACGATACGTCGGGTGCGCCGCATGCGGCGGGCGGATCGATCTGAGGTTCCCCCACGGTGAGCGACGCTCGGCTCCGCCTGTACGGAGCCGAGCTTTTCGCCGTCCTCGAACCGCTAGCGCAGCGTGACCTGACGCGACCGCAGCCCGTCGCGTGAGCGCCGCTCGTCGGAGCTCAACGGTGCGTCCGTGGCCAGCGCCTCGGCCAGCCGCGCGCCGAATTCCCGTGCGGGAGTGACCCATTCGCTCGGATGCCGCTCCCGATCCAGGTCGAACACCGGAACCAGCAGCCCGTGGGTGCGGAACGACCCGGCGAACCGGGAGCCCTCGCCGAGCTGCAGCCCACCGGCGGCGTGCACCCGGGCCAGCGCGAGCATCAGCGCGTCCTCGTCCTCGGGGCGGACCCAGCGCAGGTGGGCCTTCTCCCCGGCATCGACCCACCAGGCCGCGCCGATCGCATCCCCGCCCAGTTCCAGCCGGTCCGACGGCATGATCGCCTGGTTGGCCTGTTCGATGGTCGCGGCGACCTGCGGATCGGGCGTCACGCCCTCGGGCACCCACCAGTCGAAGTCCTGGTGCACGGTCAGATCTAGGCCCGCGCCGGGATCGATCACCTGATCCAGCGCCGGTACCGCATCGTCGGCGGCCGCGGCGGCCTGCAGCGACTCGCCGGGCTCGGCGGTTTGCGTCCACAGCACGGCGGCGGCCAGATCGGCGGCCGGGTCGCCGGACTGGAACTGCACCTGGGCGCCGACGAATCCGGACGGCTCGTCACTCGCGCGCACCAGGGCGGCCACCGCCCCGGGCAGCACCGTGGCCAGCGTGACGGGACGCTTGGCGGCGACACCGGTGGACAGCTTCAGCGTCGCGGTGGCCGACGGCACGAACTCCCGTAGCGCAACGAGATCGCATTCGGCGGCCAGTCCGGCGAACGGGCGCGTCGCGGCCTGCGCCGCCCGCTCCTGTGCCGCGCGGCGCTCGGCGAGACGCTGGGCCCGATTGCTGTCGGGCTTGGGACTGTTGCGCTTGCTCTTACCCACGAACGGTGAACCTACAGTGTCGGATTGGGCACACGGCGCAGGGGCACGCGAGTCATACCGTGGCCAGTACCGCTTTGGTACGGCCCGGGTGATTGGTGGCGATCCAGCTGACGCCGAGATCGGCGCAGAGCTTGACGTCCTCGGCGGCGTCGACGGTCCAGCAGTAGGTGGCCCGCCCGGCCGCGGCGGCCTTGTCGACCAGGTCCGGATGCTCGCGCAGGGTCTTCACCGAGGGCCCGACGGCGGTGGCGCCCACCGTGGTCGCGGCGCTGCCGCCGAGATACCGCGACGACTCGCCGAGCAGCACCGTGGGCAGCAGCGGCGCCGACCGCCGGATGCGCCACACCGCGGTGGCGGCGAACGACATCACCACCGCGCGCGAATGATCGGCCGACGCCGGCGTCGCGATCCCGAAACGCTGCAACTCGGCCAGCACCTTGGCCTCCACCAGCGCGCCGTAGCGCACCGGATGCTTGGTCTCGATGAACAGCTTGGTGGGGCGGCTGCGCCAGTCCAGCACCAGCGAGATCAGCTCGCCGAGGGTGACCACGCCGGCCGGCGCGTCGTCGGCGCCGAAGTCCAGCTCGCGCAGTTCGTCCAGGCTCAGCTCGCTCACCAGCCCGGTGCCCGAGGAGGTCCGGTCCACGGTGCGGTCGTGCACGCACACCAGGTGCCCGTCGCGCGTCAGCCGGACATCGCATTCGACACCGTCGGCACCCTCCTGCAACGCCAGCTCGAAGGCCGCCAGGGTGTGCTCTGGGCGCGTGCCCGATGCGCCCCGGTGCGCCACCACGAACGGTGCGCGACTGTCTCGGCTCACTTCGCCATGACCTCCTCCTGCTCGGATCCGGCCTCGGACGCCACCTCGGGCTCCGCATCGGAGCCGTCATTCTTCCCGACCGCCGAATCCGGCGCGCGCCCATCGCTTTCCGCCACCGGGTGCACGGGCTCGATGACCGGAGCCGCCGGACCCACCGACGCGACCCACCGCTTCGGCATCCGGACGCGACCGCGCAGGTCACGACCCTCGATCAATCTGACGACCCACAGCGACAGCACGGCGACGGCGGCGGCCACCAGATCGGTCCAGACGGTGAACATCACACCGTCGGCCTGGGCCTGCAGCGATCCGGCGGTACGCCAGCACAGCGCGGCGATCACCATCGCGCCGTTGAGCACCCACGCGCACCACCAGATCCGCACCGCCCGCACGACCCGGGGGTCCCCGCCGCGCCGCCGGACCAGTTCCATCAGGAAGACGCCCGGCCAGATCAGGTTCACCCCGGGAATCACGCAGCCGCCCAGCAGCATCGGCAGCGACCGTGGATCGCGCCGCCCGTCGCGCGTGTACGCGGCCCGCCGGGCGTCGATCAGCCAGCCGACCAGCGCGAGGGCACCGGCCAGCGCGAACAGCAGGGCGAGCACGGCGGTCACGTACACCGCGATATCCGAGATCAGCAGCAGCGCGGGATGAATCAGGCGGGTGCGGTTGCGCAGCAGGATCAGATACCGCCCGAATTCGGCGATGCCCGCCGCCGCGAACACGACGGTCGTGATCACCAGCAGGCGGTCGAGACGGTCGGTCAGCCGGGACAGCGGATGGCGGGCGACGGACGCCGGGCGCGGCGGCTCGTCCCGCAGGCCCCAGCGCGGCATCTCGGTGTAGCGGGGGGTCGACGGCGCGGACCGGGCGGGGCGGGCGGACCGGCCGGTGCGCGGATGCCGCCCCGGCGGCCGGGCCACCCAGCGGTAGTTGCGATGCTCGGCGGGAGCGTCCACCGGTGCCGGAGACAGCAGCACGCCGCGGCAGCGCGGGCACCAGTGCATCGGCCTGCCCTGCACCGCCCAGCGCGACCCGCAGCGGGCGCAGGGCTGCACGACCGTACTCATCGGGCGCCGCCCCCTTTCCTCGGTAGCTGTGTCATAGGAAGCCGTGGGCCATCAGTCGACCTTCGCCTCGTGTCGTCGGAAGCCGTGGGCCATCAGTAGATCCTCGCCTCGTGTCGTCCGGAGCCGTGGGCCATCAGTAGATCCTCGCCTCGTGCCCGTCCGCGCCCGTCAGCGGGCGGCCGGAGCGCTGCCACGCGACCATGCCACCGACGACGTGGACGGCGTCGAATCCGACGTGCGCCAGGTACTTCACCACCTCGATGGACCGGCCGCCCTGGCGGCAGACGACGTAGATGTCGGAGTCGTAGTCGAGCTCATCGACCCTCGCCGGAACGTCGGCCATCGGAATGTGCAGGGCGCCGGGCGCGTGTCCGAGCTGCCATTCGTCGTCCTCGCGGACGTCGAGCAGGATGGCACTGGATCCGGCCGCGGCGGGCACGGCGGCGTCGAACTCGGCGGGCACTTCGTCGACCGGCACCGACGGAACTTCGGGGCTCGTCACGGTTCCGATCCTGCCACGGGCGCCGGACGTGCGTGGAGTTCCGCCGGTCTTGCGCCCCGCCGCGGCGCGAGACATGCGGGGCCCGAACGTGCGGTCTGTTCCGGCGGTGATACCCGGGCGCATCCCCCGCACCAGCCCGGACTGTGTATATCCCGGCCTTAGTTATCCACATAATCCACAACCTGATCCACAGGTTTACGGTGAGCCGGTCGATCGACCACCCGGATCGGGCGGGCGGAGCCTACGCAGCGCATGCGGGTGACCGATCCGAGACTCCCCTCCTCATCCCGGAGCGGTCACCCGCCGCCGAAGCGGGGCCACACCGCAGGTCGGGTACGTATCCGAGATCCGCGGCGTGGTCCCGACAACTACTTGGACGAGACGTCCGCCGGTTCGGTTCCCATGACTTTCGAAAAAAACGACAACACTAGCGAGAAACTGAAATCCCGGGCTCCGGGCTGCTTCGTCGGTAGCCTTGGACCATGGACGCGAGCAGGGGGTTACTCGACGGATTGGATGCGGCCGGGCTGAACACCGCGCTCTCCGAGGCCACCTGCCTCGGTGTCACGGTCGATGCGGCCGCCGCGCGGCTGCGACTCGAACTGGAGGTGCTGACCCTGCCGGCCGACGGGCCGCCGCCCGAGGACCGCCGCGTATTCCTGACGCTGACCGGGGTCAGCCGGGTCGCCGCGTCCCTGCGCAGGCAGGAGTGGGACGACCTGGAACCGCAGATCTCCCCCCTCACCCTGGACACCCTCGGCGAGGCGATCGCCAGTTTCGGCGGCGGCGCGCTGCACGGCTGGGATTTCATCGACGTCGACGACAGCGGCTGGGCGCTGTGGGGCGAGCTGCTGAGCCTCGACACCGCGGTCAGCGACAGCCCGGCCGTCCACGTGCTGGAATTCTCGCAGCAGGAGGGCGTCGATCCCCGCGAACTCGACGTGCGGGTGTGGTTCGAGGGCCTCGAGGTGGAGACCGCCGACGGCCGCCCGCTCACCCCGGCCGAATTCGCCGACGGGGGCCGGCGCTGGTGGAAGGCGCACGACGCCTGCGATCCGCGCACCATGCTGCCCGACGTCGCACCCCCCATGTAGCCTCCGCTTCCCCACGTCATCCCGCCTTTTTCCCGGGCGGGCGGTTAATCGCGCCCGTGCCGGTCATTCGACAGAGGCAAACAGCGCCCGTGGGTACTAGCGTCGTCGGTGCCGGCGGCC
Source organism: Nocardia wallacei (assembly GCF_029869545.1). Classification (GTDB taxonomy): domain Bacteria; phylum Actinomycetota; class Actinomycetes; order Mycobacteriales; family Mycobacteriaceae; genus Nocardia; species Nocardia wallacei_A. Next base: position 35,149 of record NZ_JARWQD010000337.1, on the reverse strand, counting down.
CGGATCGCCGCCGGTCGGCGTCCACACCGTGGGACACCGGCCGGGTTCGGAATCCGGGGGCATGGAACCCGGTTGCAACCGAGCGGGTGTACGAATGATGGTTGGGTGCGCCCGAGACAATCTCGGGTGCACACGGCCCGACATCATGAGGAAGGGACATCGTGGCTGAGTACACGCTGCCAGATCTGGATTACGACTACGGCGCCCTGGAGCCGCACATCTCCGGGCAGATCAACGAGCTGCACCACTCCAAGCACCACGCGACCTATGTCGCCGGTGCCAACGCGGCGCTCGAGAAGCTGGAGGCCGCCCGCGAGTCCGGTGACCACGGCGCGATCTTCCTGAACGAGAAGAACCTGGCCTTCCACCTGGGTGGGCACGTCAACCACTCCATCTGGTGGAAGAACCTGTCCCCGAACGGCGGCGACAAGCCGGTCGGGGAGCTGGCCGCCGCCATCGACGACCAGTTCGGCTCGTTCGACAAGTTCCGCGCGCAGTTCACCGCCGCCGCCAACGGCCTGCAGGGCTCCGGCTGGGCGGTGCTGGGTTACGACCAGCTGGGCCAGAAGCTGCTGACGTTCCAGCTGTACGACCAGCAGGCCAACGTGCCGCTGGGCGTCATCCCGCTGCTGCAGGTCGACATGTGGGAGCACGCCTTCTACCTGCAGTACAAGAACGTCAAGGCCGACTACGTCAAGGCCTTCTGGAACGTCGTCAACTGGGCCGATGTGCAGGAGCGCTTCGCCCGGGCGACCTCCCAGGCCAAGGGTCTCGTCTTCGGCTGACAACGCTCGACCCCGACCGGGCCCGCGAATCTGATTCGCGGGCCCGGTTTCGTGTTTCCGGCCTGTTACCTGGGGTTTGGCACTCTCTGGTACTTGTGTGCCAGACATTGTTTGCGTCATTCTCGGGTACTCACAACTCAAGGACGGGTTCGCTCCTCGGGAGGTAGCGATGCGCACGAACGATCAGGTACTGGTCACGCCCTTCCAGGCGCACGGACTACTGCGGGGTTTCCTCATCGGCGGCCGCTGGCCCGACACCACCAAGGAGTGGGCGCAGTTGCTCGTCCTGGCGGTCCGGGTCGCCAGCCTCCCCGGGCTGCTGGCCACCTCCACCGTCTTCGGGGCCCGCGAGGATCTCCCCGACGACCCGGAGCCGGGCACGATCGGCCTGGTGCTGGCCGAGGGGCCGGTGCTGGGCGACGAGGCCGTCGAGCCCGGCCGATTCGCCGATCACGTGCCGCCCGCGCTGATCATGCTGCATCCACCGTCGGAGACGCGCCCGGCGCTGCCGGAATCCACGGGCGCGGCGTCGGGCTGCGTGCTGCTGCCGGGAGTGCCGCACCTGGGCTTGGAGCACCGCGCGGCATGGGTGGAGGCCGAACTCGACGGCACGGTGAACACCATGGTGAGCCGGGTGGGCGTGGATCCCAACAGCGATCCGGACACCGCCGTGCTGGCCATGCTGCTCGCGGCCTGAATCGCCGCGCTCCCCCTGCCGACCAGGGCTCGAGGGTCGGCTGTCCGAGTCCGTGCGGGTCTGCTGCCAGGTTGCGACGGGTACCCGAAACTTTCGGCAGGGATCGCCAAACTTATTGTGCGCATTGCGATTTCGGCGACAGGGGGTTGGCGTACGACGGTAACCGAGGGTAGGCTGACCGTCAGCGAAGGGGAGTAGCCCCCAATCACGTGGTCGACATACTGACCCGCCCCGCGAGATCCGTCGAGCAGGTCCGGCCACGTGAACCGGAATCCCGGTGGGCGAGACCTTCGGCCGATGACAGACCGACCGATTATTCGGTGCGTTGTCGGCTGAGGGCGCACCCGTCTTCGGCCGGCAGGCCGGAGACCTGGGAGCCGATTTCATGATCACCACGATTGCGCTGAGCTTCGGCGTGATCTTCGTCGCCGAACTCGGCGACAAGTCACAGCTGATGGCCCTGACCTTCGCGCTGCGGTACCGGTGGTGGATCGTGCTGTCGGGCATCGCGGCCGCCAGCGTCGCGGTGAATCTGATCGCGACGGGTGTCGGGCACTTCCTCGGCGCCGCGCTGCCGACGGAGCTGATCGCGGTGTGCACCGGCGTCATCCTGCTCGCGGTCGGCGGGTGGACGCTGCGCGAGGTGCACGCCCGGGGCGCGGATCCCGAGACCACCGCGGCGGACTCCGCCGCGCGGCCGCCGGGCCGGGCCTTCTTCGTGGTGCTGTCGGCCTTCCTGCTCGCCGAGCTCGGCGACCGGACCATGTTCGCCACCATCGCCCTCGCCTCCAACCGCAGCTGGGTGGCGGTGTGGACCGGATCGGTGCTGGGCATGGTCGCCGCCGGGGCGCTGGCCATCGCGATCGGGATCACCGTCGGCAGGCACCTGCCCGAACGCCTGATCGCGACCGGCTCGGGCCTGCTGTTCCTCTACATCGGCACCGCCACCCTGCTGGGCGCCCTGGCTCCGACCCTGGGCCAGCTCCCCGAGCTGGCACTCGCCGCGATCACCCCCGCCCTGGCAGGAGGCGCCCTCTGGGTACTCCGCCGAACCGAACCGGCTCGACACCCACGGCTGAGCGAACTCGGTCGCTGAGGGAGGGCGGTCAGGTGTGGGAGGCTGCGGGGGTCTGCTCGGAGGGGGCGGCGCCGAACAGGTCTCCGCTGCGGCGTATCAGGTCCAGCAGCGGGTCGCGCAGGGCGTGTAGTCCGTTCAGGTCGTCGGCGGCGACTCGCGTGGTGACCATGGCGCTCAGGGCGGCCACCAGGGTCTGGCAGGCGAAACGTTGCTGTTCGGTGTGGGCGTCGAGGATGTCGGCGAGCATCGAGACGAACGATTCCTGCAGCTGCGCGCGGCGGGCAATGGCCTTGGGCCCCACCGCATATACCTCGACCAGGTAGAGCCGCGCGTTGGCCGGTTCGCTCGCCAGGCCGTCCAGGTAGGCGGTCAGCAGCGCGTCCATGCGCTGTTCCAGTTCCACCGGGGTGGACGAATCCGTGTGCGCCCGTGCCGCTTCCATGATCCGGTCCACCAGCAGCTGCACGGCCCGTTCGTAGGCGGCCTCGAAACAGTCCTCCTTGGAACGGAATTGCTCGTAGAAGGTCTCCCGGGACACGCCCGCCCGTTTGATGATCGCCGCGACGGACGTTCCCACATAACCGTTTTCGGACATCACCTCCGCCATCGCGCCCAGGATGCGGTCGCGCTGGGCGCGGACCACCGTCTCGCGGGGCAGGCCGTGACGGCCGCGGGGCAGCTGACGGGCGGTGCTGACCGGCTCTGGCATATCGACGACGGTAGCACTGAAGAACAGGGATGTTCACAAACGCCTCGGCGGCGACCCCCGGCCGACCGTCACCGAACGCCCATTATGGTGCTTATTGACGGAAGGCCAGCGAAGGGCCGTCACGAACGAGAGGACCAAAACACCGTGGAGATTTCGGGATCCGCCGCAATCATCACCGGAGCTGCGTCCGGCCTGGGCGCCGCGACCGCCAAGCGCTTCGCCGATCTGGGCGCGACCGTGTTCGGGCTGGACCTGCAGCAGTCCATCGAGCGGGCGGGCGACAGCGTTCCGGCCGGTGTCACCCTCATCCCGACCGATGTGACCAGCGCCGACGACGTCGCCGCCGCGGTCGCCACGGTCGTCGAGTCCGGTGTGCCGCCGCGCATCGTGGTCAACTGCGCCGGTGTCGGCTGGGCCGGTCGGATCCTGTCCAAGAACGGCCCGCACGATCTGGAGCTGTTCCGCACCGTCATCACCGTGAACCTGCTGGGCACGTTCAACGTGATGCGGCTGGCCGCGGACGCGATCGCCAAGACCGAGCCGCTCGACGAGTACGGTCAGCGCGGCGTCGTCATCAACACCGCCTCGGTCGCGGCGTTCGAGGGCCAGATCGGGCAGATCGCCTACTCGGCGTCCAAGGGCGGTGTCGCGGGCATGACCATTCCGGCCGCGCGCGACCTGGCGCAGTTCGGTATTCGCGTGGACACCATCGCCCCCGGCATCATCGACACCCCGATGCTGGCCGGTGTCACCGAGGAGTACCGCAAGGGGCTCGAGGCGGGCGTGCCGTTCCCCTCGCGCCTGGGCCGCCCCGACGAGTACGCCCAGCTGGCGCAGTACATCGTCGAGCACGACTACCTCAACGGCGAGACCATCCGCATGGACGGCGCCCTGCGCATGGCGCCGCGCTGACGCTCACGCCGAGTCGGAGGCGGGGCGCAGCCGGAGCAGGGCGCGGCGGGTGCTCGCCACGGCGGCCTCGGTGACGGCCTTGGTCACGAAATGCCCGACGGCGGTGACCAGGGCCAGCACCACGATCGCGGCGGGCGCCCACGACCAGCTCAGGGCCAGCAGGATGCGGTCGACGGTATCGCGCGGCTGCACCACCGGCTCCCAGCTGTTGAGCCGGGTCCAGCGGCCGAGGAAGATGCCGATCGCGCACAGCAGATGGACCGCGAGCGTGACCGGCGCCCGCCACCGGGCGAGACCCACGCCCTCCAGGAACCGCCCCAGCTCGGACAGCGCCAGGTAGTAGGCGAGAAATCCGGAGACGATCAGGGCCGCGTACAGCGGCAGCACCGTCGTGACCACCGGCCCGTCGCCGACGAAATGGATGTCCTCACGCAGGTGCACCAGATCGGTCACCACGTAGGGCGCGTTGGGCAGGAACAGCACGAACAGCGCGACCCCCGCCCACCACACCGGGGACCGCGGGATCGCCCGCGCGCCCCGCTGGGTGCGGAACACCAGCAGCGCCAGCACCACCGGAACCCACGCCAGCACCGTGTTCCAGGCCATCCAGTAGAAGTCTCGACGAACCAGGTCGATCAGGTTCGCCCCCACCGAGTCGAGCACGACGTCCATGCGATCCATGATGCGTGATCTTCGGCGCCGGGACACAGCAAGGCCCGCACCGGAAAACGGTGCGGGCCTTGGACGTTCGGTCTGTGATTACAGCGCGCGGACGCCGGAGGCCTGCGGGCCCTTCTTGCCCTGGGTGATCTCGAAGCTCACCTGCTGGCCCTCGTCGAGGCCCCGGTAGCCGGTGCCCTCGATCTCGGAGTAGTGGACGAATACGTCCGGCCCGCCCTCATGAGCGATGAAGCCGTAGCCCTTCTCCGCGTTGAACCACTTCACGGTTCCCTGAACCATCTTGTTTTCTCCTTGACAGAGTTTGTCATTCGGCACCGCGGTTGCGGCGGCCGAGTCGCACCCAGACGGCGACTTGCAACTTGCCTGGCAAGGAGAAGCGACGCCCGCACACTGTTCCGCACGAGCATGATGAAACAACAAAAAATGCGACTAACAACAGTAACGCACGAGAACCGCTGTTGTTCCCACGGCGGGGACAACCATGACCAGCGTCACAGCCGACCCCGCCGCGGACGACCGAGCGATTACAGCGTGCGCGTCAGCCGATCGGCCAGGACCTGGGCGAACCGGGCCGGATCCTTCAGCTCGCCACCCTCGGCGAGAACCGCTGTGCCGTAGAGCAGTTCGGCGGTCTGGGTGAGATCGTCGGCCTTACCCTCGTCGGCGTCGGCCTTCTTCTCGCCGTAGGCATCGCGCAGGCCGGTGACCAGCGGATGGCTCGGATTGAGCTCGAGAATTCGCTTGGTCTCCGGCAGGATCTGGCCCGAGGCGCGGTACATGCGCTCGAGCTGCGGGGTGAAGTCGAAGGCGTCGCCGACGATGCACGCCGGTGAGGTGGTCAGTCGCGCGGACAGGCGCACCTCCTTGACGCTGTCGTCGAGGGTCTGCTGCAGCCACTTCAGCACGTCGCCGAAGTCCTTCTCCTGCTGTTCGCGCAGCTGCTCGGACGCCTTCTTCTCCTCCTCGGTCTCCAGATCGACCTCGCCCTTGGCGATGGACTGGAACTGCTTGCCGTCGAACTCCGGCACCGCACCGACCCACATCTCGTCGACCGGATCGGTGAGGATCAGCACCTCGCGCCCCTTGGCCTTGAATGCCTCCATGTGCGGCGAGTTCTCGATCTGCTGCCGGGACTCGCCGGTCATGTAGTAGATCTGATCCTGGCCCTCGGCCATGCGCTCGACGTACTGGGCGAGCGTGGTCGGCTCGGACTCGGAGTGGGTGGAGGCGAACGAGGAGACCTGCAGAATGGTTTCGCGGTTGTCGAAGTCCGACAGCAGGCCCTCCTTGAGGACGCGGCCGAACTCCTTCCAGAAGGTCTCGTACTTCGAGGTGTCCTCCGCACCCTGCAGATCCTTCACGGTGGACAGCACCTTGCGCACCAGGCGCTTACGGATCATCTGGATCTGCCGGTCCTGCTGCAGGATCTCGCGCGACACATTCAGCGACAGGTCCTGCGCGTCCACCACGCCCTTGACGAAGCGCAGATACTCCGGCATCAGCTCTTCGCAGTTGTCCATGATGAACACCCGCCGCACGTACAGCTGCACGCCGCGCTGATGCTCGCGCTGGAACAGGTCGAACGGCGCGTGCGACGGAATGAACAGCAGCGCCTGGTATTCGAAGGTGCCCTCGGCCTTGAGCGGGATGGTCTCGAGCGGATCGTCCCAGGCGTGCGAGACGTGCTTGTAGAACTCCTTGTACTCCTCCTCGGACACCTCGCTCTTGGGCCGCGTCCACAGCGCCTTCTGCGAGTTGAGGGTCTGGTCCTCGAGGATCGTCTTCTCCTGCTTGTCCTCGCCCTCCCCCTCGGTGACCGTCCGCTCCACCTGCATGCGGATCGGCCAGGCGATGAAGTCGGAGTACTTCTTGACGATCTCGCGGAGCTTCCACTCCTGGGTGTAGTCGAAGAGGTGGTCGTCCTCGTCGGCCGGTTTGAGGTGCAGCGACACCTCCGTGCCCTGCGGCGCGGAATCCAGGTCCTCGATCGTGTAGGTGGACGACCCCGCCGCCGATTCCCAGCGGGTGGCTCCGGACTCGCCCGCCTTGCGGGTGGTGAGGGTGACCCTGTCGGCGACCATGAAGGTCGAATAGAAGCCGATACCGAACTGACCGATCAGTTCCTCGGCCTCGGTCTGCGACTTCTTGGCCTCGAGCAACTGCTTGCGCAGCTCCGCGGTGCCCGACTTGGCCAGGGTGCCGATGAGATCGACCACCTCGGCCCGGGACATGCCGATGCCGTTGTCGCGCACCGTCAGCGTCCGGCCGTCCTTGTCGACCTCCAGCTCGATGTGCAGGTCGGAGGTGTCGACCTCGAGATCCTTGTCCCGGTACGACTCCAGCCGCAGCTTGTCCAGGGCGTCGGAGGCGTTCGAGATCAACTCGCGCAGGAATGTGTCTTTGTTCGAGTAGACCGAGTGGATCATCAGTTCCAGGAGCTGATGGGTTTCGGCCTGAAACTCCAGCTGTTCGACGTGCTCGGGGGACGGTGAGCCGACGGAGCTTGCGGAGTCGGTGGGGCGGGTAGGCTCAGTCACGCCCAGATATTACGACGGCGGCGCAGGCGGGACGACAGGGCTGGGGTCGCGGAAGTCCGACATGGCCGGAACCTCGGTCGCGGCGCCGGGTGCGCCGGGGCGGCGCGGGGCCATCCACTCGCGCAGCACCTGGGTGGCGCGCACATCGTCCTCGTTGTACTCCAGCAGCCGGGTGCGCTGGGTGAGGTCGGGCTCGCCGTCGTAGCCGACCGCCTGCCGGTACCAGCTCATCGACGCCTCGCCACCCGCCTCGGGGTCGCGCCAGCCGAATCCGGCCACCGGGGCGATCTTCTTCAGGCCCTTGCCGTTCGGGCAGATGAACTGCTCGGAGACCGCCTGGAACATGTCCACCCACTGCGGTCCGTCGACGAACTCGCGCACCTGCTCCTCGGTGGGGACGCCCGGCATGCCCGCGAATCGGCGGGCCGACTCGTAGAGCCACTTGTCCTCGGCCGTGCGCGAATAGCAGTAGGCGGCAAAGGTTTTCCCGGCGGCGACGGCCTGCGCCCGCACCTGCATCAGCCACGCCCAGAACTCGGCGAAGGAGCGCGCCTCGTCCTGGGTCGGCAACGGATCCCAGGTGACGAACGGGCGGTAGACGCCCTCGAGCAGGGTGCCCCACAGGTAGGCGCCGTACTCCTGGAAGCTCTCCAGGTCGACATCGACCTCGACGTCGGCGCGCTGCACGCGCACCTGGTCGAAGCGGCGGACCAGCGGGGCGCCGGAGATCCAGGCCCGCGCGGTGACCACGGTCTCGGTGAACGGCTCGTACTGCCAGTCGTCGGGGTCGTCACCGGTCCAACCGGCCAGGTCCTCGATGGTCTCGACGCCGTGCCGGCGCAGCAGCTCGGCGCGCGAGCCCGGGGCGACCAGGCTGACATCGCGATGTTCGGTCAGCCAGCGCTCGCAGCTCGGGGTCTCCGGGGTGGCCGAGCGGGACCACCACGGGCAGCGGCGGCATTCGGGCACCTTGGACGGGATCGTCGGCAGCTCACCGCGCACCACCGCGATCCGGTCGGCGTAGCGGCGGTCGTAGTCGTCGAGCAGGGGGGCGAGGTCGTGCACCAGGATGCGGTCGAAGTGGTAGCCGATCGCCCCGCCGACCAGGGCCGGACTCGCCAGGCCGTGGCGCTGCAGCATGCGGTACAGGTGGGCCAGGCGCTGCTGGTCGCGCGGCTGGGCACGCACGCGCACGTGCCGGTCCGGGCGGGGCTCCCAGCGGTAGAGGTCGGAGGTGAGCGGATGGAAATCGGCCGGGTCGGGCTGCCGCGGGTCGGTGATCTTGTGATTGACGACGACGACCGGGAGATAACCGCCGCGGTCGGTATCGCGCAGCAGGATTTCCGACCCGCCGCGGCGGCCGGTGTCGGCCTCCTGTGGCAGCAGCGCACCCCAGATCCGCGGCACGCCGTCGGCGCAGGCGCGCATGGTGGCCGCGGCGCGCTCGCGCGCGGGGAGCGAGGGATCGACCACGACCCACTGATCCGGGGCGGCGGCCACGAGCGTATCGCGCACCTTCTCCCGGTGTGCCCGGGCGGCCTCGCGGCGCTGCTGGACTCCCGCGTCCTCCGCGACCCCCACCAGCACCTCGGGATGGGTGGCCTCCAGATGCAGCCGATGCCGACATCCGATCAGTGCGCGGGCATCGACATAAGCCACCCGACCGTTCCCCGTATCGCTTGCCGCGGAAGGCATTTCGCGCTCCTCCACCCCCGGCGCCACCGCCCGCGCATCCCACTCCCCGGTACCCGCGGCGACGGCGGCACCCGCACGCGTCGCGGCCGCCCGCCGCTCCGCGCCGCCGCCCTCGTGATCGCGCCCATTCCGGTCGCCGCTGCCCGAATACACGTAAGCAGTATGGTCCAGACCCCCGACATCCTCGCGAACCGCACCACACGATCTGCGGCGGCGGGCAAACCCAGTAGGGTTTGGCGCAGACTGTGTGCACCGGACTACGCGGCAGGTAGCGGCTGCCTGCGGCGAATCAGCATGACGGAGGGCTTCATGGGGTTGTTCACCAAGCGCAAGCGGCGGCCGGACCGCAAAGCCGAGGCGAAGGCTCTCAAGCACAAGGCCGCCATGGAGGCCAAGCTCAGCGCCCGTAACGAGCGCAAACGCGATCGTGCCGAGGCCCGCAACCAGCGGGAGGTGGCCAAGCAGCAGATCGCGACCCTGAAGGCGGAGGAGAAGGCCGCGCAGAAGGCGGCCGCGAAGGCCGAGCGGGACCTGCTCTCCGCGGGCCAGGTCAAGAAGTATCTGGGCGTGGCCCGGGTGCTGGTGCCGGTGCTGGCCCCGCTCGCCTATCGCGCCGCGACGTTCATTCGCGGGCAGGTCGACACCCGCCGGGCCCAGCGGCTCGGCATCGGCCTGGATCAGCTCACCGATTTCAGCGGCCACGGCGCCAAGCTGCAGGCGCGCGTCGTCAATGCCGAGGGCGCGCTCACCGAGATCGAGGGCAAGGCGGACCGGAGCGCCGACCAGCAGGAGACCGGGAAGTTCGTCGCCACCACCCGGGACCGGCTCGAGAGCCTGACGGCCGCGGTTCGCACCGCCGAGCAGATGCCCCCGCAGCGCCGCCGCGCCGTGCACGGGTCGATCTCCCACGAGCTGTCCGGCATCGAGGCCGATATTCTCGCCCGCCTCGGCGTGCGCTGAGCCCCGGAAACCCGCACCGATGAGCCACCGTGGCCTGCCACGACCCGGGGCGGTGGGTCACGCACCCGCCGCAACCGGCGGCGGGTCGCGGGCGGGCATCGGTATCGCCTCTCGGGATCTCGGCACCGCCACCGGGCATCGAGCCGATTCGGCACGAATTCGATTGCCGGGTGGGCGGATCCGCCCACAGTCGCGACACCCGTCGCCCGGAGACGGCCGTCTGCGCGGCATTCTGGCGGGTACGACGGTCATGGTGCTCGCGGTGGCGGCGCACGGGCTGGCCGGTGGCGGATATCCCGGGTCGACGGCGCTGACGCTGTTGCTGCTGGCGGCGGCGACGGGCGGGGCGATCATCGCGAACCTGCCGCAGCCCGCCGGGAAGCTCGGCCGCGCAACACTTTTCGCGGTACTGTCCGGAGCCCAACTAACCGGGCACGCGGCCCTGTCCGGAACGATCGGGCACGACCACGGCGCACCGGTCCGCGAATCCGCCCACGCCGCAGACATTCTCGTCGCCGGGGTGCACCTGCCCGCCGGGCCGATGCTGGCCGCCCACGCGCTCGCGACGCTGCTGTGCACGATTCTGATCGGTGCCGCCGACCGGCTGTATGCCGTTGTCTCGCAGACCATTCGCGCGATCGTCGGCGCGCCGTGCCCACCGCCGCCCTTCGGCTCGGTCCGCTGGCCGGGCTCGGTGACCCGCTCCTACCGCTTTCTCCGTCTCGGCGCGATCGCCCCGCGCGCGCCACCGGTGCCGGTCTGATCCCCCGACACCTCACCCCTCGACCGAGAAAGTTCCCATGTCCACAGTGATTCCGCGCGCCGTCGTCACGGCGGGCGTCGCGACCGGGCTGGCCCTGCTGGGGTCCGGCACCGCCGCCGCGCACGTCACCGCCGACGCACCCGGCGCCGAGCAGGGCGGCTACACCGTCGTCACGTTCAAGGTGCCGACCGAATCGGCGACCGCCGCCACCACCAAGCTGACCGTCACCCTGCCCGGGCTGTCCTCCGCCCGCACCGAGCCGATGCCCGGGTGGACGGCCACCGTCGACAAGAACGACAAGAATCAGGCGATCGCCGTCACCTGGACGGCCGACCCCGGCAATCCGGGCGTCGCCCCCGGCCAGTTCCAGCGCTTCGTCCTGTCCGCGGGACCGCTGCCCGAGCAGGCGACGGTCGGCTTCCCGGCCGCGCAGTCCTACAGCGACGGCAAGGTCGTCAACTGGGATCAGCCGATGGGCCCGGACGGTGCCGAGCCGGAGTATCCGGCACCGGAATTGACGCTCGCGCCGGGCGGCTCCGGCGACGATCACAGCGTGGCCGCGAGCGGTACCCGGACGCCGCACGAGACCGACACCACGGCGCGCTGGCTGGGCGGCATCGGCCTGGCCCTCGGCGCACTGGGTGCCCTGGCGGGCCTCGGCGCACTGATCCGGGGAGGGCGGTCGTGATGCGGCGCCTCCTGTTCGCCCTGGTGAGCGGCCTGCTGCTCGGCGGCCTCGCGATCGTGGCCGCGGGTCCGGCCGCAGCCCATTCGTCGGTCGTGGCCACCGATCCGGCCGACGGCGCGCAGATCGACGCGAGCCCGGCCCGGGTCAGCGTCACCTTCAACGAGAACCTGCAGCCCAATTTCCCGTCGCTGACCGTGGTCGGCCCGGACGGCAACCGCTGGGACAAGGGGCAGCCGGTCATCGACGGGCCCACCGCGAGCGTCGAGGTGGGTGAGCTCGGTCCGGCCGGTCGCTACACCATCGCCTACCGCGTGACCTCCGCCGACGGCCACCCCGTCAGCGGCACCCGCACGTTCACGCTCACCAAGCCCGGCAACGGCGCCCCCGGCGCGAAGGCCGACCCGGCGGGCGAGGCCGACGACAACGGATCCGGCGGCATCCCGGTGTGGGTGTTCGTCGTGGCCGCGGTCGTGGTGCTCGGTGGCGTGCTGGCGGTCGTGCTGCTCGGCCGCGGAAGCACCCGCAAGCGACAGTGAGCAGGTCGGCGACCGGCGGCAGTGCGACCGCCCTGCGCGCGGCGCTGCTGCTGGTCGTCCCGGCCGCACTGCTCGGGTGCGCGCTGGCCTGGGCGCTGGCCGCCCCGGATCCGGTGCAGTCCGAGGCCCCGGTGCGGGCGCTGGCCGACTGCGCCGGCGCGACCGTGCTCGGCCTGGCCCTGCTCCCGCGGCTGCACGACCGGCTGCGGCCGCCGTGGCGGCCGCTGGCCGGGTTCGGCGGGCTCTGGGTAGCAACGGAATTCGCGGTGCTGGCCTGCGAGGCCGCGCAGGTGGTCGGGGTGCCGGTGGCCCGGCTGCGGCTGCCGCAGTTCGGCGACTACCTGATCTACATCAGCGGCGGCCAGGTGGGCATCGCGATCCTGATCGGCACCTGCGCGGTCACCGGCTACTGCACGCTGGCCTATCGGCGGCCGCAGCACGCCACCGCCGATCTGGTGCTGGTGTTCGCGGCGGTCGCGCTGGTGCTGCGGCCGATCACCGGACACATGTCGCAGCAGGCGTTCGGGTCGGTGCTGGCGGCCGCGCACGCGCTGGCCGCGGCGGTCTGGTTCGGGCTGCTACTGGCGCTGGCGCTGGTGACGCGCACCCGCGGCGAATGGGCGGTGCTGCTGCCCCGGTATTCGGCCTGGGCGCTGCCCGCGCTGGCGGTGGTGACGGTGACCGGCGTCTGCAACGGGCTGGTCCGGCTCGGCGGGCTGACACCGCTCGTCGATACCGGCTACGGCCGCATCCTGGTGGCCAAGACGGCGCTGCTGGGCGCGCTGCTCGCGCTGGGCTGGTGGTGGCGCCGGCACTGGGTGCCGGTGGCGGGCGACCACCGGATGACCGCCGAATCCTCGCTGCGCCGAGCGGTTTCCGAGGTGGTGGTGATGGCGCTGGTGTTCGGTCTGGCGGCGACGCTGGCGGTCACCGCGTGACGCTCGCGGGCGAGATGCCTGACACCGCGAAGGCCCCCGGAAACACCGACCGGCGCCATGGCAAGCTGGGGTTCGTGACCGAATCAGCAAACCCAGTCGCGACGGCCGACCTCGCCGACGAGATCGGCCCCGAAATCCGCAGTTGCGATACGCAGTTCACGCAGTTCGGCGGCCGCGAGGCGTTCTCCGGACGGATCGTCACCATCCGCTGCTTCCAGGACAACCTGCTGGTCAAGCAGACGCTGGGCGAACCCGGCGAGGGCCGGGTACTGGTGGTCGACGGCGGTGCGAGCGTGCACACGGCCCTGGTCGGGGACATCATCGCGGGCCGCGGCGTGACCAACGGCTGGGCGGGGGTCGTCGTGCACGGCGCCGTCCGCGATTCGGCGATCCTGCGGACCCTGGACATCGGCATCAAGGCGCTGGGCACCAACCCCCGCAAGAGCACGCAGACCGGGTCCGGCGAACGCGATGTGCCGGTCGAATTCGGCGGGGTCACCTTCGTGCCGGGCGAGATGCTCTACAGCGACCACGACGGCATCGTCGTGCGGGCGTAAATACGCCACTGTCACACGGTGACCACGCGCACCTGGTGGCTGGCCAGGGAGACGACATCACCGGCGTGCAATTGACGGCCGCGCCGCAGTTCGACCTCGTCGTTGACGCGGACCAGGCCCTCGGCGATCACCGCCTTGGCCTCCGAGCCGGTATCGATGAGGTTGGCCAGTTTCAGGAACTGTCCGAGTCGGATGACTTCGTCATCGATCGGCACATCTACTGGATCCGCCATGGGGTACATCATTACCTCTCGCCGCCGCACCGGCACATCCCGGCCCCCGGACATGCCCGCCGACCTTCTGTATTCGAGCCCGGTCAACCGCCACACTGATGCGGTGACTTCGACGCAGGACCGGCAGCACCCCGATACCGAGCACAGACCGCGGCCGACGGAGGTGCCGCATCGCGGACACGGGCGGTTGCGCGAGGTGCCCCACATCGTGGGACTCGTCCTCGGGGTCTTCTCCGTGCTGTGCGGGCTGTGGAGCATCTCCCCCGGCCTGCGATTCATCACCCAGATCCCCCGGCGCTATATCGACGCCTACTACTTCGACGCCCCCGACACCAGCCTGGTGTGGGCCCTGATCGTGGCCCTGCTCGCCGGGGCCACCGCCAGCCGCAAGCGGATCGCCTGGTGGCTGCTGGTCGGTTACCTGGCGTTGTTCGCCGTCGGCAACGCGCTCGCCTTCGCCGACGACCGCAATATCCACGATCTGATCGCGCTGATCGTGCACGCCGCGGTGATCGGCCTGCTGATCGTGTCCTGGCCGGAGTTCTACACCCATGTGCGCCGCGGTGCGGGATGGGTGGCCCTGGGCGTGCTGGTCGGGGGGCTGGCGATCGGCTGCCTGGTCGGCTGGGGGCTGGTCGAGGTGCTCCCCGGCAGCCTGCCGCGCGGTGCCGAGCGGCCGCTGTGGGCGGTGTCGCGGGTGACGGCGGCGGTCGTGGTCAGCAACGACAACTTCGACGGCCATCCGCCGCACCTGGTCAACCTGCTGCTGGGCTTCTTCGGCTTCCTGGCCCTGATGGCGGCGGCCGTGGTGCTGCTGCGCTCGCAGCGCGCGGAGAACGCCATGACCGGACTCGACGAATCGGCGCTGCGCGGGCTGCTGGAGCGCTCGGACGTGGAGGATTCGCTGGGCTACTTCGCCACCCGCCGCGACAAGGCCGTGGTCTTCGCGCCCAGCGGCAAGGCGGCGGTCACCTATCGCGTGGAACTCGGGGTGTGCCTGGCCTCCGGCGATCCGATCGGGGTGCGCGAGGCGTGGTCGCAGGCGATCGACGCCTGGCTGCGGCTGGCCGACCAATACGGTTGGGCCCCCGCGGTGATGGGGGCGGGCGAGCAGGGCGCCACGGCCTATCGCCGCGCCGGGCTGTCGGCGCTGCGGCTGGGCGACGAGGCGATCCTCGAGACCCGCACGTTCTCGCTGGCGGGCCCGGAGATGAAGCAGGTGCGGCAGGCCGCCAACCGGCTGCGCAAGCAGGGCTTCACCGTGCGCATCCGCCGCCACAGCGAGCTGACCCCCGACGAGCGGGAGCAGATGGTCTCGCGCGCCGACACCTGGCGCGATACCGAGACCGAGCGCGGTTTCTCGATGGCGCTCGGCCGCCTCGGCGATCCCCTGGACGGCAACAGCCTGCTGGTGGAGGCGGCCGACAGCGCGGGCCGGGTGTGGGGGATGCTCTCGCTGGTGCCGTGGGGGCGCAGCGGGGTGTCGCTGGATGTGATGCGCCGAGACCCGCAGGGCCCCAACGGGATCATGGAGCTGATGATCTCGCAGCTGGCGCTCAACTCGGGCCAGTACGGCCTCACGCGGATATCGCTGAACTTCGCGGTGTTCCGCTCGGTCTTCGAGGAGGGCGGCCGCATCGGCGCCGGGCCGGTGCTGCGGCTGTGGCGCAGCGTGCTGATGTTCTTCTCGCGCTGGTGGCAGCTGGAGGCGCTGTACCGGTCCAATGTGAAGTATCAGCCGCAGTGGGTGCCGCGGTTCTTCATGTTCGAGGAGCGCCGCCAGCTGCCGCGGGTCGCGCTGGCCAGCGCGCTGGCCGAGGGCTTCCTCCCCCGGTTCGGCAAGCAGCCGGATGCCATGGCGCACACCGGTGTTCGCTCGGCGGTCCCGCAGACGATGACCGGCCTGCACGCCGACGGCAGCCCGCCGGACCTGCCGCCCGCCGAGCTGGAGCAGGCCGGTCCCCGCCGCCCCGAACAGGTGCGGGTCCGGATGGACAAGGTCCGCCGGCTCGAGGCCACCGGCGTGGACGTCTATCCGGTCGCCTATCCCCCGACCCATACGGTCGCCTCGGCGCGGCGCTCGCCGAAGGGCACCACGGTGCGAGTGTGCGGGCGGCTGTTGCGCATTCGCGACTACGGCGGGGTGATTTTCGCGGTGCTGCGGGACTGGTCGGCCGATATCCAGCTCGTCATCGACCGCGGCAGGGTGGGCGCCGACCGGGCCGCGGAATTCGACGAGTACTTCGACCTCGGCGATCTGATCGAGGTCAGCGGCCAGGTCGGGCACAGCCGCCGCGGCGAGCTGTCGCTGCTGGCCCAGGACTGGCGGATGATCGGCAAATGCCTGCATCCGCTGCCCGACAAGTGGAAGGGACTGGCCGATCCCGAGGCGCGGGTGCGGCAGCGCTACGTCGACATGGCGATCAACACCGAGGCCCGCGAGGTGCTCACCAAGCGCAGCGCGGTGGTGCGGTCGCTGCGGGATACGTTGTCCGGCTGGGGTTTTCTCGAGGTGGAGACGCCGGTGCTGCAGCAGGTGCACGGCGGCGCCAATGCCGCGCCGTTCACCACCCACATCAACGCCTACGACCTGGATCTGTACCTGCGCATCGCGCCGGAGCTGTATCTCAAGCGGCTGTGCGTCGGCGGCATGGAGAAGGTCTTCGAACTGGGCCGGGTCTTCCGCAACGAGGGTGTGGACTTCAGCCACAACCCGGAATTCACGATTCTCGAGGCCTACGAGGCACACAGCGATTACGAGCGGATGATGCACGCCTGCCGCCAGTTGATCCAGGAGGCCGCCGTCGCCGCCAACGGGAAATGCGTTGCGCTGCGGCCGAACCCGGACGGCTCGCTGCGGGAGGTGGACATCTCCGGCGACTGGCCGGTCAAGACCGTGCACGGGGCCATCTCGGCGGCGATCGGCGAGACGATCACCCCGGACACCGAGACGGAGCGGCTGCGTGTGCTGTGCGACAAGGCGGGCGTCCCTTACCAATTCGGCTGGGACGCCGGGCAGATCGTGCTGGAGATGTACGAACATCTGGTGGAGGACCGCACCGAGGAGCCCACCTTCTACATCGACTTCCCCACCTCGGTCTCGCCGCTGACTCGCGCCCACCGCAGCATCGCGGGCGTCGCCGAGCGGTGGGACCTGGTGGCGTGGGGCGTGGAGCTGGGCACCGCCTACAGCGAACTGACCAACCCGCTGGAACAGCGCCGCCGCCTCACCGAGCAGTCGATGCTGGCCGCGGGCGGCGACCCGGAGGCGATGGAACTCGACGAGGACTTCCTACAGGCCCTGGAGTTCGCGATGCCCCCGACGGGCGGCCTCGGCGTCGGCGTCGACCGCGTCGTCATGCTCATCACCGGCCGCAGCATCCGCGAAACCCTCCCCTTCCCCCTGGTGAAACCGCGGACGTCGCAGGGAGATGCGCGGTAGTCACCCGCGGATCGGTGCCCCGCCGGGGATCGTGCGAGGTCGTACGGCACAGTGGGACGGGTGCAGCTCGTTCTCGTTCGTCATGCGCAGCCGGAGCAGATGGTCGTTACGTCCGGTCCGGCCGATCCGCGGCTCACCGATCTCGGGGCCGAGCAGGCCGCCCGGGTCACCGGCGCGCTGGCGCGGTTGGAGGGCGGGGCGCATCGGATCGTACGGGTGCTGAGCAGTCCGCAGCGGCGGGCCCGGGAGACGGCCGCGCCGACGGTGGAGAAGCTGGGGCTCGGTCTCGAGATTCACGACGGTCTGGCCGAATACGATCGCGAACTCCCGGTGTATGTTCCGATCGAGGCCGGGCGCGCGGCCGCGGCAACCGGCACCGCCGAGGCGGCGACCGACACCGCGGCCGAGTTCCACCGTGCGATCAAGGCCACCTACGACCGGATCAAGGCCGGGTATCTGCCCGAGCAGATCGATGGTCCCGCGTTCGTCGGCCGGGTACTGCGCGCCATCGAGGAGATCGTCTCGCCCGCAGGGCCTTCCGACACCGTGGTGGTCTTCGCGCACGGCGGGGTGATCAACGTGCTGCTGCAGGACGTGCTCGGCCTGGAGCGCCCGCTGACGTTCCCCATCGACTACTGCTCGATCACCCGAATCCTGTACTCGCGCACCGGCCGCCGCACCGCGGCCACGATCAACGAGAACGGCCACGTCTGGGATCTGCTGCCCCGCAATCTCACCGCCTGAAACACCGATCCCCGGCACTCCCAGCCGGTTGCCAGCTCCGTCGGATGATTGTCTCAACAACGGCTCCTTCCATGGAGCACGTGAGCCGCCACGGTCGCGACTCACGCTCCGAGAGAAAGGAAGTCCGTTGCGCTCCAGCAGAAAGCCTCGCTCCCGCCGGGCGGTGGCCCGGGTGGCGGTCGCCGGTGCCCTGGTCGCCGTGCCGCTGACCGCGCTCGCCGTCCCCGCCTTCGCCGACGACGCCGCGCCCGCGGCCGCGAATGTCGACTGGCAGGACCACGACCGCTGGCAACAGCACCGCCACGACGGTCCGTGGGACGGACCGGGCCACCGCCACGACCGGCCGGGCCCGGGATGGCCGGGTCCCGGCGGTCCGCTGGTCCCGCCGCCCACCGGATCGTTCGGCTGATCGTCGGCCGATGACGTGGCCGCGTCGCTCCCTGCCCGGGGCCGCCCTCCCCGCGGCCCCGTGATGTGAGTGAGGGGGGGCCCCCCCCGGGGGGGCGGCCCCCCACTTCACCGATTCCGGTGCCCCGCACCGGGAATCACTCACGCCATGCCGGAGATCCAGTTGTGCATCCAGGAGATCGCGGTCTGCCCGCCACCGACCCGGTAGCTGCCGTAGGAGGTGTGCGCCCCCGAGCCGTAGAAGTCCTCGAGCTGCTGCACCCGCTGCTTGTTCGCGCTCTCCGACAGCTGCGCCTGCAGGGTCGGGATGCCACCGTGCGACATCAGGTCGCCGATGATCGAACCGGCCTCCAGCTGGTACCGCCACATATTGGCCGCGTTGGCACCCGACGCCTGCGCCAGGAAACCGGCGAAGCGGGCGATGAAGTCGGTGTCGGCGGTCGAGCAGTACAGGTCGCCCTCGGCGCAGATGGTCCGGACGCGGTCGCTGAGGAAGCCGAAGCCGCCCGGCCGCGGGCCGCCCGATCCGGCACCGCCGACGGCCGGTCCGACCTGAATGTCGGTGGGCGAGCGACGCGGATCGGAGATCAGGCCGACGCCGGAGATCTTGTCCGGCGTCACGGCACCGAGGCCGGTGCCCAGCTCGGCGGCGAGATCACCGGCGGCGTCGGCGCCCTGGCTGTAGCCGACGACGGCGTAGCGGGTGGCACCGCAGCGCGCGGCCATCGAGCTGATCAGGCCGCGAGCGCCGTCGACCGCCTGCTTCTTGGAGGCGCCGTAGACGTCGCCCTCCCAGGGGAACGCGGTCGCCGCGTAGGAGACGTAGTCGACCTCCGCCGAGCGCGGCAGGCCGCGCGTGACACCGGCCAGCATGCCCGGACCGGTCATGTCCTCGGGCTTGTGATCGCCGGTCTCCCAGGTTCCGGGGATCGCCACCACGTACAGGCTCGGGCAGCCCGGATCCGCTGCGGCGGTGCCGGTTCCGAGCGCGGTACCGGTCACCACGCCAGACAACACCGCTGCCGCTGCCCCTGCAGCCGCGACCAACTTCTTCACCCGCATACCGCTCCAGTTCAAGCCGGCCCCGGCACGGGGCATCCCGACTACTTCGCTGACAATGGTGGGCGCACCGGATTTCCATTCGGTTAACGCGCGGCTAACCAAAGCTCCTCGCTCTTATGAGCTTGGAAACAGACCAATGGCCTGGTTCGGTGAGACACCGCTAGCAAGAATAAAGGGCTCTTTGCAGAAGTGCCATTCGACCACCCGAAGTCGTCCGATTTCCGTCGAATCGCCGAAGACGCGAAAAGTGCCCGCGGCCAACGGCTCGCGGGCACCTTCCGTCGTCGTTCGCTAGCGCTGAGCGACCGTGGTCGGGGCGATCGGCGCCGGCAGCGCGGTATCGCCCTCGAGGTAGGTGTCCACCGCGGAGGCGGCGGCCCGGCCCTCGGCGATGGCCCACACGATCAGCGACTGGCCGCGGCCCATGTCACCGGCGACGAAGACGCCGGGCACGGTGGTCTGCCAGTCCTTGTCGCGCTTGACATTTCCGCGCTGGTCGTAGCCGACGCCCAGATCCTCGAGCAGGCCCGCCTTCTGCGGACCGGTGAAGCCCATGGCCAGCAGCACCAGATCGGCCTCGAGGGTGAAGTCGGAGCCCTCGACCTTCTCGAAGCGGCCGTTGACCATCGTCACCTCGTGCGCCTGCAGCGCGGTGACCTTGCCGTTCTCGCCCACGAACCGCTCGGTGTTGACCGAGTAGACGCGCTCGCCGCCCTCCTCGTGCGCCGAGGACACGCGGTACATCAGCGGGTAGGTCGGCCACGGCGTCGATTCCGCGCGCTCCTCCGGCGGCCGGGGCATGATCTCGAACTGATGCACGCTCTCGGCACCGTGCCGGTGCGAGGTGCCCAGGCAGTCGGCGCCGGTGTCGCCGCCGCCGATGATGACGACCTTCTTGCCCTTGGCGTTGATCGGGGGCAGGCCGTTCTCGTCGGTGATCGGATCGCCCAGCTGCACCCGGTTCGACTGCGGCAGGAACTCCATCGCCTGATGGATGCCGTCCAGGTCGCGGCCCGGGATCGGCAGATCGCGGGCGATCGTCGAACCACCGGCGAGCACGACCGCGTCGAACCTCTCGCGCAGCTGCGCGGCCGTGATGTCCACGCCCACGTTCACGCCGGTCTTGAAGACGGTGCCCTCGGCCTCCATCTGCGCCAGCCGGCGGTCGATGAAGCGCTTCTCCATCTTGAATTCCGGGATGCCGTAGCGCAGCAGGCCGCCGATGCGGTCGTCGCGCTCGAACACCGTCACCGTGTGACCGGCGCGGGTCAGCTGCTGTGCCGCCGCCAGACCCGCCGGGCCCGAGCCCACCACGGCGACCTTCTTACCGGTCAGCCGGGTCGGGTACACCGGGGCCACCCAGCCCTCGTCGAAGGCGTTCTCGATGAGTTCGACCTCGACCTGCTTGATGGTCACCGGATCCTGGTTGATGCCGAGCACGCACGAGGCCTCGCACGGCGCGGGGCACAGCCGCCCGGTGAATTCCGGGAAGTTGTTGGTGGCGTGCAGGCGATCGATGCCCTCGCGCCAATTGCCCCGGTACACCAGGTCGTTCCACTCGGGAATCAGATTCCCCAGCGGGCAGCCGTTGTGGCAGAACGGGATTCCGCAGTCCATGCAGCGGCTGGCCTGGGTCTTCAGGGTGTCGTGGGAGAAGTTCTCCTCGTACACCTCTTTCCAGTCCATCAGCCGCAGCGGAACCGGCCGCCGCTTGGGCAGCTCCCGCTTCGTGTGCTTCAGAAATCCTTGTGCGTCACCCATTTTCGGCTCCCGACTCACGCGCCAGGTCGGCGCACCCAACTTGTCCGGTGCGGTGGCTAGCCACGGGCCGCCTTGAATGGTTACAGCGCCTCGTCCACGCAGTAAACGTTCCAGCAGATTCAGCCACGAGCCGCCTCCATGATGGCCTCGTCCACATCCCGGCCCGACTTCTCAGCCTCGGAGATAGCCAGCAGTACCTTCTTGTAGTCGCGCGGCATAACCTTCACGAAGTGGTTCACCTGCTGCGACCAGTCACCCAGGATGCGTTCCGCGACGGCCGATCCGGTCTCGTCGCGGTGCCGGGTGACGACGTCGCGCAGCCACGTGAAGTCGTCACCCGACAGCGGCTCGACGGCGTCGGCCTGCTCGGGGTTGAGCTTCTTCTCGAAGGTGCCGTTCGGGTTGTACACGTAGGCGATACCGCCCGACATGCCCGCGCCGAAGTTGCGGCCCGTCTCGCCGAGGATGACCACCTTGCCGCCGGTCATGTACTCGCAGCCGTGGTCGCCCACGCCCTCGACCACCGCGGTGGCACCCGAATTGCGCACGCAGAACCGCTCGCCCACGACACCGCGGATGAACACCTCACCGCTGGTGGCGCCGAACAGGATCACGTTGCCCGCGATGATGTTCTGCTCCGCGACGAACTCCCGCGGCGCGTTCAGCGCCGGGCGCACGACGAGGTGGCCGCCCGAAAGCCCCTTGCCGACATAGTCGTTCGCGTCACCGAACACCCGCAGCGTGATACCCGCCGGGACGAACGCGCCGAAGCTGTTGCCCGCCGAGCCGGTGAAGGTGATGTCGATGGTGTCGTCGGGCAGGCCCGCGCCGCCGTAGAGCTTGGTCACCTCGTGGCCGAGCATGGTGCCGACGGTCCGGTTCACGTTCGTGATCTTGGTTTCGAACTTGACCGGCTTACCGCGCTCGAGCGCATCGGCCGCCTGCGCGATGAGCTGGTTGTCCAGCGCCTTGTCCAGGCCGTGGTCCTGCTCCTTGGTGCAGCGCCGATCCTGGTACATGAACGCCGTCTCGACATCGTCGAGGATCGGCGACAGGTCCAGCTTGCTGGCCTTCCAGTGCTCCTTGGCCTTGGTGGTGTCGAGCAGGTCGACGCGGCCGATGGCCTCGTCCAGCGTGCGCAGCCCCAGCGAGGCCAGCAGCTCGCGCACCTCCTCGGCGATGAACAGCATGAAGTTCTCGACGAACTCCGGCTTGCCCGTGAACCGCTGGCGCAGTACGGGATTCTGCGTCGCCACACCCACCGGGCAGGTGTCGAGGTGGCATACGCGCATCATCACGCAGCCCGAAACCACCAGGGGCGCGGTCGCGAAGCCGTACTCCTCGGCGCCGAGCAGCGCGGCGATCAGCACGTCGCGGCCGGTCTTCATCTGACCGTCGACCTGCACCACGATGCGGTCGCGCAGCCCGTTGAGCAGCAGCGTCTGCTGGGTCTCGGCGAGGCCGAGCTCCCACGGACCGCCCGCGTGCTTGAGCGAGGTCAGCGGCGAGGCGCCGGTGCCGCCGTCGTGGCCGGAGATCAGCACGACGTCCGCGTGCGCCTTGGAGACGCCCGCCGCGACGGTGCCGACGCCCGGCTCCGCGACCAGTTTCACGTGAATCCGCGCCTGCGGGTTCGCGTTCTTCAGGTCGTGGATCAGCTGCGCCAGATCCTCGATGGAGTAGATGTCGTGGTGCGGCGGCGGCGAGATGAGGCCGACGCCCGGCGTGGAGTGCCGCACCTCGGCGACCCACGGGTACACCTTGTGCGCCGGAAGCTGGCCGCCCTCACCGGGTTTCGCGCCCTGCGCCATCTTGATCTGGATATCGGTGCAGTTGGTCAGGTAGTGCGCGGTCACGCCGAAGCGGCCCGACGCCACCTGTTTGATCGCCGACCGCCGCCAGTCGCCGTTCTCCTCCGGCTCGAAGCGCGACACCGATTCGCCGCCCTCGCCCGAATTCGACCGGCCGCCGAGGCGATTCATCGCGATGGCGAGGGTCTCGTGCGCCTCGGCGGAGATGGAGCCGTAGCTCATCGCGCCGGTGGAGAACCGCTTGGCGATCTCGCTGGCGGGCTCGACCTCCTCGATCGGAATCGGGTGCCGGTTCTCGGACTTGAACTTGAACAGGCCGCGCAGCGAGGCCAGCCGCTCGGACTGGTCGTCGACGAGCTTGGTGTACTCCTTGAAGATCTTGTACTGGCCGGTGCGGGTGGCGTGCTGCAGCTTGAACACCGTGTCCGGGTTGAACAGGTGGTACTCGCCCTCGCGCCGCCACTGGTACTCGCCGCCCACCTCGAGCTCGCGGTGCGCGCGCTCGTTGCGGTTCTCCAGGAACGCCACCCGGTGCCGCGCGGCGACCTCGGCGGCGATGTCATCGAGACCGATGCCGTTCAGCGGCGAGGTCAGACCGGTGAAGTACTGATCGCACAGCTCCTGCGACAGGCCCACGACCTGGAACAGCTGGGCGCCGCGGTAGGAGGCGATGGTGGAGATGCCCATCTTGGACATCACCTTCAGCACGCCCTTGCCCGCGCCCTTGATGTAGTTCTTGCACGCCTTGTCGTAGTCGGCGGCCAGATCGCCGGTGCTGCCCGGGATGTCGAGCGCATTGCGCTCGAGCATGTCCTCGATCGACTCGAAGGCCATGTACGGGTTGATCGCGGCCGCGCCGAAGCCGACCAGCATCGCCATGTGGTGCACCTCGCGGGCGTCACCGGCCTCCACGACCAGGCCGACCTTGGTGCGGGTGCGCTCGCGCACCAGGTGGTGGTGCACCGACGCGGTGAGCAGCAGCGACGGGATCGGCGCCAGCTTCTCGTTGGACTCGCGGTCGGACAGCACGATGATGCGGGCGCCGCCGTCGATGGCGGTCGAGACCTGCTCGTTGATGGCCTGCAGCGCCTTGCGCAGGCCCTTGCCGCCCTTCTTGACCGGGTACAGGCCGTGCACGACCACCGAGCGCAGGCCCGGATGCGAGCCGTCGTCGTTGATGTGGACGAGCTTGGCCAGTTCGTCGTTGTCCAGAATCGGCTGGGTCAGCGTGATCTGGCGACAGGACTCCGGGCTCGGGTGCAGCAGGTCGGCCTCCGGCCCGATCATGCTGCGCAGGCTGGTGACCACTTCCTCGCGGATGGCATCCAGCGGCGGGTTGGTGACCTGCGCGAACAGCTGCGAGAAGTAGTCGAACAGCAGCCGCGGACGCGCCGACAGCACCGCGATCGGGGTGTCGGTGCCCATCGAGCCGAGCGCCTCACCGCCGGTCTTGGCCATCGGCGAGATCAGCAGGCTGAGCTCCTCGGTGGTGTATCCGAAGATCTGCTGGCGGATCAGGACGCGGTCGTGCGACATGTGCACGTGCGGGCGGTCGGGCAGGTCCGACAGCTTGGTCGGGCCGTCGTCGAGCCACTCCTGATACGGGTGCTCGTTGGCGAGCTGGGTCTTGATCTCGTCGTCGCCGATGATGCGGCCCTGCGAGGTGTCGACCAGGAACATGCGGCCCGGCTGCAGGCGCGCCTTCTTGATCACCTTGGACGGCTCGATATCGAGCACGCCGACCTCGGACGCCATCACGACCAGGCCGTCGTCGGTGACCCAGATGCGGCTGGGGCGCAGCCCGTTGCGGTCCAGCACGGCGCCGATGACGGTGCCGTCGGAGAAGCACACCGAGGCCGGGCCGTCCCACGCCTCCATCAGGAACGAGTGGTAGCGGTAGAACGCGCGGCGCGCCGGATCCATGGACTCGACGCGCTCCCACGCCTCCGGGATCATCATCAGCACGGCGTGCGGCAGGCTGCGGCCGCCCAGGTGCAGCAGCTCCAGCACCTCGTCGAAGCGCGCGGTGTCCGAGGCACCCGGGGTGCAGACCGGGAAGATCTTCTCCAGCCGGTTGCGGCCCTCGTGGTCGGTGCCGAACACGTCGGAGTTCAGCAGCGCCTCGCGGGCGCGCATCCAGTTCTCGTTGCCGGTGACGGTGTTGATCTCACCGTTGTGCGCCACCCGGCGGAACGGGTGCGCCAGCGGCCAGGACGGGAAGGTGTTGGTGGAGAAGCGCGAGTGCACGATGCCCAGCGCCGACTCCACCCGGTCGTCCTGCAGGTCCAGGTAGAACGCCCGCAGCTGCGGGGTGGTGAACATGCCCTTGTAGACGAAGGTCTGGCCGGACAGGCTGGGGAAGTAGACGGTCTCGCGGCCGACCGCGCCCTCGCCGGGGCCCTGCTTGCCGAGCTCGTGCTCGACGCGCTTGCGCACCACGTAGGCGCGGCGCTCCAGGTCCATGCCCGACAGCTGCTCGGCGCCGTCGGCGGGCGAGGCGATGAAGAGCTGGCGGAAGGTCGGCATGGCGTCGCGCGACAGGGCGCCCAGCGACGATTCGTCGATCGGGACCTCGCGCCAGCCCAGGACGGCCAGTCCCTCTTCCTTGACGATCTTCTCGACGTGATAGCGGGCACGGGCCGCCTCACGGCGGGCCTGCGGCAGGAACGCGATACCCGTGGCGTAGGAGCCCTCGGGCGGCAGCTCGAAGTCGACCACGGACCGGAAGAACCGGTCCGGTACCTGGATCAGGATGCCCGCGCCGTCGCCCGAGTTGGGCTCGGCACCCGCGGCACCGCGGTGCTCCAGGTTCAGCAATGCCGTAATGGCCTTGTCGACGATGTCACGGCTGCGGCGGCCGTGCATGTCGACGACGAACGCGACACCGCAGGCGTCGTGCTCGTACGCCGGGTCGTAGAGACCGGTGGGTCCGTGCCCGTAGCCGGCACCGCCGGCGGGGGACCTGTGGCCAGGAAGTTGCGTCATGCCTCTGCCTTCAAAAAATTCAGGCCTTCGATGAAATCGGGCCTTCGTCGATCGCCTCCGTCTAGACTGCGCCCGGACGTTTCGGAGACCAGCTGCGCTGATGGTCTTCCCGTGCAGTCGACTCTCCAGTTGTCCACCCGCTTCGAGGTCGTAGCCGGGTGTTCGGCGGTAACGGAACCCTTACGGTTTCCCTACCCGCCGCGCCGTTCTCGCCCGCTAGGCTGTTGCCACGGCTCGTGGCCGGGTCGGGCGTTGTAGCCGGACATTTCGTGTCCGACGCTAAGAGCAAACGATAAGTCAGGACGTGAGCCCAACCAACTTAGGTTGTGCTAAGAACGGCGTCTACCTGGGCTTCTTCATCGGTCCTCCACTACCTGCGCGTTCTCCAGTGTAAAGCAGGTACGGATGATCGCTCAGTCGTGTGTGCCACTGTTCCCCGTGGTCGCGCCGTGCCGCCCGACGAGCCTGCACGTACGCCGCAAGATGCCCTCTTACCTGCATCAACCAAGAATTCCCAGGCCGCGGGGCGGACAAACCGAATGTAAGGCGGCTAACTCTCCGGACACCCGCGGGTGACGTTCCGGACACGCAGGCAGCGAGTCGCGGCTGCGTTCAGACCGTACGGCTTCCTTTGTTGGATGTGGGTTTCAGCACAACCTCAGCAAACTCGGGGCAGTGGACTTTCTCACACCGCCCGGCCGGGCTCACGGTGCAGCGCACAGCGCGATCGACGCGCGCACCAGTGCCGCCTGATGCAGGGCGTCGGCGCGGCCCGAAGTCAGCACCGGGAACGCGGCGGCGGCCAAGCGCCCGGCGCAACCCGGGCCGGAGAGTTCGCCACGATGCGCCGCCAGCCGGCGCAGGATCTCGCCGTTCAAGCGGTCGATCACCGGCCGCACCGCGGACAGGTCCGGTGGTGTCGCGGGCGCGGTGCCCGGGTCGAATCGCCAGCGGGTGTGCAGGCCGCGCTGCACCGTTTTATTGGCCTCGATCTGGCCGTGGAACACCTGGCGCACCCATGCCTCGGGCAGGCCCATATCGTTGCCCGCGGCGGCCATCGAGTCGTACACCTCCGCCTCCCGGGCGGGATCATCGATCGACGGCGGCTGTCCGGTCCGGGTGGCGGTGGCCCACTTGGCGGCGGCGACGGCGTCCGCGGTCTGCAGGCGCTCGAGCACCGATTCGACCAGGGGGCGCAGTGCCGCATCGGATTCGGCTGCGGCGGCGGGTGATTCGGCCCGGGCGGCGGGCCCCATCCATTCCGCGGTCACCGGTGCCGCCCCGGCGAGCACCGTTCCGGCCGAGACCGCCGTGGCCAGCAGGAAAATAGCCCCGCGCATATCCGAACCTCCTGTCGCCGAACCCCGGGAACCGGCCCTCGGTATCCAATCACCCTCCGAGACTAGGGATTCGCGGGCGACACTCGGCGATGATCTGTGAGGCTGACCACATCCCGCGGCTCGTACTCGGTAGAACGCAGCCCAGCCTGTCACGCTGAATTGGATTTGCGCGCGGCGACGACGAATGAGCGACAGTTCCGCCACCATGCGAAAATGCCTGGGACTTAGAGGATGTGAGATCCCATGACTGCCCCCCACGTCCCCGAACCGTCCGAAACTCCCACGGCCACCGGCGGCGGCGACACTCCTCGCGGGATCGCCCTGCTGACCTGGCTCGGCGGCGCGGGAGCCGAGGTGACCGACCGGCACGAACGGTCCCACTACGCGCTCGGTGGCGCCGCGGTCCTGCTGTTCGCGGTGGTTTCCGGCGTGGTGGTGACGCTGGCGACCGCCGCCGCGGACTGGCCGCCCGCGGTCGTCGCGATCGCGGCGGTGCTCGCCCTGCTGGCGATCGCCGCGGGTGCGCGCGCACTGGCCACCGCCTCGCTGTCGGGCACGCGGCGCGGTGACCTGATCGGCCGCATCGCCGTCGCGGCCCTCGCCGGTGTGGTGGTCGCCGAGCTGGCGAGCACCGTGCTGCTGGGCGGCACCGTGGATCGCGAACTCGACGAAAGGGCAAGGCGCGAGACGGAATCCGCGCCCGCGGTGGTCACCGCGCGTACCGATCTGGAGCAGTCGCGCACCGAGCGGGCCGGTCTCGAACAGGCGATCACCAAGGCGCAGGGCGATATCGATCAGAGCCTGACGATCGCGCGCTGTGAGTACAACCCGTCGCCGGAATGCCCGCAGACCAAGATCACCGGGGTGCCCGGCAGCGGCCCCGAGACGCAGACCGCCAACGAGATGCTCGCCGACGCTCGCGCCCGGCTGGCCGCCGCGCAGGCCCGCGTGCAGCCCCTCGACGACCGGATCACGCAGCGGCAGCAGGCACTCGACGGTGCCCGCGCCGACGCCTTCGACACCGGCGATCGCGGGCTGGGCGCCCGCTGGCTGGCGATGCACGACTACACCGCGGGCCATGCCGGGGCCCTGCTGCTCCGGTTGGCGACCATCGTCGTCGCCGTGGCCCTGGCGCTGCTGCCGCTGCTGCTGCGGTGGTGGCGCGGGGAGACCTCGTTCGACCGCCGGGTCGCGGCGCGGGCGGCGGCCGACCGGGCCGAGCAGTCCGCCACGGCCGCCATCGCGGTGAAGCGGGCCGAGGTACGCGCCGAGGCCGAAAAGCTGCGCGCCGACCACGAATTGGCCGCGGCCCACCTGGCCGTGCACGCCGACACCGCGATCGATCGGGAACGGCAGCGCAAGCGCATCGTCGCCGCGATCGGCAACTTCGAGATCGGTATCACCGAACCCGCGCGCCGCGTGGTCGCCGATTTCGAGTCTCTCGCAGAACTTCCGCCCGCACCCGCGGCCGGAGGCCACAGCTCCGTGTCTCAGGAGGGGAATGTGACACCGCCGCACAACCTGCCCGCCCGGCTCCCGTCGGGTCAGCTCGCCCCGGTGGATCCGCACGGGGCCGTGGTCCCGGCGAGCGCCGCGCGTCCGGAGCCGAAAAAGGGTGGCGGGCTGGAGCTTCCGGTGATCGGCACGGTGCCCTTCACCGATACCGCGGCCCGCTGGATCCGGCCGCTGGTGCCCTCCTTCGTCGCCAATGCCGTCGATACCGCCACCCACCCGATGCGCACCGTGCGGCAGGCGTTCGAGGAGGCCGAGGAGATCACCTTCACCCTGCGCCGCACCCGCAAGGTCACGGTGAACTCCGATGATTCGGGTTATTCCGCGCCCGGCGGACAGCCGACCGGCGCACCGCAGCGCGAGACCCGGGTCATCGATGCGTCCTATCCTTCCCACGATCCACACCACGCCGCGCTCGCCCGGGGATCCGCGCAGGCGCAGCACGGCCTGGATGCCCCGCACGGGAACGATGCGCTGCAGGCTCGCCCGGGTGCGGGCGAACTGGAGTACCGCGGGCCCCGACAGCTGCCCCCGGCCTCGGACCGGGACTGAAGCTCCCGACCGAATGTTTCACGTTGAACATGTAAAAGGCCAGGTGCCAACGGTTTTCGAGCGCTCGCACCCGGTTCGTGCCCCGAGACCTGGGGGCACTGCCGAGCTGGCCGGGTCGGCACGCGTCCGGTAGGTTGCTGAGCACCCCGGGGAAATTTGGGCTAACGAGACATACGGAAGGGTCCCGTATTCATGCGTATCTTCACGGCCGTTGCGGCCTGCGCTGTTACCGTCGGCGTCCTCAGCGGCTGTAGTAGTGGCGATTCGTCGTCCGCGTACTGCGACGCGGTCAAGGACATGGGCACGGTGAGCACCGATCCCGGTTCCTCCTCGGCGGAGATGGTGAGCAAGTCACGCAAGATCGCCGAGGTCGCGCCGGACGACATCAAGTCCGACTGGGAGACCTACGCGAACTCCCTCGAGCAGATCAACAAGAACAACGCGAGCATGACGTCCACGGATCTGTCCGATCCGACCAGGGGCCTCGCGGATATGCGCGCGAAGTCCGAGGCCAATGCCGCGGCCGCCGGACAGCTGGGCACCTCCGCACAGAAGGTGACCCAGCACATGGACAAGACCTGCAAGAAGTAGGCGCGGTCGGGATGATTCAGCCGCGCACAGCGACGGCATCCACCTCGAACTGCATGCCCGGCATCGCGAGTGCCGCCACCCCGGTCAGGGTCTGGGTCGGCGGGCGGTCACCCCAGATCTGGGCGACCTTCTTGCCGATCACGCCGAGCTTGTCCAGGTCGTGATCGACGATATGGGTCCGCAGCTGCGCCACATCGGCGAAGTCCAGACCGACCGAGCGCAAAGCCGTTCCGAGATTGGCGAAGGCGCGATCCACCTGCGTGGCGAAGTCGTCGCTGGTGGTGTGCCCGTCCGCATCCGAGTCGTACTGACCGGCGATGAAGACCAACTCGCCGGTCACCCGGGCGACATGGCTGTAGCCGAACCCGGTCGGGTCGTGCAGCTCGGCCGGATTGCTGATTTCGATGGACATGCGAATTTCCTTCGAGTCGGGTGACATCTGACAACACGGGGACGACGACGCGTATGCCCCGACTGTGACAAGCACGGAATGCCGACCGTCGGGACCGCGTTGCCTCGCATCGGGTGACGGCAGCGGGCCGATGCCCGAGAGGAGTTGAACCGTGTCCGACAAGCCGTTCGCAGGGCAGCACATCGTCGTCACCGGCGGCGGGACCGGCATCGGTCGCGCCGCGGCGCTGGCATTCGCGGACCAGGGGGCCGCGCGGGTGACCGTGGTCGGCCGCCGCGCCCAGCCCCTCGAGGAGGTCGCCGCGCGGCACGACGCCGTCGTGCCGCTTGCGGCCGATGCGACCACCGCGGCCGGGGTCGATGCGATCGCGGAATCCGTTGCCGCGCACGGCGGCCTGGATGTGCTGGTGCACAACGCCGGAATCTTCCGTCCCACCCCGCTGGACGCGCTGGCGGCCGCGTCGGTGCGTGAGCAGCTCGAGGTCAACGTCGTCGCGCCGACCCTGCTCACCGGGCGGCTGCTGCCGCTGCTGACCTCGCCCGGCGGCAACATCGTGGTCGTCTCCAGCATCTCCGCACAGCGCGCGGAGGCGGTCTCGTCGGTGTACGCTGCCACGAAGGCGGCGGTGGACAGCCTCATCCGGAGTTGGGCGGTGGAATTGGCGCCCAAGGGAATTCGCGTCAACGGCGTGGCACCCGGCGCGGTCGAGACGCCGATCCTGGGCGTCGGCGGGCTGACGCCGGAGGATGTCGCCGCCCAGCGAGCGGGCTACGCCGCCGACGCCCCCGCCGGACGCATCGGCCAGGTGGACGACGTCGTCCCGTGGATCACCCGCCTGGCCGAACCCTCCAGCGCCTGGGTAACCGGCGAGATCATCGTCATGGACGGCGGCCGCCTCCTGGTCTGACCGACAGCCACCTTCGCCGCACGGCTCGGACATATCGGTACCGACAACTCCGCGCCCCCGCAGACATCCGACGACCGACTCCCGCCGCCGCCCCGGCTAGCCAGGTCGGCGGTCCGGGCGTGACCGGTCCACACAGTCCCCACATCAGCGCCGCCGAGGTGACCGGGCCGCGCGGTCCCCGCACCAGCGGCGCGGACACCACCGGGCCATGCCGTCCCCGCATCAGCGGGCGGACGCCGACGGGCCGTGTGGTCCCGGCGGCGCGGATGCTTAGCGGGTCGCGCGGTCTTCGGCTTGCCGAGGCGAATGCGTTTCGGCGGGAGCGGGTTTCGGGGCGGGACGGGTTGCACGGCCCGACCGGACCGGCGACTCCGGCCGTGGGGCGGGCTGGGGATCGGCTGCCGTGGTCCTGGTTCGGAAGGCGATCACCGCGGCCAGCAGCAGGATCGCGGCCGTTGCGATCGCCGCGAGGTGGATACCGGCCACGAACGCCTCGCGGGCGGAATCCAGCAGGGCCGCGGCCGCCTGGTCCGGAAGACCCCGGGCGGTATCGACTGCGCCGCCGAGGGATTCGCGGGCCGCGCCCAGCTGCGACTGCGGCACCCGGGACACGTCCAGGCCGTGCCGGAACACCGCCATCACCACGCTGCCGAGCACCGCGACACCGAGCGCGATACCGGCCTCGTAGGCGGTTTCCGACACCGCAGCCGCCGCACCGGCGCGCTCGGCCGGAGCCGAGCCGACCACCAGATCCGACGAAACCGTCAGCGCCACACCGACACCGGCGCCCACCAGCAGGAACCCGGCGACGAACGCCGTGGCACCCGCGGCCGGATCGGCACCGAGCCACACGAACAGCCCGGCGCCGAGGGCGGCGACCACCAGCGCACCGGCGAGCACCTTGCTCGGCTGCCACACCCGCACCAGCCACGCCGACACCAGCGCCGTCACCATGCTGGCCAGCATGCCCGGCAGCAGGTGCAGCCCGGCGTCCAGCGGCGAACGGCCCTGCACCAGCTGCAGATACTGCGACCCGAAGAACAGCACACCCGCCAGCGCGAACACCGCCAGGAGGCTGGTCAGCACCGCGGTGCGGAACCGCGGCAGCGCGAACAGCCGCAGATCCAGCATCGGATCCGCCAGGCTCCGCTGCCGCCGCACGAACAGCACACCGGCCACGACACCGACGGCGGCGATACCCACCATCGGCAGGCTCGGCCCGTGCGCGGCGATCTCCTTGACCGCGTACACGATCGGCACCATCGCCAGCATCGACAGCCCGGCACTGGCCAGGTCGAAACGGCCCGGGTGTGGGTCGCGCGACTCCGGCACCAGCAGCGGGCCCAGCGCCACGAGAACCGCCATCACCGGCAGGTTGATCAGGAATACCGAGCCCCACCAGAAGTGCTCGAGCAGCCAGCCGCCCAGCAGCGGGCCGAGCGCCGCACCACCGGTGGCCGCGGCGCTCCATACCGCGATCGCGGTGGTGCGCTGGCGCGCGTCGGTGAACATCGCGCGGATCAGCCCGAGCGTGGCGGGCATCAGCGTGGCACCGGCGATGCCCTGCAGCACGCGCGCGGCGATCAGCATCTCCGGATTCACCGACCACGCGGCGATCGCGGAGGCGACGCCGAATCCGGCGGCACCGATCAGCAGCAGCCGCCGTCGGCCGATGCGGTCGCCGAGGGTGCCCATCGTGACCAGCAGACCGGCCAGCACGAACGAGTACACGTCGATGATCCACAACAGCTGCGGTGTGGTCGGCGCGAGGTGGGCGCTGATCGCGGGCACCGCGATATCCAGCACCGTCGCGTCCACGGAGATGAGCAGCAGCGCCAGCACCAGGACGCCGAGTCCGGCCCAGTCCCGGGTGGTCGCCCGGCGCGCGACAGCGGTGGTGTTCATATCCCTCTCGACTTCCGTGGTCCGATTCTTCTTACCGTCCAGACGGTACAGTAACAGGATAACCGTCCGGACGGTACAGTTGCGGGCGTGACAACGACCACCCGCGATCGGATCCTCGACGCCCTGGAGACGCTGCTGCTGGAGAAGGGCATGTCCCAGGTGACCCTGGAAAGCGTGGCCGCGGCCGCGGGCGTCTCCAAGGGCGGCCTGCTGTACCACTTCAAGAGCAAGGACGCGCTGCTGGCCGGGCTGGTGCGGCGGCTCGGCGAACGCGCGGAGCAGCAGTTGCACAGCGCCGTCGCGCAGGACAAATCGGTCGCCGAGTGGTATCTGCAGACGCCGAGCCCGGACGACGACGCCGATGCGCTGGAGATAGCGCTGTTCCGGTCCATGGTCGCGGCCATGCGCACCGTCGACGCCGCACAGGACGACAGCGCGGACGAGGTGCAGCGGGCCCTCATCGACACCATGGACGCCTGGGGCACGGGCCTGGACCAGGAAATGGACGACCCGGTCCGGGCCGACATCATCCGCCTGGTCGGCGACGGAGTGTATCTGCGCGCCCTGCTCGGACTGCCCCCCATCGACCCGGCCCGCTACCGGGCGGTCGTCGACCACCTGCTCGAACGCTGAGTCCGGACCCGCCCGTACCGCAGCGCCCCGGATAAACTCGGGCGCGTGTTGCCAGCCGCGGCCGAGGGGGCCGGTCCGTCGCCGGGCTCGGTGCCGCCCGAGGCCGCGGCGCTGCCCTGTCGGCCGCTGTCGTTTCGCGAGCTGCTGGATCTGCCGTTCGCGGTGATCCAATCGCACGTCCGCCCGCTGGCGGGACTGGTGGGGGCCGCGGTCGCGATCGCGGCGGGGTCGGTGGTCGCGATCACCGCGGCGGGTTCGGCGCTCACCGAGGGCTCGGATATCGGAACCGCTTGGTCGGCAGTGCTTTCCACACTGGCATTCGCCTGGTTGCTGCGTTGGTACGTGCGCGGGATCGCCGTTCCCCTGGGATTGGCGAGCGCACACCGCAGGGCGATCACCTGGCGTGCGGCGGCACGCGGGCCGACGGCGAACGCCGGACGGCTGCTGCGGTACCGGGCGATGTCGACCGCGATCGGCCTCGGCGTGCTGATACCCGGTGCGGCGCTGATCATCACGCTGCCGCCCGCGCTCGCCTGGCTGGGGTGGCTGCGGGCGCGCCGCTGTCTCATCGCACCGGTGCTGTTCGACGAGCCGGTGCCGTATCGCGACGCGGCGGCGCGGGCACGGAATCTGGCCGCAGGGGCGCAGTGGCGGCTGTCCGGCGTCTGGCTGTCGCTGCGCGCCCTGCTGCTGGTGCTGGTCGTGCCGCTGCTGGGCGTCGTGCTGCTGGTCGCCGAGGTCTCCGGCACCCATCGCTGGGCCACGATCGTGCTGGCGACCGCGGCGGTGCTGTTCCTCACGGCGGCGAGCGAGGTCGTCGAATCCGCCTCCGACGTGGTGGCCTACGTCGACCGATGCTGCCGCCGCGAGGGCCGCGACATCCGCCTCCCGGCCGGGCCCGGCACCGTTCGGACGGTGGTGACGTGACGGGCACGGGCCCGCGCGAGCCCTGGGATACCGGAATCCCGGTCGCGCCCGACGTCCTTCCGGCGGACGGCTCCGATCGACCAGCGCCGCCGATCGCCGAACCGGCCGCGCCACCCCCACCGCGACTCGGCGCCGCCGACAGCCATCGCGGCGCCGCCGAGGCGGCGGCCGGGCACCACGATTACGACACGGCACTGCGGGAGCGCTATCGGGCGGTGGTGCGCGGCCTGGAGCAGAGCGGTGTGCTGGAGGTGCGGCGCTCGCGCACCGCACGGGAGACGGGGGCCCCCGCCGCCGCGGGGGGGGGCGCGCCCGCGGGGGGGCAGGCCCCCCCCCCCCCCCCAATAAAGAAGAGGGGGGGAGGGCGCCGCCCGCGCCCCCCCCCCCC